>JBGOSR010000147.1:0-5204 GCA_041476065.1 Gaiellaceae bacterium
CCGAAAAAATGACGGGCCCGCTTGGCGCAGGCCCGTCGATGTCGCATGCGTAGTTTCGGCTACGGAGCGCGGTAGTAGAGCCATGCGTCCTGCATGCGGGCGGTCTGGCCCGCGGTGAACTCCGTGTAGCACTGGTCGTACGAGTAGTCCATGTAGTTGTGGATCGGGTCGAGCCCGGGCTCGGAGCATGTGTCCTTCCCGGCCGGGCACCCCGAGGTCGGCGTCAGCTCGGGCGGCGTGTCGTCAACGTAGTCGCCGTGCGCGTTGCAGCCGCCGAAGAACGTGTGCTCGAGATTGAGCCAGTGACCCGTCTCGTGAGTCGCCGTCTCACCTTGATCGTAGCGTCCTGCGTACGTCGTCGAGGCGCCGAGCAGCGACTCCCAGTCGATGACGATGCCGTCGAGGTACGCGTTCCCGTGGTTGACGACGTTCGGCAGATAGGCCCAGCCTAGGTACGGGCCGGCCGTCGTCAGGTACATGTTGAGCGCGTTGTTACCCCCCTCGTGGAGGGCGCGCTTCATGGACCGCTCGCCACTGATGCTCGCATAGAACCAGTCGGCGTTCACGGTCCGCGTGACGCCGGCGAGCGTGAAGTTGAAGCCGGTGGCGTAGCCCCCTTCGAAGCCGCCGTACGTCGCGTTCAGGACGTCGATCTGGTCCCGGATGATCCGGTTCGAGACATTGCCGATCACCCCGTCCGGGCTGACGACGTGGACGTACACCGGCACGGTCGCTTGGAAGCCGCGGCCTCGGCCCTGCTGGGCCCCGGGGTTTTCGACGGTGTCCGCAAACCCGGGCTCACGCGCTGTATCGCCTCGTGCGGTCGACGTGACCGCGAGCCGACTAAGGCTGCTGAACTGCGTCGAGACGCCGCACATCGGCGACGGCGTGAACGTTCCGGCCGAAGCCGGCGAGACGAGGAGCGACGCCGTGATCGCCGCAGTGACGATCGCCGCCACGAACGACGCCCGGCGCAAAGAAAGCCTTCCCATGTATCCCCCTGTCCGTTGCTCTCTAGTCGACTCAGGGTAGGCGGCGGTGCGAGAGATATCAATATTTGGCGCGGTAGGGTGCGGCCGTGAAGCTCACCGCCCGGATCGCGACGCTCGACCTGGCGGAGACGTTCGTCATCGCCCGCAGCTCGCAGGACACCGCCGAGGTCGTCTTCGTCGAGATCGAGCATGAGGGCCTGCTCGGCTACGGCGAAGCGACACCGATCGCGCGCTATGAGCAGTCGGCCGAGTCCGCGCTCGGCTATCTCGAAGCCCACGCCGACGACCTGGGAGACGATCCCTGGGCACTCGAGGAGATCGAGGCGAGCCTGCCACGCGAGGAGTTCGCGGCCCGCGCGGGGATCGACGCTGCGCTCCACGACCTGCAGGGGAAGCTCGCCGGCTTGCCCGTCTGGCGCCTGCTCGGCCTCCGCCGAGAAGGGCCGCCGACGTCCTGGACGATCTGGCTCGGCGACCCCGACGACATGGCCAGGCGGGCCGAGGACGTGGGGGACAGGTTCAAACGGCTGAAGCTGAAGCTCGGCGGGGGCGACGGGCTCGACGTCGAGCGGGTGCGCGCCGTCCGCGGGGTGACTCGGCTTCCGCTGATGGTGGACGTCAACGAATGGTGGTCGCTGGACGAGGCGCTCGAGGCGCTGCCGCAGCTCGCGGAGCTCGGCGTCGAATATTGCGAGCAGCCGCTTCCGGCCGGTGACTTCGGCGGCTCGACGCTCAAGGAGCGCTCGCCGCTTCCGATCTTCGTCGACGAGGACTGCCACGTCGCCGCCGACGTGCCGGCCTGCGCCGAGCGGGCCCACGGAGTGAACATCAAGCTCGCCAAGTCGGGCGGGATCCGCGAGGCCGTGCGGATCGCGCATGCCTCCCGCGCCCTGGGTCTCGGCGTCATGCTCGGCTGCATGAACGAGTCGGGCCTCGCGGTCGCGGCCGGCGCCCAGATCGCGAGCCTGTGCGACCACGTCGACCTCGACGGGAATCTCCTCCTCCGCCACGATCCGTGGCCGGGCGTGGAGCTCGTCGACGGTGTCCAGCTCCCCTCCAAAAGCCCAGGGCTCGGTGTCAGAGAAGCGATATCTAGTACTGGCTGAGCGGCTGTCGGGTGACGCTCACTACGGGAAGACGATGCGGGGCGTCGTCGCCTACAGTCCGCACCCCACTGTCGCCATCCTCGATTCCGCTCGGGCCGGTGAACGCTACGAGGGCATTCCGATCGTCGGCTCGGTCGCAGACGCGCTCCCACTCGAGCCGACGACGGCGCTCGTGGGCGTCGCGACTCAAGGTGGGCGCTTCCCGCCGGCCTGGCGCGAGCTGCTGAAGGAGTCGATCGCGGCCGGGCTCGACATCGAGAGCGGCCTCCACGAGTTCGTCTCCGACGATCCCGAGCTGGCTGCGCTGGCGGCCCAGCACGGCGTCGAGCTGCGCGACCTCCGCAAGCCGCCGGCCGATCTGACCGTGCCCACGGGCGAGAACCTGCGGCTCGCCGCGAAGATCGTGCTCACGGTCGGGTCCGACTGCGCGATCGGCAAGAAGACCGTCGCGATCGAGCTCGACCGGGAGGCCCGGCGGCGCGGACTGAAGTCGGTCTTCGTGCCGACGGGGCAGACCGGCGTCGCGATCGCGGGCTGGGGAATCGCCGTCGACGCGGTCGTCGCGGACTTCATCGCCGGGGCGGCGGAGCGGCTCGTCGTCGAAGGGGCCGCGCGTGGGGGAGAGCTTCTCTTCGTCGAGGGGCAGGGCTCGCTGTCGCATCCGGCGTACTCGGGCGTCACGCTCGGCCTCATGCACGGCTCGGCGCCACACGCGTACGTCCTTTGCCACGTCGCGGGCGCGACCGAGATCGAGGGCTATCCCGGCTACCCGCTCCCGTCGCTTCCCGAGCTCGTCGACCTGCACGAGCGCGCGTCTCTGCCGCTGCGCCCGGCGAAGGTCGCCGCGATCGCGCTCAACACGCGTGGATTGGACGACGAGGAGGCGCGCGCCGCGGCCCTCGCCGTCACCGAGGAGACCGGGCTTCCCGCAGACGACCCGGTTCGGTTCGGCTCGGCCAGGGTCCTCGACGCCGTCCAGGCGGTCCTGCAATCCTGATAGACGAGGGCCCGATGAAGAACAGACTCAAGACAGCCGGGAGGCTGACGCTCGCGTGCGCGGCAAGTGGGCTTGTGCTCGCGCCCGCGGCGAACGCCGCCGGAAACCTGAGGGTCGGCGTCGCCGACGACCATCCGAAGACATCCCCTGAGCTTGCCCAGCAGTTCTACGGCGCGATGAACGACGTGGGACTCACCGAGAACCGGATCACGGTCCTCTGGGACTCCGCGAATCCCACGGCGATTCCGGAGCAGGGGCAGATCGCGACCGCGGTCGACGCCGCTGTGGCGCACGGCGTCCACGTCACTCTCTCGATCTACCCCGACCGTGCGCGGGCGATCACCGACTCGCCGCAGGCTGTCGGACAGTTCGCCGCCTTCACCGCGCTCGTCGCTCGGACGTTCCCCCAGGTGAAGGACTTCATCGTCGGCAACGAGCCGAACAAGTCCCGTTTCTGGCAGCCCCAGTTCGCCCCAAATCGCAAAGGGGCGGCCTGCGCGGCCTACGAGGCCCTCCTGGCTGCGTCGTACGACTCCCTCAAAGCTGTCGATCCGGGCATCACTGTGATCGGCGTCGGCCTCGGCCCGAGAGGCACGGACAATCCCCTGGCGGCGGGCAACCTCTCGATCTCCCCGGTTCGCTGCATCCGTGACATCGGCCTTGCGTATCGCGCGAGCAAGCGGAAGCGGCCGATCATGGACGAGCTCAGCTTCCATCCGCATCCGAACTTGGACACGGACAAGCTCGAGACCGGCTACTCCTGGCCGAACGCAGGGATTCCGAACCTCGCGCGGATCAAGCAGGCGGTCTGGGACGCGTTCTTCGGCACCGCCCAGCCGACCTTCGAGGAGGCAGGGATGCCCGAGGGGCCGGTGCGGACGCTGAAGATGCGCCTGAACGAAGTCGGCTGGCAGGTCACCATCCCAGCGGGGTCACGAGGCGCGTACTTCGGGCGCGAGAGCGTCGTCACGACCGACGAGGGAACACAGGCGGCGATCTACGGCAACCTGATCCCGCTCATGGCCTGCGATCCGTCGGTGAAGTCCGTGCTCTTCTTCAACCTCGTGGACGAGCCGGACCTCGACCGTTGGCAGTCGGGGCTCATGCGCGCAGACTGGACCCGCCGGCCGTCCTACGCGGTCGTGAAGGGCGCGATCGCAGCAGGGGAGACGCATTGCCCGGGCCGTCCGGTCGCCTGGCGGCACGAGTACCGCCCCGTGGGCGTCCACTTGGGCTTCATCGGGGGCACGCGGCCCCGCTCCGCGCACAACACCGCCTGGAGCTTCGTCGCCGGCTCCGAGGAGGGGACGTTCTATACCGCCGGGCTCTTTCGCGTCAGCGGGCCGCGGAAGGTCTCTCCGACGCTTCGCGCCCGAATCGTTCGCTCGTTGCGGTCGACGCGGGCCAGTGGCGCGGTGCTGAGGTCGAGCGGCAAGCTGACCGGAGGCTGGGACCGGGTGATCGGGTTCCCAAGCAGGAGGCTCAAGCCGGGGTTCTACGTCTACGCGGCGCGCATCGTCGCCGAGCTGAACTCGAGCCGGAAGGCGACCTACGTCGGCCGTCCGTTCACCGTCGGTGCCGCCGCCAGGAGTGGTGGTCTGCGAAGGACTTGACACGAACACCTGTTCGCTCTAGTATGGCGAACATATGTTCGTTCGGATCCTTCTGATCGCGCTCGTTGCCACGTTCTTCGGCTGGAGCCTGCTCACCCGCACTTCGGATGGCGCCGGCAAGGCGCAGCTCTACGTCGTGCGACAGGGAGACACCCTCTGGTCGATTGCCGCGGCACGGTACGCGGGCGATCCGCGCGAAGGTATCTGGAGGCTGCAGAGGAGGAACCACCTGGCCGGGACGACGATCACGCCCGGCGAGCGGCTCGTCATGCCCTAGCCGGCTTCGGCCAGGACCTGCGGCTCGCTGTCGGCAGCGCTGTCGACGCGGAACTCCCCGGGACGTCGCCTGTGCGCAGCGAAGAATGCATCGACGACATCCGGTGCGAACTGCGTCGCTCGACCGTTGCGCACCTCTGTGAAGGCGGCTTCGAGGTTGAGCCCACGGCTGTACGGCCTATCGGTCGTCATCGCGTCCCAGGCGTCCGCCAGCCCGACG
>JBGOSR010000148.1:0-5158 GCA_041476065.1 Gaiellaceae bacterium
AGAACCGCGTCAGCGACGCGCACACCGAGCTCGACCGGCTCGCCCAGATCTTCGGCCGCGAGAACACGTACGTCGAGCTGCAGAACGCGCACCTCGACGTGCAGCAGCGCATCCTGCCGCAGCTCTCCGAGCTCGCCGGCAAGGCGGGGCTGCCGACCGTCGCGACCGGCGACGTCCACTACCTCCGGCACTCGGATGCGCGCGCTCACGAGGCGCTGCTCTGCATCCAGTCCGGTGACTCGCTGAAGAACCCGAATCACTGGAAGTTCGACACCGACCAGTTCTTCTTCAAGTCGCCCGAGGAGATGGCGCTCGACTTCCCGGGTCACGAGGAGGCGATGCGGCGGACGCTGGAGATCGCGGCGCGCTGCAACGTCGAGCTCGAGCTGGGCAAGTTCCTGCTGCCGCGCTACCCGGTCCCGGACGAGCGCGACGCCTTCGACTACCTCGTTGAGCTCTGCGACCAAGGCCTGCAAAAGCGCTACGAACGGCCGACGCCGGAGCTCCAGGAGCGCTTGCGCTTCGAGCTGAAGACGGTCAAGGAAATGGGCTTCGCGGACTACTTCCTGATCGTCTGGGACTTCGTCTCGTTCGCCAAGCGCAACGGCATCCAGGTCGGCCCGGGCCGCGGCTCGGCGGCGGGCTCGCTCGCGGCCTACTGCCTCGAGATCACCGACGTCGACCCGATGGAGTACGGCCTGCTCTTCGAGCGCTTCCTCAATCCGGGCCGCAAGTCGATGCCCGACATGGACATCGACTTCGCCGTTGCCGGGCGCGACCGCGTCATCAACTACGTCGCCGAGAAGTACGGGCGCGACCGCGTCGCGCAGATCATCACCTTCGGGACGATGATGGCGCGCGCCGCCGTCCGCGACGCGGGCCGCGTGCTCGAGATCCCCTACGGCACCGTGGACAAGGTCGCGAAGCTGATCCCGGAAGGCCCGAAGGTCTACCTCGACGACTGCCTCAAGCCCGGCGCGGAGCTGAGACAGGCCTACGATTCGGACCCGCAGGTGAAGGAGATCGTGGATCTCGCGAAGCCGCTCGAGGGGCTCGTCCGCCAGGACTCGATCCACGCCGCCGGCGTCGTCATCTCCGACCGGCCGCTGACCGACGTCGTGCCGCTGCAGCAGAAGGGCCCCGACCAGGAGGTGGTGACCCAGTTCAAGATGGGCGACGTCGAGGCGCTCGGGCTGCTGAAGATGGACTTCCTCGGGCTGCGCAACCTCGACGTGATCGACAAGGCGCTCGAGCTCGTGGGCGGGGTGGACATCACGAAGCTGCCGCTCGACGACCCCGCCACCTACGCCATGCTGCAGCGTGGCGACGCGACCGGCGTCTTCCAGTTCGAGTCGTCCGGGATGCGCGAGGCGCTGCGGCAGGTCAAGCCGACCGAGTTCGAGGACCTGATCGCGCTCGTCGCGCTCTACCGGCCCGGCCCGATGGGCTACATCCCCGGCTACGCGCGCCGCAAGGCGGGGCAGGAGGCGGTCACGTTCATCGACCCGCGGCTAGAGGCGATCACGGGCGTCACGCACGGGATCTGCATCTACCAGGAGCAGTACCTGGAGATCGCCAAGCAGCTCGCCGGCTTCTCGCCCGCCGAGGCCGACGACCTGCGCAAGGCGATCGGCAAGAAGATCCACGAGCTGATGGCGTCGCTCAAGGAGAAGTTCCTCGAGGGCTGCGCGCAGACCGACACGCCGCCCGCCGTCGCGAACCAGCTCTGGAAGGACATGGAATCCTCGCAGGACTACTCGTTCGGCAAGGCGCACGCGGCCTGTTACGCGCTGATCGCCTACCGGACCGCGTGGCTTCGCGCGAACCATCCGCGCGAGTACATGGCCGCGCTGATCTCGTCCGTCATGAACACGAAGGACCGCGTGCCCTTCTACGTGAGCGCCTGCCACGAGCTGGGAATCGAGGTCGAGCCGCCGGACGTGAACGAGTCCGAGTGCGACTTCGCGGTTGTCGAGGGCAGGATCCGCTTCGGGCTGAACGCGGTGAAGAACGTCGGCGACTCGGCCGCGCGCGCGATCGTCGCCGCGCGCCAGGACGGGGGAAAGTTCATGTCGATCTGGGACTTCACCGAGCGCGTCGACCCGCAGGTTGCGAACAAGCGCGCGCTCGAGGCTCTCGTTCGCTGCGGCGCGCTCGACTCGACCGGCGACTCGCGCGGCGGCATGATCGCGGTGCTCGACTCGGCCACGTCGTGGGGCGGCCGAATGCAGGCCGACCGGCTCGCCGGCCAGGGCTCGATCTTCGATCTCGGCGGCGAGGAGGAGACCCGCCCGGAGCAGCACCCGCAGGTTCCCGTGCTCGAGCTCGACAAGAACGAGCTGCTGCGGATGGAGAAGGAGACGCTCGGCGTCTACGTCTCGGAGCATCCGCTGCAGGCGATCCGCGAGCAGCTTCGGCGCAAGGTGGACTGCGCGCTGGCGGAGGCGGAGCGCCGGCGCGACGGTGAGATCGTCACCGTCGGCGGCATCGTCGGCGCGATCAAGCAGCTGACGACGAAGAAGGGCGAGCCGATGGTCTTCATGCGGCTCGACGATCTCGCGGGGTCGATCGAGGTCGTTGTCTTCAACTCGGTTTATGGGGCGGCCCGCGACCTAGTCGAGCTCGACAGCATCCTCGTCGTGAAGGGTCGCGTCGACCACAAGCAGGAGGGCGAGACGAAGCTGATCGCGCTCGAGGTGGGCGCGTTCGAGGCGACCCCGGAGCGGCGCGAGGTTCGGCTGCGGGTCGATGCGCAAAAGGCGCCGGCGGGGATCGTCCGGAGCCTCGCCGGAGTCGTCAAGGAGTTCCCGGGCGAGATCCCGGTGATCGTCGCGATCTCCACGTCGCAGGGCGAGACGACGCTCGCCCTCGGGCCGGACTACCGGGTCAAGCCGGAGCCGGACTTCTTCGCCGAGGTGAAGTCGCTTCTCGGCGAAGCGGCCGTGGTCTAACCGACCCTTGCATTCGACCGTTACGGGGCCTACTGTCGGTGGTCCTGCTCATGCTAGGCAGGTTTTCCCCCGCTCTAATTCCGGCTCTCGTTGTCGCGCTCTTGTTCACGGGATCGGCTGCGGCGGCGCCGATGCTCGACCAGCAGCAAACGACTCTCGACATGAGCCAGTCGGCCGTCATCGGCGGAGGAGGTCATCAAATGCTGGGCCAGATCGTGACGAGCGGCATGGCCGGGCTCTTGGCTCAAGTGGATCTGCCGGTCGGCTGCGCGCCGTCGTCGAACCTCATACTCGAGATTCGTGACTGGGCGGCGGGCCCGGGGAACACCGTCTTGGCCTCACAGATCGTTACCGGGCTTCCAGATTCTCTCGACTGGCGCTCGTTCGCCCTGGCGAATCCCCCGTTCATTGCGAAGGAAACCTTCTTCGCGATCGTGCTCTCCTCGCCCGGCGATTGCGAAATGTTCACAGCCTCGCCGGGTGCCGATCCTTATCCCCGTGGGGAGGCGTACTACGCAGGGTCGCGGTATCCGCCCGGGATCTGGAGCCTGCTCTACACGGACCTCGGCTTCAAGACCTTCGTCGAGCCAATCTGCAGCGTCCCATTGCTCGTTGGCATTACCGAGAGCGAAGCCCGGCGGACGCTTGCGGCCTACGGCTGCACGGTCGGCAGGGTCACCCGCACCCACTCGCGGACGGTCCCCAAGAACGAGGTGATCTCACAGGGCCGGCCCGAGGCGACTCAGCTGGCCGCCGGGAGCGCGGTCGGCTTCGTAGTCAGCCTCGGCCGTGCGCACTGCAAAGTGCCAAACGTGGGCGGCAAGACGTTGGCGCGGGCCAGTTCCTTCCTCACTCGAGCAAACTGCCGGGTCGGCGCGATCCGCAGAGCGGCGTCCTCGACAGCGCACAAGGGGCGGGTCATCAGGCAGAGGCCTGCGCCTGGAGCCCGGCTTCCGAATGGTGGGCGAGTTAACCTTGTCCTCGGCCGCGGAGGCCGGCCTTAGATGACGGACTGGCGGATCACCGGCACATACATCGAGTTCTGCAACTGCGATCCGGGCTGCGGTTGCAACTTCCGCGGGGTCCCGAGCTCGCCCGAGGGCAACTGCCATGCCGTCATCAGCCACGTCATCGAGAGCGGCAGCTCGGACGGCACTGACCTCGCCGGTGCCAAGGCTTCGTGGGCGCTCTGGTGGCCGGGCGCGATCCACGAGGGGAACGGGCGCGGCCACGCGTACATCGACTGCGCTAGCGACGAGCAGTACGAGGCGCTGGCGCGGATCTGGCGCGGGGAGGAGGGCTACGGGCTCTTCGAGGTCTTCAACTCGATGCTCGACGAGACGACCGCGGTCGAGCGTGCGGCGATCGACGTGACCGTGGACGGGCGGCGCTCACGGGTGTCGATCGAAGGCGTGACCGAGAACCAGATGACGCCGCTGACGAACCCGGTCACCGGCGCCGAGATCGACGTGCGGATCGTCAAGAAGACCGGTTTCATCTGGCGCGACGGCGAGATCGCCCAGGGCGAGTCGTTCCGCGTCGACCTCCCGGAGATGAGCTGGGACCTCCAGGGCAGGCACGCAGTCTTCTCGGCGTTCGACTACACGAACGCCTCGGTTTCCTGACGCGAGGCGGTGGCGGAGCCGCAGAAGCAGGAGCGGTCGCGCGAGATGAACCCGCGCTCCCTTGGCCCGGCGGGAGCCGCCGCCGGTCAGGGAAGCGAGGGCGCTGCGGCGCCGATCCTGGCCACGACCTCGAGGCAGTGGACGGAGACGACCGTGCCGTCGACCTGCTTGGCGGCTTGCTGGCGCAGACCGGCCGCCTGCACTTCGCTGTCGTGCATCGCGGTTCGGCTATCCCAAAAGGTCATCGAGATGACGACGCCGTCTTCCGCATCGACGAGCACGGAACCGCCGTTGAGCCCCTCGAGGCCCTCGATCTGGGCCACGGCCTCTCGGAAAGCCTCGACCGCTTCGTCCATCCGCTCCGGTGCTACTTCGTATCGTGCGAGCCTTGCGAACATACGGCAACCCTACCCTCTCGCTTCCCTGACCGGCGCCGGCTCCCGCCCGGCGAAGCCGGGCTCCGCCGCCGCCTCGCGCCGCTGCGCACCCTCCAGCGAGCGGGCCGTGTGGCCTAACACTGTCCCCCTCGCTTACGGGCACGCAGCGACACGTCAGGAAACCGAGCCTCGCTTCCCTGATCGG
>JBGOSR010000149.1:0-5148 GCA_041476065.1 Gaiellaceae bacterium
CGACGTCTGCCGCCGGCTGCGCGGGAAGTGTCTCGCTGTGCCGATCCTCCTGCTCACGGCCCGCGACGCCGTTCCGCATCGAATCGCGGGGCTCGACGCGGGTGCGGACGACTACCTCGTCAAGCCGTTTGCGACCGAGGAGTTGCTCGCCCGCGTTCGGGCGCTGCTCCGGCGGGGCCGCGAGCCGGAGGACGTGCTCGCCCACGGCGACCTTGTCCTCGACCTCGCAACCCGGGACGCACGGCGCGGCGGCCGCGACCTCGGCCTGAGCCCCCGCGAAGCCGACCTGCTCGAGTTGCTGCTTCGCAATGCCAGGCGAGTCGTCAGCCGGGAGCTCGCGCTCGACCGGGTCTGGGGTGGCGAAGCGGCTGCCAGCCTGAACGTCGTCGACCGCTACGTCTCGTATCTCAGACGGAAGCTCGGTGAGCCGCCACTGATCGAGACGGTGCGCGGCTCAGGCTTCATCCTGGGGCGATGACCTGGCGCTCGCTCCAGGCCCGGGCGGTCGCGGCGGCTGCGCTCGCGATCCTCCTTGCGCTCGTTGTCGTCGGCGTCGGAGTCGACCTCCTCGTCTCCCGACACCTGCATCGCACGCTCGACCGGACGCTCCGGGAGCGCGCGGTCGAGGTCGCACAGCTGAGCGCTTCCGCGCCCGCGCTCCTGACGAGACCCGGCGCGCTCGATTCGCCAATCGGCGGTGCGCAGCCGATCGTCGAAGTGGTTGACCGGCACGGGCGAATCGTCGCGCGTTCCCTCTCTCTGGGCGGGCGCGTGCTGCCGACAGGCCCGCTTGTGCACTCCGCGATCGACCAGGGCCGTACGGGCTACGTCGATACGCGGCTCGGAAACGACGAGCTACGCGCCTACACCGCGCCGCTGGCCGATTTTGGCGGGCCCGCCGCGGGCGGGGCCGTCGTCGTCGGCGCTTCGACCCGCGACCTGCGCGAGACCCTGGCCAGCTTGCATCTGTTCCTGCTCGCTTCGGCCCTCGTCGCCGCCGCGCTGGCGGCACTCACCGTCGCGCTACTCCTGCGTCGTGCGCTTCGCCCGCTCAGTCGCCTCGCCGCAGCTGCCTCTGAGATCGAGCGCACCGGCGATTCGCGGCGCCGCCTGCCGGAATCGCCCTCTGCCGACGAAATAGGGCAGCTGGCCGCCACGCTGAACGCGATGCTCGGCAGCCTCGAGCGCGCGCGAGAGGGCGAGCGGCGCTTCCTCGCCGACGCCTCCCACGAGCTGCGCACTCCATTGACCGCTCTCCGCGGCAACGTCGCCTACCTGACGCGGCAGGGCGCGACGCCCGAGCTCGTGGCTGACCTCGCGCGCGACGCCGAGCGGCTCGCGCGCCTCGCCGACGACTTGCTCGTGGTCTCGCGCGAGGAGTCAGCCGATGCGCCGAGGGAGGTCGTGCGTCTCGATGAGCTCGCGGCCGCCACCCAGAAGGACGGGATCGAGGTCGTCGCACCGGAGCCTGTCGAGGCCCTGGGTGACCGCGAAGCCCTCGAGCGGGCACTGGCGAATCTCGTCGAGAATGCGCAACGATACGGTCCCGAGGGCGGACGCGTGACGATCGCTGTCGAGCGCGCAGACAGCTGCGGGCGCCTCACCGTGAGCGACGAGGGTCCCGGGGTTGAGGCGGAGGAGTCCGAACAGGTCTTCGAGCGCTTCTGGCGCGGGCGCGAGGACGTTCCCGGCTCGGGGCTCGGTCTCGCGATCGTGAAGGCGATCGCCGAGCGTCACGGCGGCCGTGCCTACGCGGAGGGCTCTCGCTTCACGATCGAGCTGCCGGCTCTCAAGGATTTCTCAGAGTTGACGGGTAGAAAGGTTGAAGAAGACCTCGAGAAAGGAACGCCGTGAAGCTCATCCGGACATTTTCCACGCCCAAGTTGCTCGCTCTCGCCGCCGCCGTCGTAGCGACGGTAGTCGGAGGCTCGGCAATCGCAATTGCCGCGCGCGGCGGCGGGCCGGTTCCGCCCGCGAAGCCGCTTGCGCAGGCGATTCACGACGCGCTTGGCGCTCCCGAGCCGAACGGCGTGACAGCGCGCATCAAGTTCACGAACAAGCTCTTCCCGTCCGGTGCGCTCACGGGCCAGGTCGGCTCGGCGCTGATGACGGGTGCCTCCGGTCGCCTCTGGCTGAGAAGCGACGGCCGGGGCAGGCTCGAGCTCCAGTCGAGTGCGGGCGACGTCCAGGTTGTCTGGAACGACACCAAGGTAACGCTGTACGACGCGTCGTCGAACACGGTCTACAGCAGAGACTTGCCGCAGGCGAAGAGCGGGAGCGCGCACAAGCAGAGCGGCCCCCCGTCACTTGCCGAGATCGGAAATTTCCTGACCAAGGTCAGCAAGCGCGCCGATGTCTCGACTGCGCAGCCGACGGATGTCGCGGGTCGACCGGCCTACAGCGTGAGCCTCTCGCCGAAGCATGACGGCGGCCTACTCGGCTCGGTCCGACTTGCCTGGGACGCCCTCCGCGGAGTGCCGCTGCGGATCGCCGTCTACGCACGAGGATCCAGCGCGCCGACGCTCGCGCTCGAGACGACTGACATCTCCTACGGAGCGGTGTCCGCCGCCGACGTCACTGTCGCGCCTCCCGCCGGCGCCAAGCAGGGCTCGCTCGGGCCTGTCACTTCCACGCCGAAAGAGAAGGGCAGCAAGGGCTCTCACGTGAGCGGCCTCGATGCGGTCGAGGCGGCCGCTGGATTCCCGGTCGTCGCCCCGAACACGCTAGTCGGCCTCCCGCGCAAGGCGACCGAGCTCGTCGGCGGCTCTGACTCGAAGACGGTGCTCGTCGTCTACGGACAGGGTCTCGGCGCGATCGTGCTGGCCGAGCACAAGGCCGACGCGCAAGCCAAGCAGGGTCCGTTGACAGGTCTGCCGGCGGTTTCGCTCGGCGGCGTCACTGGTCACGAGCTCGCTACGCAGCTCGGGACCGTGATCTCCTGGCAGCGAGGCGACGTTGCGTTCGTCCTCGCAGGATCGCTTCCCTCGGCGGCGGCAGAGACGGCTGCTCGAGACTTGAAGTGACCGATGCGCCCCCGGTCGCAGCCCGGGCGCTCGTCAAGCGGTACGGCAGGATCGTCGCGGTCAACCACGTCGACCTGACGGTCGAGGCCGGAGACGTCTTCGGTTATCTGGGCCCGAACGGCGCCGGCAAGACGACTTCGCTCCGGATGATGCTCGGGCTGATCCGCCCGACCGAGGGCTCGGTCGAGCTCTTCGGCCGCGACCCGGTCAAGGAAGGTGTGCGAAAGGCGCTCGCGGGAGTCGCGGGGTTCGTCGAAGCGCCGCGCTTCTATCCGTACCTCTCGGCGCAGAGGAACATGCGGCTTGTCGCCGCCTACGACGGCGGCCAGGCGCGCGGGCGGATCGATGAGCTGCTGGAGCTCGTCGAGCTGCGCGACCGGGCGGGCGACAAGGTCGGCGGCTACTCGCACGGAATGCGCCAGCGGCTCGGGATCGCGGCCTCGCTGCTCCGCAGCCCGCGCTTGCTGCTCCTCGACGAGCCGACGACGGGCCTCGACCCGGCCGGCATGCGCGACATGCGCGCTCTCGTCAAGCGGCTCGCCGAAGAGGGGATCACCGTGCTGCTCTCCAGCCACCTGCTCGGCGAGGTCGAGGAGCTCTGCAACCGGGTCGCGATCATCCGGACGGGGAAGATCGTCTACGAGGGCGCGCTTCGCGACCTGCTTGCGACCGCGACCACCGAGTACCGGCTTCGCTCTGCCGAGCCCGAGCGCGCACGCATGATCTGCCTTGCGGAATCCGGCGTCGAGAACGTGCGAGCCGAAGATGGCGAGCTTCGGTTCCAAGCAGACGAAGAGGCCGTTGCCGCGCTCTCGATCGCGCTCGGCCAGGCCCGGATCGGGATCACCGTGCTGGCGCCGGAGGCGGCGAGCCTCGAGGAGCTCTTCCTCGGAATGACAGGCGGGGAGAGCGGCGACAAGAGCCCGGCGCGGGAGGAGGTCGCGTGACCGCGGTCTACCGCTGGGAGATCGCGAAGCTCCTCGCCCAGAAGCGGACGTATCTCGGTCTCGGCGCGGCGATGCTCGTCCCGCTGATTTTCGTGATCGTCCTCCAGTTCCAGTCCGGCGGGCCGAACGACGTCCCGCTCGGCCGCTACATCCGCGACACGGGCCTGGCGGTCCCGTTTGTCGCGCTCTTCTTCATGTCGTTCTGGGCCTTCCTGCTGATCACGTCCCTCGTTGCCGGTGACGTCGTCGCCTCCGAAAGCCACAACGGAACCCTGAAGACGATCCTCACGCGCTCCCGTGAGCGCGGCCAGGTCTTGACGGGGAAGATCCTCGCTGCGCTGACGTACACGGCGGTCGTCGTCGTTGCGATGGCGACCGTCGGGCTCGTCGCCGGCGGGATCGCCTGGGGCTTCAACCCGCTGACGTCGCTCTCCGGGACGAAGGTCTCGACCGGCCACGGACTGGCTCTGCTCGCGGTGAGCATCGCCGTCTATTTCCTGCCGCTCGCCGGGATCGCTGCCTTTGCGCTCATGCTCTCGACCGTGACGCGGAACAGCGCTGCGTCCGTCGTCGGCTCCCTCATGTGGGCCCTGCTGATGCAGCTGATCAGCGTCCTGCCGGGCATCGAAGGGATCCGCCCCTACCTGCTCGCGACGCAGTTCGACGCGTGGCACGGGTTCCTGCGAGTGCCGGCCGACTGGGCTCCGGTCGTTCGGGCGGCCTGGGTCTGCTCGCTCTATGCGCTGATTCCGCTGGCCGTTGCGTACCTCGTGTTCCTGAGGAGGGACGTCACAGAGGACTAGGGAGGGTTCCGCCAGACCCTCCTAGAAGCGGCGGATCGTCGCCCGCGTCCCGATCGCGATCATCGGCTCCTTCGCGGGCCGGAGCCAGCGCAGAATCGTGAGCAGCTGGGGAAGCGGCAGGCTCACGCACCCCAGGGTCGGGTTCCCGTGGCTCACGTGGAGAAAGATTCCCGAGCCCCGGCCGGGGACGATCGGGCTCGTGTTGTAGTCGATCACCGCGAGGTGGCGGTACGCCGTCGGCGAGCGGGACATGTCCTCGCTCGTGATCCGGAAGGGGGGCCGGGCGCCGCAGCGCACGTGCCGGAACAGGTTGTAGTAGGGCGAGCGCGAGTCCTCGACCCACCAGTCGCCGCAGACGATGCGGTGATAGCGGTA
>JBGOSR010000150.1:0-5121 GCA_041476065.1 Gaiellaceae bacterium
CACTTTGCGCGCAACGTGAACGGCGCCGACGAGCGGCCCGTAGCGCTTCAGGAAGTGTCGCGCTCGGCTTACCGTGGATCCGACCAGGCGTCGCTCATACCGACCGCCCGTCCAGGTACCAGACCGGCCCCTGTGTCGCGACCGGATCGGTGTCCGACAGGACGCGGAGGATGCGGAGCTGGCCGCGGATGTGCTCCTCGTCGACGCGCTCGAGGCAACGGCGCGTCATCTCCGGGGCGGCTCCGTACCCGAAGCGGCGCGCAACCCGGAAGCGGAAGCCCGGAGCCTCGCCGTAGCGTGCAGGATTGATCGGCGCCATCAGCAGCGCAGCGCGGTCGAGCCAGTCGGTGGAGACGAGCTCGACCTCGGCATAGAGGTCGCTCCAGTCGGGCGGCAGCGCAGAGATCGACGCGTCCCATGTGCCCGCGAGGGTGGAACGCTGCGTGACCGCCTCGGGCGCAGCCTCGCCGGCGCCGACGAGCTCGAGCGTGCCGGCGATCCGCTCCTCGTCGAGGCGCGCGAGCAGACTCTCGACGAGCACCGGAGCAGGCCCCGTTCCACGCCGCGTCGTCGAGAAGCGCAGCATGCTTCCGCGGCTGCCCGGGTTCAGCGGCGCGAGCATGGCAGCGGCACGGCCGGCCGAGGAATCGTCCTCGATCGCCAGTCGCAGGCGGGCGTCCGCCCAGTTCGAGGGTAGCTCGCCGACGATCTCCTGCCACTGTGTTACGAGGCTCACGGGCCTGAGCATAAACTCAAAGCCAAGTTGGCCAAGGTGGAGAAGAAGGGGACCGTCTCGGAGGATCTGCTGCGGGAGTTCTTCCGCGAGATGCTGCTCATCCGGCGCTTCGAGGAGAAGGTCGAGGAGCGGTTTCGCGCGGGGGAGCTGCCTGGCTTCCTCCATGTTGCGATCGGCCAGGAGGCCTGCGCCGTGGGCGTCTGCCGTGCGCTCGAGGAGGGAGATGTGATCGCCTCGACGCACCGCGCGCATGGCCACACGCTCGCGAAGGGCACCCATCCGAACGAGCTGATGGCCGAGCTCTACGGGAAGCTCGAAGGCACGTCTCACGGCTACGGCGGCTCAATGCATCTGTACGACGTCGAGCGGGGGAATCTCGGCGCGAACGCGATCGTCGGAGGGGGGCTGCCCGCGACGGTCGGCGCGGCGCTCGCCTTCAAGCTGCGTGACGAGCCGCGCGTCGCGGTCGCGTTCCTCGGCGACGGCGCGACGAACATCGGCACGTTCCACGAGTCGCTGAACATGGCGCAGCTCTGGCAAGTGCCGGCCGTGTTCGTCTGCGAGAACAACCATTGGGCCGAATCGACGCCGGCGCGCCAGCAGCTCCCGATCGACGACCTGACGAAGCGCGCCGTCGCGTTCGGGATGGAAGCGATGCGCGCCGACGGCCAGGACGTCGAGGAGGTCCACCGTGCTGCGCTTGCTGCTCTCGACCACGCGCGTGAAGGGCGCGGCCCGGTCTTCCTGCTCCTCGAGACGTATCGACTGACCGGCCACTACATCGGCGACCCTCAGGTCTACCGGCCGAAAGGCGAGCTCGAGGAGCTGCGCGAGTCGCAGGATCCGATCACGAAGCTCCGCAAGCGGCTCGAGCTCACCGACGAGGAGTTCGAGAACGCCGACCGCGAGGCACACGAGCTAGTCGAAGCCTCAGTCGAGTTCGCCAAAGCCGGCACGGACCCGAAGCCCGAAGACGCCCTGAAGAATCTCTATGCCTAAATCGGACACGTCCAGGTGCCAGGCACGAGGACCTGGCCAGAACGTCCCTGTCCAGGGTCAGGCCCTCGACATGGTGCTGCTGTCCAGGGGCGTCGATGCCTGAGCTGAGCTACCGAGAGGCCGTTCGCGACGCGCTCTCCCAGGCGATGCGCAAGGACGACGACGTCTTCATCATGGGCGAGGACATTGCCGAGATGGGCGGCTCGATGGGCGTCACGCAAGGGATGCTCGACGAGTTCGGACCCGAGCGCGTGCGAAACGCGCCGATCTCGGAGATGGCGCTCGTCGGTGCGGGGATCGGAGCCGCGATGCAGGGCATGCGACCCGTCGTCGAGGTCATGTACGAGGACTTCCTGACGCTCGCGACCGAGCAGATCGTCAACCAGGCCGCGAAGCACCGCTACATGTCGGGCGGACAGCTGAAGGTGCCGCTCACGATCCGCACGCAGGGGGGAGCCGGCTGGTCGCCGGGAGCGCAGCACGCGCAGCAGCTCGAGGCCTGGTTCGTGCACATCCCCGGCCTCAAGGTGCTCTTCCCGTCGACGCCGACCGATGCGCGCGGCCTCCTCTGGTCTGCGATCTACGACGACAACCCGGTCGTCTTCTTCGAGCACCGCACGCTCTACGGGATCAAGGAGGACGTGCCCGACGAGCTCGAGCCGATCCCGATCGGCAAGGCTCGCGTTCACCGCGAGGGCGAGGACGTGACCGTGATCGCCACCGGTCGGCTCGTGCACGAAGCGCTGGCCGCGGCCGAGGACGCCGAGAAGGAGGGCGTCTCCGTAGAGGTCGTCGACCCGCGAACGCTCCAGCCGCTCGACGAGCAGACGCTCGTCGACTCCGTGAAGAAGACGAACCGCGCCGTCGTCGCGCACGAGGCTGTCACCAAGATGGGGCACGGCGCCGAGGTGGCAGCCGTCCTCCAGTACCAGGCCTTCGACTGGCTCGACGCGCCGATCGAGCGCGTAGGTGCGAAGTTCGTGCCGATTCCGTTCGCGCCGGTGATGGAGGAGTTCGTCGTCCCGCACCAGGCCGACGTCTACGAGGCGATCATGCGCACCGTGGGACGCGATGGCAGCTGAGGTCACTCTCCCGCGGCTCGGCCAGGGCATGGAGGCGGGGACGATCGTCCGCTGGCTGAAGTCCGAGGGCGACACGGTCGAGAAGGGCGAGCCGCTCTACGAGCTCGACACCGAGAAGGTGACCCAGGAGGTCGAGGCAGATGCGAGCGGGACGCTCCTCAGGATCCTCGCCAAGGAGGGCGAGGAGATCGCGGTCGGCAAGCGGATCGCGGTCATCGGCGAGCAGGGCGAGGACGTGGCCGTCGAGGCCGCTGAGGATCCCCGGGAAGACGGCTCCCCCGGCCCCGCCCGTGAGGAGGAGCGCGAGCGTGGACGAGACGCCTCGGCCGACGACGAGCCGAAGGCCGAAGCGAAGGAAGCCGGCCCTAGCAACGGCCGGATCAAGGCCTCCCCGCTCGCGCGACGCATCGCCCGCGAGCGCGGCATCGACCTCGCGAGCCTGACCGGCACCGGTCCCGAGGGACGCGTCGTCGCCGAGGACGTCGAGCGCGCAGCGACCGCGCCCGCTCATGCGACGGCCGGTGCCGCACCGCTCGAAGCCGAGGTCGTGCCGCTCACCTCGATCCGCCGCACCATCGCGCGCCGCCTGACCGAGGCCTGGAAAGCGCCGGCATTCCAGATCTCGATGTCGGCCGACATGACGCGCGCGCTCGAGCTCCGGGAGCGGCTGCGCGACGAGAAAGTGACCGTCACCGACGTGCTGACGAAGCTCGCCGCGATCGCGCTCCTCCGCCACCGCGAGGTGAACGCCCACTTCGCCGACGACGAGATCCGGATCTTCCCGAGCGCGCACGTCGGGCTCGCCGTCGCCACCGAGCGAGGCCTCATCGTCCCCGTGATCCGCGAGTGCGAGCGCAAGTCGCTCGTCCAGATCGCCGCCGACCGGGGCGCCCTCGTCACCCGCGCCCGCGAAGGCAAGCTCTCGACGGAGGATCTCGAGGACGGCACATTCACGATCTCGAACCTCGGGATGTACGGCGTCGAGCAGTTCATCGCGGTGCTCAACCCGCCGCAGGCGGCGATCCTCGCTGTGGGCACGATCGAGGAGCGCCCGGTGGCAGCAAGCGGCGAGCTCGTCGTCCGGCCGCTGATGTCGATGACGCTCACCTGCGACCACCGTGCCGTCGACGGCGCCAAGGCGGCCGAGTTCCTGCGAGAGCTGAAGACGCTCCTCGAAGAGCCGGGGCTCGCGCTGTGATCCGTCCAGGAACCCCGCAGGACGCACGTTTCCTCCGCGACATGCTGCGTCATGCCTACTACTGGCGCGCGAGCGGCGCCGAGGACGCAAGTGGCCTGCATCCGATGCGCTACGTCGAGAACTGGGGTCGGCCCGGCGACGCCGCGGTGGTCGCGCTCGACGAGGGCTTCCCGGTCGGCGCTGCCTGGTATCGGCTCTTCAAGGAGACGGCGCAGGGCTACGGGTTCATCGACGAGCACACGCCGGAGCTCTCGATCGCGGTCGTTCCCAGCAGACGCGGCCACGGATTCGGCGGCGAGCTGATGGACGCGCTCCTCGCCCGGGCGCGCGCGGACGGCTACGCGGCGATCAGCCTCAGCGTGGCCAAGGACAGCCCGGCTGTGCAGCTCTACGAGCGCTACGGGTTCGCGCGGGTCGGCGAGGGCGACAGCGCGATCACGATGCGGGCCGAGCTCGCCTAGATAACATCGCAGCGCATGGACTGCGACGTAGCTGTTCTCGGCGGTGGCCCCGGCGGTTACACGGCCGCGATTCGGGCCGCGCAGCTCGGCGCGAAGGCCGTCTGCATCGAGAAGGAGCCCGAGCTCGGAGGGACGTGCCTCCGGGTTGGCTGCATTCCGACGAAGGCCTGGGTGCAGACCGCGTTCGCGATCAAAGAAGCCGAGGAGACCTTCGCCAAGCTCGGCGTCCAGGTCGGCGCGCCGCAGCTCGATTTCGGAACGGCGAACCAGTGGAAGGACCTTGTCGTCAAGCAGATGACGGGCGGCGTCGCGGGCCTCTTCAAGGCCAACGGGGTCGAATGGGTCAAGGGCACGGGGCGCTTCAAGGACGCGAACACGATCTCCGTCGAGGGTGGGGAGGACGTGACCTTCAAGAGCGCGATCGTCGCCACCGGGTCGTTCCCGATGCGCCCGCCGATCGAGGGCCTCGACTCTGCGCTGTGCGTGGACTCGACCGGCCTGCTCGCGCGGGAGGACGTGCCGAAGCGCCTGGTCGTCCTCGGCGGCGGGGTCATCGGCTGCGAGTTCGCGTCGATCTTCGAGCGCTTCGGCTCCGAGGTGACGATCGTCGAGATGCTGCCGCGGCTGATCCCGATGGAGGACGAG
>JBGOSR010000151.1:0-5068 GCA_041476065.1 Gaiellaceae bacterium
GCGAAGACGAGGAGCTTTGGGGCATCACGGCACTGCTCCACGACTTCGACTGGGAGCTGCACCCGACTCTCGACCAGCACCCCCAGGACGGCGCGCCGATCCTGCGCGAGGAGGGCTATCCGGAAGAGGTCGTTGAGGGCGTTCTCTCTCACGCCGAGCACCTCGGGCTCCCGCGCGACACACCCTTGAAGAAGGCGCTCTTCGCATGCGACGAGCTCTCCGGGTTCATCCACGCCTGCGGTCTCGTCCGTCCGGACGGGATCGCGACACTCGAGCCGAAGTCGGTCAAGAAGAAGCTCAAGCAACCGTCGTTCGCAGCCGGCGTGAATCGCGACGACGTCTACAAGGGCGCCGAGCTCCTACAAGTCGAGCTCGACGACCACATTCGGTTCGTGATCGAGGCACTCCGCCCGATCGCACCCGAGCTCGGACTGCGAACAAGCGCCGACGTGCCTAGCTGAGCCCCACCAGCAGGCGGTCGATGTCCTCCTCGCTCGTCCAGTAGCCGCACGAGACCCGGATCAGTCCGCGCCCCGGAATCTCGCGCACGATCACGCTCTGCGCCCGCAGCAGCGCGACGAGCTCGGTGGGATCTCGCTCGGGGCGAAACGTGACGAGGCCGGCCTGGTCCGGCTTCGTGACGACCTCGAACTGCTCGGCCAGTGCGGCGTGGCAGCGGGCAGCCATCTCCGCGCTGCGCTCGAACCGCCACTCCGGGGCAATGTCGAGCGCAGCAGAGAGCCCCGCGAGCGAGGGCCCGCCGATCCAGCCGGAGTCGAAGCGCTCCGCGCCCGCTCTCGGGACAAACGACCCGTCCGGCTGGTGCTCCGTCTGGGCGAAATAGCTCGGCAGGGCGATGCGCAGCGCATCCGGATCGGCGACGACGAGAGCGCCGGTCACGTCCGGGCCGCACAGCCATTTCTGGCACGAGACCGCGTAGAAGTCGAAGGCGCCCGCTCCGACTGGGATCGAGCCCACCGACTGTGCCCCGTCGACGAGGATCGGGAGGCCGGTCTCGGTCTTCACGCGCTGGGGCTCGAGCGAGTTCCCGCTCAGCCACGAGATGTGTGAGATCGCAATCAGGCGCGTCCTGTCGGTGACCGCTTCGACGATCCTGTCCTCGGGAGCGGCGACGACGCGGGCTCCCGACGCGTGCAACGGGCCGATCAGCCCAAAGTGCTCCACGTCGCTCGTCACGATCTCGTCCTCCGGCCCGAGCCCAAGGCCGGCCAGGACGATGTTGCAGCCGTCCGTCGTCGAGCGGGTCAGAGCTACGTGCTCCGGCCCGACCGAGAGCAGCGACGCGAGCTTCGCGCGCACGTCGTCCCGAAACCCGAGTGCGCGGGAGAAGTACGGCTCGCCCCCTCGACCCCGCGTCAGGTCGACGAGCTGCTCCGCGAGGATCGCCTCCGCCGTCGGTCGAGCGAGCGGTCCGTTCGTGCCCGCGTTCAGGTACGCGAGGTGCTCGAGCACGGGAAAGGCGGCGCGTACCTCGTCGAAGGTCGTCGGCAAGGGCAGGGCTAGTCTAAGCGGCCATGCGCGTTCTTCTGGCCGATCCGCCCGCATTCACCCCGCAGTACGACCACGAGCTCGCCTCGGCGCTCGCCCGTGCCGGCGCTGACGTGGAGCTCGTCACGTCGCCCTTTCGCTTTGGCGACGCTCCCGAGCCGGACGGCTACACGCGCACCGACCTCTTCTATCCCGTCAGCTCGAGGCTCTTTCGCCGCTCCCGGCTGCGCATCCCGGTCAAGCTCCTCGAGCACCCGCTCGGGCTTGCCCGCCTTCGCGGGCGCAGCGCCGACGTCGTCCATGTCCAGTGGCTCGCTGCCCCGGAGCTCGACGATCGCCTCCTTCGCCACCGGGCGCCACTCGTCTTCACCGCGCACGACCTTCTCCCTCGCCGAACCGCAGAGAAGCACAACCTCTGGCGGCGGCTCTTCGGCCGCTTCGAGCGGATCGTCGTCCACAGCGAGCGTGGACGCGACCAGCTCGCTGCGCTGATCGATCCAGACCGGCTCCGCGTCGTCCCGCACCCGGTGTACGCGAGCAACCCGGAGCGCCGCGACGATGGACGGACGCTCCTCTGCCTCGGGATCATTCGCGCCTACAAGGGCATGGGGGACGCGATCGAGGCCGCGAAGGGGGTCGACGGAGCGCGGCTGCTCGTCGCCGGCGACCCGCTCGAGCCCGTGGACGGCTACCGCGCCGCCGCCGGGGACATGGCCGAATGGCGTCTCGGGTACCTCTCAGACGACGAGATCGACCGGGCGCTCGGCGAGACGACGGTCGCGCTCTTTCCCTACCGTCCGGAGATCGACCAGAGCGGCGCGCTCATGCGGGCGCTCGGCGCCGGCGTGCCGGCGGTGGTCTACGACGTCGGGGGGCTCGGCGAGCCGGTTCGCAACTTCGGAGCCGGACGCGTCGTCCCGCCCGGTGATGTCGCGGCGCTGACCGAGGCGGTTCGCGAGCTGCTCGACGACCCGCTCGCGCTCGAGCGGGCCCGCGAGGGCGCCGAGCGCGCACGGACCGACCTGACCTGGGACGCCGCCGCGCAGGCCCATCTCGAGGTCTACCGGGAGCTCGCGTGAGCGCCGATCGCTTCGCAGACCTGATCCGGCGCCAGCTCGACCTCTTCGAGTCCGAGGAGGCCGCCCTGATCGACGACTGCGAGCAAGCCCTGCGAGCCTACGACACCGCTGATCGCGAGGACGCAGAGGAGCGTTACAGCGAGTACCTCGACCTCGTCGAGACCGGAACCGAGCTGTTGGGCGGCCTGCGCGACACCTTCGCCTCGACGATGGATGAGGAGGCGGCCGAGGAGTACGAGCTGGCTTTCAACCGCGCCGTTGGCGCTCGCCTGCCCCGCTTCGCGCTCGAGATCGAAGACGTTTGACGGGAGCTAGCCGCCGGAGAGCTTGCTGCAGGACGGCTCGTTCGACGTCGCCTTGTTCAGGCTCGCGTCGTTGTACTTGGTGCCGAGGTTCGTGAACTTGTTGCCGACGGCGGTGAGCTCTTTCTGCACATCGCCGCCGAGCGCCAGCACGCCGCTCTGGAACGCCTGGGGATCGGTCGTGGACAGCGCTTTCGCCCGTACGACCGCACGCGTGAAGCTCGTCTGGGCTCCCGAGAGCCCGCTCACGAGCTGCTGCTGGATCGCCGCTCCGTCCTTCACAGCCGGCGGGCCCGCTGTGCCGATCCTCGTCACCATCGTCCGAGAGCTGCGCTCTGCCTGCTCGAGGAAGCCGACGAACTTCGCCTTCACGACGTTGAGGTCCCTCTCGCCGTTGAGATCGGAGCTGAGCTTGGCGCTGTCGGCCTTGAGCCCCTGGGCCCAGTCGCCGAGCGCGCCGCAGACCGTCGCGGCCCAGACATCCGGCTTTGCGCCGGAATAGCTCTTCCCCCCGCCCCCACAACCGGACGCCGCTACCGCAAGCAGCGACACGCAGAGGAGAAGCGCGAGCCCGCGCAGGAACCGCATGCGCCTACCCTATCGGTGGCCGAAGTGGTGCGCTTCGGGGAGCGCCGAGACGAGGTCCGCTGCGCCGGAAAGCCTGCGGGCAACCGGGGCGAGCGACTCGATCGTTCGGACGACGACGTTCTCGTTCCGCTCGATGCGCTCGAAGGTGCCGCAAGCGAGGATGAGCGGCTCGCCGCGCACGATCGCCCGGTAGCGCTCGTACACCGGCGGCGGGACGATCAGGTTCACCTGCCCGAACTCGTCCTCGAGCAGCATGAAGACGACCCCGTTCGCCGTCGACGGGCGCTGCCGGGCAACGGCCATCCCCGCCACGGCCACACGGGCCCTGTCCGGTGCCAGGCACAGGTCATGGCTCGAAAGGACACCTTTGGGGAGATGCGGGCGCAGGAGCTCCATCGGATGCACGTCGACCGAGAGGCTCGTCTGGCGGTAGTCGGCGAGCATCACCTCCCATTCGGTCGGCGCGCGCAGCTCCGGCGTCTCGGTGGTCGGGTCGAGCGGCAGCGCGAGCTGGCGCTCCTCGCCACCTGAGCCCGGGACGCTTTGGGAGCGCGGGACGAGCCCCAGCTCCCAGAGGAGCACGCGCCGTGACTTGCCCAGCGAGTCGCAGGCGCCGGAGGCGATCAGGCTCTCGAGCCCGCCGTGCGACAGCGAAGTGCGCTGGGCGAGCTCGACGACGTTCTCGAAGGGCGCGGCCTCGGCAAGTGCCTGTGCGTCGTCCTCTCCGATCGAGACGATGTACTCGAAGCCGATCCGCACCGCGCCGTCCTCCAGCGAGCACTTCGCCCCGCTCAGGTTCACGTGCGGGGCGCGCACCTCCACCCCCCGTCTCTGCGCATCGCGGACGAGGCTCGCCGGCGGGTAGAAGCCCATCGGCTGCGCGTTCAGGAGCGCACAGAGGAACTCGGCCGGATAGTGGTGCCGCAGCCAGGCGGACTGGTAGGCAAGGAGGCCGAAGGCGGCCGCGTGCGACTTCGGGAAGCCGAACCCCGAGAAGCCGACGAGCTTGTCGTAGACCGCGTTCGCCAGCTTCGCGTCGACGCCCTTGCCCGCCGCGCCTTCGATGAACCGCTCCCGGAACGCCTCGATCGCCGCCTCGCTCCGCTTGCGGCTCATCGCCCGCCGAAGGCCCTCGGCCTCCCCCACGCTGAACCCCGCGAGCGCGATCGCGACCTCGAGCACCTGGTCCTGGAAGACGACGACGCCGAGCGTCTCCCGCAGCGGGTCTGCGAGAAGTGGATGGTCGACCGGCGGGACGAACTCCGGATCCTCGCGCAGGCGCTGGCGATGATTGATGTACGGGTGCACGGCCTTGCCCTGGATCGGCCCCGGCCGCACGAGCGCAACCTGCACGGTCAGATCGTCGAGGTTCTCGGGACGTGTGCGCAGCAGGCTCTGCATCTGCGCGCGGCTCTCGATCTGGAAGTCGCCGACGGTGTCGGCTTGCTGGATCTCCTCGTAGACCGCCGGGTCGTCGAGCGGACCCCGCGAGAGATCGATCGTCTCGCCGCGCAGGCGGGCGATCTGATCCACGCACTCCTCGACCGCGGAGAGCATCCCCAGCCCGAGCAGGTCGATCTTGAGGAAGCC
>JBGOSR010000152.1:0-5056 GCA_041476065.1 Gaiellaceae bacterium
GATCACCGACCTCTCGGTGGACGGGCGTCGGGTCGCATTTGTCACGGAGTCGACCCCGACCGACTGCGATCACATCTCCGTGTAGACGCCGGGGAGGAAAGCGATCCGACGCGCTTCCCCTGGGCTGCCCGCGCCGTGTCGCGAGGGTGCCGGAGCAATCTATGGCCTCGCGCTTGCCGGATCGCGCGTTGCCTGGGCCGAGATTCTCGGGTGTGGCAATTACTGCGATGTCGCGCTCGAATCGGCGACCCTCGCTGTTCCGAGCGCGAAGGACATAAGTGTCCTGTACGGCGCGTTCAACGCGGACGGCGGGCCGTATGACTTTCACCAGCGTGGCCAGGGCAACCTGCTCGTGTTCAACGACGGCTCGCGGCTCGTGAGGATGGGCGGAGGTCACGAGAACTGCGAAGGCGACCCGTCAGAAGCGGGCATCTGCACAACTCTTCGGCGCGGTTCTCATGCCGCTCCCGTCGACTCGGTCTCCGAGGGGCTGATCGCGATTCGCGAACCCGACCAGGTATCGATCGTCGATGCGCAGGGCGCTCTCGTGCGCAGCTTCCCGTTCACGCCGGAGGACGTCACGGTCGCTCGCCTCGACAGCGGCCACTTGGTCGTGTCGCGCCTTGTTTTCCTGGAGGAGTGGGACGTGGCCACGGGCACGCGCGACCTGTCGCGGCCGCTCCCGGCTGGCTACACGCTCACGGATTTCGACGAGAGCACGGGAATCGCGGTGCTACGGCGACCGAAGACGATCATGCTGCTGCGGCTTGCCGACGGCGCTTCGCTCACGGTGAGGCCCACTCAGGGCCCGGTGCTCGCGGACCTCGACGCGCGCGGGCTCTATTACTCGTATGCGGTCGGCAGGCAGGGGCGCCTCGTGTTCATCCCCCGGTCGAGCCTCCTGCGACGGCTCCACTAGAGCCGTGTCGTGGTTGTGTCCGAACTGTTACGTGCCCGTGACCGGGGCGTTTCGAACGGCGAGCAGCCTGATTCATGGAACTTCGACAGGAGGCACTCATGAAGAAGCTCGTCACATTCGCAGGCTCTGTGGTTCTCGCCGGTGTGCTGCTCTCGCCAGCGGCAAGCGCCCCTTCGGCCGGGCGGTTCTCGGTTCATCAAGAGCCCAGGGGCATCGGCAACCTGGTCGCCCCCGGCGATCGTGTCACGCTCGTCTACGACGCGGGCGTCAAGTCCGCAACCGGATCGGTCTTCGTCCGGAACGACCTGCAGCGAACCTTCGCGCGACTTCCTCTCAAAGCTGAGAAGGGGCCGTCTTCCACCTACCAGGCACGCGTGCCCGCGCGCCTGATCCGAGGACACAAGCTCCTCTACTACGCGGTCGTGCGCGACTCGACCGGCCGTCGCTCGGCCACGGTTCCCGCTGCTGGCGCGCACGCCCCGTCGTCCGCGTGGATCCTCGAGACGCCGGTTGTCGTCAACCTCGGCCGGCACCAGTTCGACCAGACGCGCGCGCCCGAGGCGGTCGTCGCCCGCGCTCGCGCCGACCAGGTCGGCTGGCAGATCCACGATCCGAGTTGCGGGTGCGGCCCCTCGTTCGGCCCGCAGTCGTTCGTCGTCGGGCCAGACCGATCGATCTGGCTCCACGACAGCCTCAACGACCGGATGCTCGTCTGGGGCCCGGATGCGCCGGACACCATCGTGCGCACCGTGCCGCTGCCGGAGCGCTCGGCCGACAACGACGTCGCACTCGGGCCGGCCGGGACGATCTACGTCACCGGCGGGATCGGACACGGCGCGAGCTTCCGCAACGTGCTGTATCGCCGGAGCCTGACCGGCGAGGTCCTCTGGCGAGCCCGGATCGGCAAGAACGCCCAGGACACCGGCACCTTCGAGATCGGGTCGAACAGCTCCCTGCGAAGCGGCCCCGACGGCACGCTCTTCCTGCTCGCGGGCATGAACAGCCTGCCCGGCGGCGAGCAGGGCTGGATGCCGGTGGCAACCCGCGGCGGCAGTCCTGTCTCGGTCTCCAATCAGCTGCGACGGACGAACTGGCCGTATCAGCCGGTCGGCAACGGGCTGCGCCTCGTCTCCGAGGTCTATACCCGGCAGATCGACGGTGCCCCGCATGAGGTCCGCGTGGCCCTCGTCGACCGCCAAGGACGAGTTAGCCGCGCGTGGCGTGTCGTCAGCCGAACCGTGATCAACTTCCGCTACATCCCGGAGCTCGTCGGCGGGAACCCCGTCGTCGTCCTCGACGCCACCCGTGGGATGGGCAGCAACTTCAAATGGGAGTACGAGGTCCTGAGCCTCGGCCCCCGAGGCACGCGCGCCCGGTTCTCGCTCCCACACGCGGTGTTCGGCGACAACATCCTTCCGGACGTCCGGTTCGGCCC
This sequence comes from Gaiellaceae bacterium, assembly GCA_041476065.1. Taxonomy (GTDB): domain Bacteria; phylum Actinomycetota; class Thermoleophilia; order Gaiellales; family Gaiellaceae; genus VAXT01. Next base: position 2,355 of record JBGOSR010000152.1, read on the forward strand.
CGACAGCAAGGTCTACGAGCTCGGCTCGTCGCCCACGACCGGCGTCGTCATCAGCAGGTACTCACTGAACCGGGGAAGGTCGTAGTGAAGGCGGCCCGGGTCGAGAAGATTGGCCGCGCCTCCTCGACGCGGTTCAAGAGGGGCCGCGTGATCTCGGAGAATCCCAAGCCCGGCACGGTGCTGCCAAACCGCGGCAAGGTACACCTCGTCATAAGCCGTGCAAGGAGGCCCTCGTGAAGAAGCCCGTCGCAACTCGTAAGCGAATCGCGCTCGTCTGCGCGGGCCTCGTCGTGCTCGGCGGCTCTCTCGGAATCGTCCTTGCAAGCCGCGGCTCGGGTGTCGTTTCGCTGGGACCGGCACCTCATGTCGTCACCTCCGGCTCGCAGATCTCCAACACGCTCCCCTCGCAGCCCTACTTCGAGGTGTGGTTTGCGAAAGGCGACCGCATCGTTCCCGTCGCACGGACTCATCAGCCGACCCCGGGAGTGGCGACAGCGGCCATCAATGCGCTCCTCGCCGGCCCGACCGGGGTCGAGCGCAGGTCGGGCCTGACCAGTGCCGTCCCCGCCGGCACTCGGCTTCTCGGCATCTCGCTCGCAAAGGGCATCGCAACGGTCGACCTCACCTCGGAGTACCAGGCTGGAGGCGGTTCGCTCTCGATGCAGATGCGCCTGGGCCAGGTCGTGTACACGATGACCCAGTTCCCGACGGTGAAGTCTGTGCGCTTCAAGCTCGACGGCACGCCCGTGGACGTCTTCTCGGGCGAAGGGATCGTCCTCGACCATCCCGTGGGACGGAGCGACTACAAGGATCTCGCTCCGACCGAGTCGGCCGTCACCGGAACGTGGCAGCTGCTGCCGCCGGCTCCGCTCACCGCTCCTGACCTGCGCTTGAGCGTCTGGACGGACAAGGAGATGATCGTCTTCGGGCGCGTCGACAAGCGCGGCCCCGCCGGCGAGATCCTCGGCTCGACGAATGAGGCGGCTGCCTACGACCCTGTCGCGAACAGCTGGCGCCGGCTGGCCACGCCCTTGTCAGCCCCCGGCTACATAGGACGCTGGGCCGCCGTCTGGACGGGCAAGGAGATGCTCGTCTGGGGCGACGTCAACCAGGCGTTCGACCCCGCGACCAACCGCTGGCGGCGATTTCCGCCGGCGCCCGCCGGCCGCGGCGGGATCGTGATCTGGACCGGCCGCGAGCTGATCGACTGGGGCGGCGGCTGTTGCGGCGACGTCAGCGCCGACGGCGCGGCCTACAACCCGTCCACGAACTCCTGGCGGAAGATCGCGCTCCCACCCGTCGGCGGCCAGCAGTCGCCGGTCGGCGCGTGGACAGGCAAGGAGCTCGTGATCTTCCCCGGACGCGATCCGGAAGGTAAGCCCGTCGCCGGCGCCGCGTATGACCCCGCGAAGAACACCTGGCGCCGGACCGGCTCGAAGCGCGTTGGGCCGCCAGGCGCGTACGCGATCTGGGACGGGTACGAGGTGCTCGTTGCCGGCGGAACTCAGGCGGGTGCGCTCTCGGCCGTCGGGCTCGCGTACAACCCCGACACGAACCGCTCGCGGCGACTGGCCCCCGGATCGGGCCGAACAGGCGCAGCGGTGGTCTGGACCGGTAGGCGCCTCCTCGTCTGGGGCGGACAGACCTTCCCAGGCGCAACGGTGACCGCGCGCCACGGCCTGAGCTATGACCCGATCGGAAACCGCTGGTCGTCGCTTCCGCAGTCACCTCTGCCGGCACGGGTCGACCCGACGGCCGTGTGGACGGGCCGGGAGTTGATCGTCTGGGGCGGCTCGACGACCTCGTGCCGACTGAACGGGCCGTGCCACACGCAGCTCCACCCCGACGGAGCGGCCTTCAGCCCGACGGCACCGTGACGAGACGGCTTGCAGAGATCTTGAGCGGCGCCCTCGCGGCGGCCGCGCTGGCCGGGTGCGGAGGCGGCAGCCGAAGCGAGAGCGTCGTCTGCGCGAACGTCGACGGCGCGCTCGACAAGACAGCGTTCGTCTTCGTCGAGGCTCCGCACAGCGGTGAGCGCGTCTTGAACGGCTTCCGCGTCACAGGCTGCTCGAGCACCTTCGAGGCGAACGTGGACTGGCGCCTCCGGGCGAGAGATGGGCACGTGCTCGCAAGCGGCTACACCCAGGGCGGCAGAGTCAAGCAAGGCCCCTTCGAGTTCGCGGTCAGCTATCCGATCGGTGTGCGGCAGGTCGGCCAGCTCGAGGTCTACGCACCGAGGGTGACAACGGAAGGCTTCCCGCCGGTGAAGAACGTCGTCCCACTCGTCCTGGAGCCCTGACAAGCGATGCGCAGGCTCGGCGGCAACAATGGAGAAGAGAGACCATCGTGAAGACAGCTCTCATACTCGTAAGCCTTGTCGTTCTCGGCGGCTCGCTCGGCGTCATCTTTGCGAGCCGTGATCCGCAGGGCGCTGTTTCGCTCGGGCCGGCGCCGAACCCGGCCGCCTCGACGACCGGCTCGGACACGACGCTGCCCGCGCCCGCCGCCCTCGAGGTCTGGTTCGCACGCGGCGAGAAGCTGGTGAGCGTGCAGCGCACACACGCCGCGACACCTCGCGTAGCGACCGCGGCGATCGAAGCCCTTCTTGCCGGGCCCACGAGGGACGAGCGTGCGTCCGGCATCAAGAGCGCGATTCCGGACGGCACGCGGCTGCTCGGGATCTCGATCAAGTCGGGAGTGGC
>JBGOSR010000153.1:0-5031 GCA_041476065.1 Gaiellaceae bacterium
CGGAAGCACGAAGACGATCCCGAAGAGCGCCGCTGCCCCGATCGCCGCGGCGAGGAGCCAGAAGTTCACCGTGCTCATCGCGACGACCGCGAGCGCGATCGCCCCGACGAACCGCACCGCGTTCCCGACCTGCTGTGCCGGATACGTGATCGGCCGTCCGCTGACGAGCTCCTGCAGCTTCCCGAAAGCGACTAGGGAACCTGCGAACGAGATCGACCCGACGAGCGCCGAGAAGACTGTCGCGATCGCGCGCTCGACTCCCACGTCGCCGGCGTTCGCCCAGACGCTGTGGAACTCGACGAGCGAGACGAGGGCTGCCGCACCGCCGCCGACGCCGTTGAAGAGCGCCACCATCTGCGGCATCGCGGTCATCTTCACTTTCTTCGCGCCGACGACTCCGATCACCGAGCCGATCGCGACCCCGGCCGCCATCCACCACCAGCCGGTCCGGACTCCCTTCAGCGCAAGCGTGACGATGACGGCCCAGAGCATCCCGAGCGCCCCGATCTGGACGCCGAACCGCGCATGCCGCGGTGAGGAGAGGAAGCGCAGCGCGAGGATGAACGCCGCGATCGTGATCAGGTACAGCAGGTTCGCAATAGTGGGGCTCACGCGGTCTTGTCCCGCGGCTCTTCGCGCTTCTTGAACATCTCCAGCATCCGGTCGGTGACGACGAACCCGCCCACGACATTCGCCGTGCCAAGCACGACGGCGAGGAACGAGACGATGCGCATGAAGAGCCCGGGGTGGGGGGTGCCCATGACGACGATCGCGCCGACGATCACGATTCCGTGGATCGCGTTCGTGCCCGACATGAGCGGCGTGTGGAGCAGCGTCGGCACCTTCGAGATCACCTCGAACCCGACGAACGCGGCGAGCACGAGGATCGTGATCTCGGTGACGAGCTGAAAGCTCAAGCGGGCACCTCCTTCTTGCGCGTGACGCACGCGCCGGCGGTGATCTCGTCCTCGAAGTCGAGCGTGAGCTCGCCTTCCGGCGCCAGGTGCTGGATGAGCGACGAGACGTTGCGCGCGTAGAGCTGGCTCGCGTGGTATGGCATCGAGCTCGGCAAGTTCGTCGGGCCCAGGATCGTCACCCCTTTGTACGTGATCTCCTGGTCGGGCTGCGTGAGCTCGGAGTTGCCGCCGGCCTCGGCTGCGAGGTCGACGATCACCGAGCCGGGGCGCATGGACTCGATCGCCGACTGCGGGATCAGCTTCGGCGCAGGCCGGCCGGGAATGAGTGCGGTCGTGACGACGACGTCGAAATCACCGATCCGCTTCTCGAGCTCCTCTTGCTGGCGGTGCTGCTCCTCTTCGGAAAGCTCGCGTGCATAGCCGCCTTCGGTCTCCTCGCCGACGACGCCGAGCTCGAGAAACGTGGCGCCGAGGCTCGCGACCTGCTCCTTGACGGCAGGGCGAACGTCGAAGCCGGACACGACCGCACCGAGCCGTCGCGCGGTCGCGATCGCCTGCAGCCCGGCGACACCCGCTCCGATCACGAGCACCTTCGCGGGGGCAACGGTGCCCGCCGCGGTCATCAGCATCGGGAGGAACTTCGGCAGCCGGTCGGCCGCGAGCACGACGGCCTTGTAGCCCGAGACCGTCGCCTGCGAAGAGAGCGCGTCCATCGGCTGGGCGCGGGTGATGCGCGGGATCGACTCCATCGCGAAGGCGGTGACGCCGCTCGCTACAAGGCGCTCGATCCCCTGCGGATTGCTCAACGGTTGCAGGAAGCCGATGAGTACCTGCCCCTCGTGGAAGCGACCGAGCTCCTCGTCGCTCGGGATGCGCACCTTCGCGATCACGTCGGCACTCCAGGGGTCGCCGAGCTCCGCGCCTGCCTCCTTGAAAGCCTCGTCGGTAAAGGATGCAGGCTCGCCGGCGCCGGGCTCGATCACGACCTCGATTCCGGTCGCGACCAGCTTGGCCACGATCTCCGGCACGAGCGCAACTCTCCGCTCGCCTGGTGCTATCTCCTTCGGGACGCCAACCTTCATGAGGTCGCATGCTAGAGGGAGGGAACAGACGCCTCGCCTTGAACAGACAGAACCTGTGGGGAGCCTGGCTCAACTCTCGGCCGCGATCGAAGCCCGCGACCCGTACGCGCGAGGTCACGCCTCGCGCGTCACTGTGTTCGCTCAGGCGATGGCGAGGCGGATCGGCCTCGACAAGGAGCGGCTCTCGGTGCTGCGGCTCGGCGCGCTCCTCCACGACGTCGGCAAGCTCACCGTTCCGCCGGCGGTCCTGCTCAAGGGCGGGCCGCTGACCGAGGTCGAGCTCGTCCAGGTGCGTCGTCATCCCGCAGCCGGGGTGCGCATGCTCCGCTCCCTGGGCGCGCCCCGCGAGATCCTGCCCTGCGTGCTGCACCACCACGAGCGCTGGGACGGCGCCGGGTATCCCCGGGGCCGTGCGGGAGAGCGCATCCCGCTCGAAGCGAGGATCCTGACCGTCGCGGACTCGTTCGACGCGATGACGTCGACCCGCCCGTACCGCGCGCCGAGAGAGACGCAGGAAGCACTCGAGGAGCTGCGCCGCTGCGCCGGGACCCAGTTCGACCCGGATCTCGTCGGCGTGTTTGCCGCAGCGTGGGCCGAAGGCGAGCTCGACGCGCTCGTCTGGCAGGCCGCGGCGTCCTAGCAGGAGCCGGCCGGCTAGAGCGTCGACCAGACTTCGAGCTTCGTCTTCGTTCGCCGGATGACCTCGTCCGTGAACTCGGTCGTGCCTGCTTGACCGCCGAGATCGGCTGTGCGGAAGCCTTCTGCGACCGCTTCCAGGGCTCCCTCGCGGATCGCCCGCGACGGCTGCTCGCCCTGCTCGCCCGCGTAGCCCAGCAATGCGGCGCCGGCGAGGATCATCGCCATCGGGTTCGCGACGTCCTTGCCCTGCAGCGCGGGAGCTGTGCCGTGTGCGGCCTCGGCCATCACTGCGCTGACCTGCTCAGGATCGTCGTCACCGAAAGCGACGAGCAGGGACTCTGCGCCGGCGATCGACCCGAAGAGAGGAAGGACGAGGTCGGAGAGGATGTCTCCGTCGCGGTTGAGCGAGGGGATGACGAGCGGATCGCCCGCGGTTGCGATCAGCAGCGCGAAGGTCGCATCGATCAACTGGGGCTCGTAAGGGACATCTGGATGCCGCTCGGCGGCGGCGTCCATCTCCTCCTTCAGCATCCCTTCGTAGATCGGGCTCACGGTGTACTTGGGCCCGCCGAAGACCTTGGCCTCCGTCCGCTCTGCGAGGTTGAACGCGAACTCGGCAACGCCGTGGCAGATCCGGCGCTCGATCCGCTCCGTCCGGAAGGCCGCCTCGTCCATGCCTTCTCCCTCGCGCCACTCCTTCGCTCCGTAGGCGTCCCCGACTGCCATGCGGACGACCGAGATGGGCGCATGCACTCCGCCGTGCGGAATCACACCCGGGATCCGCCGGCCGGTGCGGACGATCACGCGGCCGCCGATCTCCTCGCGCAGGATGCGGTTCGGCGAGCCGACGTCGCCGGCCCTTTCCGGGGTGACCGTCGCCGCTTTCAGCCCCAGTCCGTGCTCGCGGATCGCGGCCGCCGCGTCGTGGACGACCTGGTTCTTCGTTCTCCGACGGGAGTCGAGCGATAGGTCGTAGTGATCGAAGGCGAGATCGAGCCCGATGACGCTCGGATCGAGCACGCGCAATGCTTCGTCCAAAAGCTCCTGCCCGGTCTCGTCCCCTTCGAGGACGGCAATCGTCGTCTCGGCCACTGGTCGGATCCTACTTCTGCGATTTGGCGCCCGGCATTTGCGCGTCGTGTTCGCAGGCGATAACGCCTCGATCTCGAGGAGCGTGCACTATTGGCATTGTTGCGTTCGTAGCGAATTCGCTGCCCTCGCCGTGCCGCGCGAATTACCCGTCGCTTTCCGATACGCTCCTTCTCTTCGTTCATTCTTTTCAGGAGGCAATTCCAATGGCTCGAAAGACCGTTCTCGTTTGCGACAACTGTGGCCGTGAAGTCGGCGAAGGCAAAGGCGCGACGTTGCGCCTGAACTACACCGACGCACGAAGGGGCTCAAAGCAGGCCGACCTCTGCGACAACTGCGCGAGTGGAATGCCCGGCCACGCAGCAGCGAGGCGAGGCCGCCGCCCGAAGTCCGCAAGCGGCGCGAAGTAACGAGCAGGGACAGTCCCCACCGAGGGACAGTCCCTCGGGAGAGCGGCGCCGGCCCGCGTTTGACGCACGTTCCGCACTCGGCCCGACCCGCGTCCGGGAGACGTCGGACCGCAGGTCTACGATAGGTCGATGGCCTCCGGGCAGGGCTTGACGCTGCTCTCAGGGCCGGCGAACGCCGGCAAGGTCGCGCTGCTCCTCGAGCGCTACCTGGACGCACTCGACCGAGATCCGGTGCTCATCGTGCCCTACGGGTCGGATGTCGAGCGGATCGAGCGCGAGCTCCTCGTTCGTCGCGGAGCCCTACTCTCGGGCGAGATCGGGACGTTCGACGACCTGTTCGAGCGGCTCGCGCGGGCCGGAGGCGAGCGGCGTCCGGTCGTCACCGAGGCACAGCGGCAGCTGATCGTCCGCACGGCGGTCTCGGCGGCCTCGTTGAACGGGCTCGGGGCCTCAGCCCGGTTCGCAGGCTTCGCGGATGCCCTCGCGGGCGCACTGTCGGAGCTCGAGTCGGGGCTCGTCGAGCCCGGCGACCTAGCGGGTGACCTCGCCGGGCTCTACACGGCCTACCGTGCCGAGCTCGACCGGCTCGGCCTCTGGGACCGCGACCTCCAGCGTCGGTACGCGGCCGAGCGCGTCCGCGGCGAGCTCGAGGCCTGGACAGGGCGCCCGGTCTTCGCGTACGGGTTCCTGGACCTGACCGGAGCCGAGTGGGCGCTCCTCCAGGCGCTCGCCGGCCGGACCGAGGTCGCCGTCTCGCTGCCCTATGAGCCGAACCGCGCCGTCTTCGACTCCCTTCGCCGCACGTCGGATGACCTGACTGCACTCGCGGCCGGGCACATCGAGGAGCTCCCCCCGCGCTATGGCGAGGTGGCACCGCCGCCACTCGCACACCTC
>JBGOSR010000154.1:0-4982 GCA_041476065.1 Gaiellaceae bacterium
GCCGTTGCGCTGGGCGAGCGATGGGACCTGCCGGTCGTCTCGCTCCTCGCGCGCACGCCCGGCGTGCGCCCGCAGCGCGGCCTCCCGCTCGCGCAGCGGCGCCGAAACGTGCGTGGCGTCTTCCGGGCGACGGGTCGTGCGTCTGCCGCGGTCGTGCTCGTCGACGACGTCTACACGAGCGGGGCGACGGTCTCCGCCGCCGCGTCGGCCCTTCGCAAGGCGGGAGCACGGCGAGTCGAGGTCGTCACCTTCGCAAGGGCTGTGCGCTAGCCGCGGACTCGGTTTAAACCGCGCATGCGCCTCCTACGGCTCGGCGTCCTGCTTGCGTTCGTGCTCGTCCCGCTGGCGAGCGGGCGGATCGCGTTCGAGCCGGACAGCTACATCCTCGTCGACGGGCCCTACGCGGGGGTCAACACCTACTCCGCGACCGGGAATGTCAACGGCGGCGGGCACGTCGACGCGAAGGGACAGATCGTCGGGCCGGACGAGGATTGCGATCAGCTCCATTTCCACGGCACGATCGAGGGCAATCCCGAGCCCGTCGGACCGTGCGCTTGGGGCCGCATGATCGCGCGCAAGGATGCGACGCGCTTGTTCGCCAATGTTGCGTACAGCGTGGGCGTAGAGGAGCTCATTCTCAAGGAGTTCCGGAACGATCCCGACCAAGTGCCGCATTCGGCTCTCGCGCTCACCGGCCGTGTCCACGCCGAGCTTGCGAAGGAGGGCTTGGAGAAGGCCGTGAACGCAGGGAAGATTGCCGGCTCGGCGGCGAAGCCCATCGAGCGGCGCCTCGATGAGATCATTCGAATCGACAGGAAAGTGGACAAGCAGCTTCGGAAGAAGCCACCGCCGGCGGACTTCCCCATGATCATCCGTGAAGTGAAGAACGCCCTCTCGTTGAAACGGGCGGCGATCGAGCTGGTCATGAAGGCCGGCCTGAAGGTCAGCGACGGCGCCGATGTGACCGCGCCCTGCGAGGGTGCGCGTCTGGAACGGATCGCGAGCTGCACCACCACGAGCTTCTGGGACGTCAATGTTCCGATGAAGGTGAAGAGCGCGCATTGCGTGGCCATCGACAAGACAACCCACCGTGCGACCGACTCCAAGCACCCGCTCTTTCCCGGCGTGAAGCAGGTTCAGCGGTGCCAGGTCACGAATCGCTTCCGCGTGGTCGGCGGCGTGCGCAAGAGGATCGTCCACTTCGAGATCACGCTGACCGACGACGCAGGCACGACCCGGGGGAAGAGGCCGGTGCGCCTGTCCGTCTACTGGCCGATCTGACGCCCCGGCGGAAGGCTGTCCGCTAGATTCTCGTCCCCATGCGTCTCCAGGTGAAAGGCCGAAATCTCGAGGTCAGCGACCAGATCCGCGAGTACGCCGAGGAGAAGCTGGGCAAGCTCGACCGACTCGTGAAGGACCCGACGCGCATCGAGCTCGAGCTCGCGGTCGAGAAGAACCCGTCCATCTCCGCGAACCAGGTCGCCGAGGCGACTGTCTGGACGAAGGGGCCGGTCTTGCGGGCGCGTGAAACCTCCGAGGACATGAAGGCCTCGATCGACCAGCTCGTGGACAAGCTCGAGCGCCAGGTCAAGCGCTACCGGGAGAAGCGGCGCCCCCGCAAGCACGATCGCCACGAGGGCGCAGTCCCGGAGCCGGAGCCGCCGGAACCATCCGCCGAGGGGCCGGGCATCGTCAAGACCAAGCAGTTCGCCTTCAAGCCGATGACGCCCGACGAAGCCGTTCTCCAGCTTGAGCTCGTCGGCCACGACTTCTTCGTCTTCCGCAACGCGGAGTCGGACGACATCAACGTCGCCTACCGACGTCGCGACGGGGATTACGGGCTGATTGAGCCCCAGTAGTGGGCTTCTTCCGGCGGGGTGAGCCGATCCACGAGAAGCTGGCCCGCGAGGGAGGCCTGGACCTGCCGCGCGGCGTGAACGAGGCCGCCGGGCCGTCGCCGCTCGACCCCCGGCATCCGCTGTGGCAAGTCGCGGGGATCCACGGCATTCCGCGCGTGCGGGAGTGGGATGCCGTCACGAGCGCCGTGGCGCCCGAGCTGCCTGGCGACGAGGCCGACTTCGTGGTGCTCGCGGACGGGACGATCTTCACCGACGACGATCTCCCCGACGATGCGCTTCCGCCCCTGGCAGACGCTCTCGAGGGCCTGGTCGAGGCGCCGTACCACGCCCTCGCCCTTCGGCAGGACACAGACCTGTGGAGCGTGGCCGCGATGCGGGTGACAGTCATCGAGGTTCCGGAGCCGATCGACGGCGACAAGGTCGAGCTCGCCGTCAACGAAGGCGAGCGGACGATCCGCGTCGACGATGTCGAGAAGAGGGTCGAGATTCCGAGCCTGGAGCAGTTCGCAGCCCAGCAATTCGGCTCGTTTGTCCTGCGCGCGAGCCGCCTGGACGACACGCTCTGGGAGGTCACGGTGCTCCCTCTCTAGGGACCCTGCGGACCGCGCCCCTCGTAGTAAGGACATGCGCGCGATCGCGTCGGTTGTCCTTCTTGCCGCGCTCCTGGGGCTTGGATCGTCCGGTTTCGGCAACCGCGCGACGACGCGCGGCCCATTCCTGCTCGTGACCCTGCCCTCGCTCGGAAGCGTGACGTGGACCTGCGCCGCAGGAGGTCGAAAGGCCTTCGCTCTCGGCTATCGAGCTTCTCCGCGCTACGCGACGACCGATGTCGTCCTGCGGTCTTCGCATGGGATCGTCGCCCGGCGGACGATCCAGCCGGGAGAGCGCCTGCGCCTACCGTTTCTGAGCGCCAGGACACAGAGGCTCTCGTTTGCCCAGGCGACGGAGCCGGGAACCCTCCGCGCGTCTGTGAGCGTGGATTTCGGCCTGCCTACGACCGTCGCTCACTGTTGGGATTACGCCCCGCCGGGCCTCGTGGTACACGTCTCGCCACGCCGCTAGCCCGGCGCTTTGGCTCAATCCGAGCGCCTCTTCGAGCCGATACTCTAGGAACGATGTCCACCGACTACGGAACGTTCGAAAAAGTCCTCCGCATGGGCGAAGGGCGGCGCCTGAAGCGGCACGCCGGCCAGGCCGACTACATCGCGACTCTCGAGCCTGACTTCGAGAAGCTCTCGGACGACGAGCTCCGCGGCAAGACCGCTGAGTTCCGCCAGCGCGTGGCCAACGGCGAGGCGCTCGAAGATATACTTTTCGAGGCGTTCGCCACTGTCCGCGAGGCGTTCAAGCGCGCCATGGACGTCCGCCTCTTCGACGTCCAGATGATGGGCGGCATCGTCCTGCACGAGGGCGACATCGCGGAGATGAAAACCGGCGAAGGAAAGACGTTCGTCGCCACGATGCCGCTGTACCTCAACTCGCTGACCGGGGAGAACGTCCACCTCGTCACCGTCAACGACTACCTGGCCAAGCGAGACCCCGACTGGGTCAAGCCCGCCTACGACGCGCTCGGGATCCGCGCCGGCTTCATCCAGAACATGATGCCGTTCTCGGAGCGCACGGAGGCGTACGCCGCCGACGTCACCTACGGGACGAACGCCGAGTTCGGCTTCGACTACCTGCGCGACAACATGGCCGTCACGCTCGAGGGGACGGTTCAGCGCGGCTACACCTACGCAATCGTGGACGAGGTCGACTCGATCCTCATCGACGAGGCGCGGACGCCGCTCATCATCTCCGGCGAGCCCGAGACCGCCGCGAAGATCTACTACGACTTCGCCCGCATCGTGAAAGGCCTGAACGGGCAGCCGAGCAAGGCGAAGGGCGAGGGCAAGGGAATCGACGAGACCGAGACCTCGGGCGCCGATTACCTCTACGACGAGAAGTTCAAGACCGTCTCCCCTGCTCAGGCCGCGCTGGACAAGGTCGAGCGCGCGCTCGGGATCGAGAACCTCTACGACGCCCGCAACATGCAGATGGTCAACCACCTGAACCAGGCGCTGAAGGCGCAGTCGCTCTTCCAGCGCGACGTGGACTACGTCGTCCAGGAGGGCGAGGTCAAGATCGTCGACGAGTTCACGGGCCGCATCATGGAAGGGCGCCGCTGGTCGGAGGGCCTGCACCAGGCGGTCGAGGCCAAGGAGGGCGTCGCGATCCAGGAGGAGAACGTCACGCTCGCGACGATCACCCTCCAGAACTACTTCCGCCTCTACGAGAAGCTCGCCGGCATGACCGGCACGGCGAAGACCGAGGAGAAGGAGTTCGTCGAGATCTACAACCTCCACGTCGTCCAGATTCCGACGAACGTCGACGTCGCCCGCGACGACCGCAACGACTACATCTTCAAGACGAAAGAAGCGAAGTACGACGCCGTGATCGAGGACATCAAGGAGCGCCACGAGAAAGGCCAGCCGGTTCTCGTCGGCTCGATCTCCGTCGAGGTCTCGGAGCACCTCTCGCAGCTCCTGACGCGCGTCGGCATCCCGCACAACGTCCTCAACGCGAAGCAGCACGAGCAAGAGGCGCAGATCATCGTCGACGCCGGCCAGCCGGGCGCGGTCACGATCGCGACGAACATGGCGGGCCGCGGTGTCGACATCAAGCTCGCCGAGGGGATCACCGAGCTCGGCGGCCTCTACGTGCTGGGTACCGAGCGCCACGAGGCGCGCCGCATCGACAACCAGCTGCGCGGCCGCTCCGGCCGCCAGGGCGACCCGGGTGCGACGCAGTTTTATGTATCGCTCGAGGATAATCTCATGCGGGTGTTCGCATCGGACACGGTCAAAAATCTGATGGGGAAGCTCGGCATTGCGGAAGACGAAGCGATACAGAACTCGCTCGTTACCCGCTCGCTTGAGAGCGCACAAACGAAAATCGAAGGTTTTAATTTTGATGCCCGCAAGCACGTGCTTGAGTACGACAACATACTCGACAAACAACGCCGCGCCGTGTACGAGCGCCGCCGCAAAATGCTGGTAGGCTCGCCGGAGGCCGTCTTAAGCGTGCTCGAGGAGCTTGCCGGCGAGAGCGAGGAGGCACACAACCTCCTTAACAAAAAAGAGA
>JBGOSR010000155.1:0-4942 GCA_041476065.1 Gaiellaceae bacterium
CGAGAAGCGAGGGCGAGTGTCGAGGTCGCCGCTCGTGATCTGCTCCGAGCGCCCGCGCGTCATCGGCACCCGCCAGAGGCGCATCCGGTACTTGCCGTTCTCGATCGTTCGCCGCCCGTAGACCGCGGACGAGCCGTCGGGAGCGAGCGCGAGCTGGGTGACGAGAGTCTCGCGAAGGACGTCCTTCCCCGTAAACCGCGGCGCCATCGGGCAATCATGGACTCCGTCCGAGCGAGCCGCTACAGTTCCGCTCGACCCGAACCCCTTTAACTCGGTCCAGAGAGGCCGGAAAGGAGTCCGATGCACCTGCACGCCTCTGTACGCCTTTACGCGCGGTCGAGCCGTTGAGCCAGGCCGGCGTTTCCTCCGAGAAGGTCCTCCTGGATGACGAGGCGATCCAGCGGAGCCTGACGCGCATCGCGCACGAGATCGTCGAGGCGAATCCAGAGCTCGAGCGCGTCGCTCTCGTCGGTATCCAGACGCGCGGCGTGCCGCTCGCGCAACGCCTTCGCCGGCTCATCGCCGAGTTCAGCGGACAGGAGGTGCGCCTCGGCTCTGTCGACATCACCTTCTACCGGGACGACGTCCAGGTGCGAGGGGGAGAGGCGCCGATCCACCCGCAGCCGGTCGTGCGCGCAACGTCACTCGACTTCCCGCTCGAAGGAATGACCTGCGTCCTCGTCGACGACGTCCTCTACACGGGGCGCACGATCCGCGCGGCGATCGAGGCCCTCTTCGACTACGGCCGCCCCGCGCGCGTGCAGCTCGCCTGCCTCGCCGACCGGGGCCACCGAGAGCTTCCGATCCGTCCCGACTACATCGGCAAGAACCTGCCGACCGCGCGGGAGGAGCGCATCAAGGTCCAGCTCGTCGAGATCGACGAGGTCGACCAAGTCCTGCTGATCCCGGCTTCCGAGGAGAGTGCCCATGGGTGACCTGCACGTCATGCGGGACGACCTGCGCCCGCCCGAGCCGCCACCGAGGCGGCACCTGATCTCGATCGGCGACCTGACGCGCGAGGACGTCGAGCGGCTGCTCGGGACCGCGCGTACGCTCGAGCGCTCGCTCGACCGGGAGCTGAAGAAGCTTCCGACACTGCGCGGCCGGCTCGTCATCAACGTCTTCTACGAGTCGTCCACGCGCACGTCGTCGAGCTTCGAGCTCGCCGCCAAGCGGCTGTCCGCGGACACGATGTCGATCAAGGCGTCCGGCTCGTCGGTCGACAAGGGCGAGTCGCTGAAGGACACGGCGATCACGCTCGGCGCCTACGACCCGGACGTGATCGTCCTGCGCCACCCGCACATCGGCGCGCCGCAGCTCGTCGCCCGCGTGACCGAAGCCTGCATCGTCAACGCGGGGGACGGAAAGCACCAGCATCCGACGCAAGCGCTGCTCGACCTCTACACGATTCAGGAGCAATTCGGCCGCATTGAGGGGCTGCACGTCGCGATCGTCGGAGACGTCCTCCACTCTCGCGTCGCCCGCTCGAACATCCAGGCGCTCGTCCTGCTCGGCGCGCGCGTGACGCTCGTCGGCCCGCCGGCTCTCATCCCGCGCGGGATCGAGGCCATGGGCTGCGAGACGACGACCGACATCGGGGCGATCGGCGCCGCTGACATCGTCTACGTCCTGCGCATGCAGCAAGAGCGCATGCAGGAGGGCGCGAACTACGTCCCGAGCCTGCGCGAGTACACGGCGCGCTGGGGCGTGACGCCGGAGCGCCTGCGGCCCGGCCAGAAGATCATGCACCCGGGGCCGATGAACCGGGGCGTCGAGATCGACCCGCTCGTCGCCGACGCGGCCGACGCGTTGATCGAGACGCAGGTCCGGGCCGGGCTCGTCGTCCGCATGGCAGTGCTCTACGACCTGCTGACGACCGGGCCGAAGCCGGTCAAGGCCGAGGTCCCGATGGAGGTCGCGTGATGCTCTTCGTCAAGGACGCGCCGAAGGAGAATCTCGTCGTCCGCGGCGCCCGCGTGCTCGACCCGGTCGAGGGCGTCGACGGCCAGGTCGACGTGAGGATCGACGACGGTGTCATCGCCGAGCTGGGCGCAAGCCTGCCGGTGAACGGCCACAAGGTGATCGACGGCTCGGGCCTCGTGCTCGCGCCGGCCTTCGTCGATCCGCACGTCCATCTCCGCACGCCGGGACGAGAGGACGAGGAGACGCTTGCCACCGGCACCGCCGCCGCCGCCGCGGGCGGGTACTGCGCCATCCTCGCCATGCCGAACACCGATCCGGTCGTCGACTCGGCGGCGGTGCTCGGCGCGCTCATCGAGCAGGCCCACGCGCAGGCCGAGGTGCAGGTCGGCTTCCTGGCGGCGATCTCGAAAGGGCAGAAGGGCGCCGAGCTGACCGAGATGGGCGAGCTCGCGGACGAAGGCGCCGTCGGGTTCACCGACGACGGCCACCCGGTGGTGGCGACGTCGCTCATGTGGCGCGCGCTTCAGTACGCGTCGATCACCGACCGTCCGATCGCGGTCCATTGCGAGGATCCGACGCTTTCCCGCGGGGGCCATATGCACGAAGGGACGGTCTCGGCCGAGCTCGGGATCGGCGGTTGGCCCTCGATCGCCGAGAGCGTGATGGTCGAGCGCGACCTGACGCTCGCGGCCTACGAAAGTCGGACGCTGCACCTGATGCACCTGTCGGCGAAAGGGTCCGTCGATGCGCTCCGCCGGGCGCATTCCGAGGGCGTGAAGGCGACCGCGGAGGCCACGCCACATCACCTCGCGCTGACCGACGAAGCGGTTCGCTCGCTCGACTCGAACGTGAAGATGAATCCGCCGCTCGGAACGGACGAGGATCGCAAGGCCCTCATCGAAGCGCTCCGCGACGGGACGATCTCGTCCGTTGCGACCGATCACGCGCCGCACGCCAGGCACGAGAAGGAGGTGCCGTTCGAGGCGGCGCCCTTCGGCGTCACGGGACTGGAGACGTCGTTCGCCGCGCTCTACACGCACCTCGTCGAGCCCGGGCTGCTCTCGCTGGAGACGCTGCTCGAGCGAATGTCCGCCGGCCCGGCCCGCGCGTACGGGCTCGAGACTCCGAAGATCGCGGTCGGCTCGCCCGCGAATCTCGTCCTCCTCGACACGCAGGCGAGCTGGCAGGTGGTCGAGGACGGCTTCCGCTCGCGCTCGAAGAACTCGTGGCTGATCGGCGAGAAGCTGCGCGGACGGGTGCGGGCGACGATCGCCGCCGGGAGGCTGGTGCACGAGTCGTGACCGGATTCCTGGCCCTCGAGGACGGAACGGTCTTCAGGGGAGAGTCCGTCGGGGCGGAGGGCTACGCGTTCGGGGAGGCCGTCTTCACGACGGCGATGACCGGCTACCAGGAGGTCGTCACCGACCCGAGCTACGCCGATCAGATCGTCTGCTTCACCGCGGCGATGGTCGGTAACTACGGCATCGAGACGAAGCGCTCGGAGTCGGCGCATGCGCACGCGCGGGCTGTGGTCATGCGCGAGGCGCGTGGGCCCGCGTGGACCGACTGGCTCCACGATCATGGCCTCGTCGCGTTGAGCGGGATCGACACGCGGTCACTTGTTCTGCACCTGCGGGAGGCCGGGAGCATGCGCGCAATCGCGATGGCCGGCGAAGCGTCGCTCGCCGAAGCTCTGGCCAGCGTGCGCGCCCAGCCGGAGATGGCCGGACGGGCCCTGGCCGCGAAGGTCTCGACGCGCGAGCCCTACGTCTTCTCGGATGCGGGCCGGCTCCGGATCGCGGTCATCGACTACGGCTGCAAGAGCTCGATACTGAACCGGCTGGCCTGGGCGGGAGCGGCCGTGACGGTCTTCCCGCACGACGCCGACGCGGACGAGCTCGCTGGCTACGACGGCGTCCTCCTCTCCAACGGTCCCGGCGATCCGAGCGCCCTCGAGGACGAGATTGCAACAGTCTGTTGCTTGGTTGGACGTGTCCCGATCCTCGGGATCTGCCTCGGGCATCAGCTGCTCGCCCTCGCCACCGGGCATGAGACGTTCAAGCTCCCGTTCGGCCACCGCGGCGCGAACCATCCTGTCGTCGAGCGTGAGACCGGAGGCGTGCTCGTCACGTGTCAGAACCCCGGCTTCGCGGTCGCGCCGAGCGAGGCGCGGGAGGCGACGCACGTCTCGCTCTACGACGAGACCGTCGAGGGGCTCCAGTACCCGGAGCTGCGGGCGCGCTCGGTGCAGTTCCACCCGGAGGCGGGGCCCGGGCCACACGACGCGTTCGGGCTCATCGACGGCTGGATCGAGGAGGTGAGCGTGCATGCCAAGGCGGCGTGACATCGAGTCGATCTGCCTGATCGGCTCGGGCCCGATCGTCATCGGCCAGGCCTGCGAGTTCGACTACGCGGGCTGCCAGGCGCTCAAGGTGCTGCGCGAGGACGGGTTCCGCACGATCGTCGTCAACTCGAACCCGGCGACGATCATGACCGACCCCGGATTCGCCGACCGCACGTATCTCGAGCCGCTCGACCTCGAAGGCGTCTCCGACGTCCTCGACCGCGAGCGCCCCGACGCGCTGCTCCCGACGATGGGCGGCCAGACGGCGCTGAACCTCTCGCTGCAGCTCGCCGACGCGGGCGTGCTCGACGCGCTCGGAGTCGAACTGATCGGGGCGGGCGTCGACGCGATCCGCCGCGCCGAGGACCGCGAGCTGTTCCGTGAGGCGGTTCGCGGTGTCGGCCTACGTGTGCCGGGCTCCCGGATCGTCACGTCGCTCGGCGACCTTGCGGGAGTGTCGCTGCCGGCGGTCGTCCGGCCGGCGTTCACGCTCGGCGGCCACGGCGGCGGCTTCGCGTCGACGCTCGAGGAGCTCGGCGCTCAGGTCGCCACCGGCCTGCGCGAGAGCCCGATCAACCAGGTGCTCGTCGAGGAGTCGGTGCGCGGCTGGGACGAGTTCGAGCTGGAGGTGATGCGCGACAAGCGCGACAACGTGGTCGTCGTCTGCTCGATCGA
>JBGOSR010000156.1:0-4924 GCA_041476065.1 Gaiellaceae bacterium
ATGCCGGGAAAACTACGACGACCGAGCGCATCCTCTATTATACCGGGGTATCCTATAAAATGGGCGAGGTTCACGAGGGCTCAGCGGTCATGGACTGGATGGAGCAGGAGCAGGAGCGCGGGATCACGATCACCTCGGCTGCGACAACGGCGTTCTGGCGCGAGTTTCGCATCAACATTATCGATACGCCCGGGCACGTGGACTTTACGATGGAAGTCGAGCGAAGCCTTCGCGTGCTCGACGGCGCCATCGCGGTCTTCGATGCCGTCGCGGGCGTCGAGCCCCAGTCCGAGACCGTGTGGCGTCAGGCCGACCACTACAAGGTTCCGCGCATCGCGTTCATCAACAAGATGGATCGAACGGGCGCCGACTTCTTCGCCTCGGTCCAGTCGATGGTCGATCGCCTCGGCACGCGCGCCGTGCCCATTCACCTGCCGATCGGCAGTGAGGAGCACTTCCGTGGCGTCGTCGACCTCGTCGAGATGCGCTCGCTGACCTGGGAGGACGAGCTCGGCGAGAAGGTCGACATCGGCGAGATCCCGGCCGAGCTGACCGAGCAGGCCCAGGAGTACCACCACCAGCTGATCGACGCCGTCGCCGACCACGACGACGAGCTGATGGAGACCTATCTCGATGACGAGAACTCGGCGACGACGGAGATGCTGAAGCGCGCGCTTCGCGCCGCGACGCTCGACACGACCGTCACGCCGGTGCTCGCGGGCTCAGCCTTCAAGAACAAAGGCGTGCAGCCCCTGCTGGACGCGGTCATCGACTACCTGCCGAGCCCGCTCGACGTGCCGCCGATGCACGGAGTCGATCCGCGCACGGAGAACGAGCTCTCGCGGCGCCCGGCGCTCGACGAGCCGTTCAGCTCGCTTGCCTTCAAGGTCATGTCCGACCCGTTCGTCGGCCGCCTCACCTACCTCCGCGTCTACTCCGGGCAGGTCAAGGCCGGCGACAAGGTCCTGAACACCACCACCGGCAAGACCGAGCGGATCGGCCGCATCCTCCAGATGCACGCCAACTCGCGCGAGGAGCGCGAGGACATCGGCGCCGGCGAGATCGCCGCCATCGTCGGGCTGAAGAACACGTCGACCGGCGACACACTGGCGATCGAGACGGCGCCCATTCGGCTCGAGTCGATGGACTTCCCCGAGCCCGTCATCGCCGTCGCGATCGAGCCGAAGACAAAGGGCGACCAGGACAAGCTCGGCGCGGGGCTGCAGCGGCTGACCGACGAGGATCCGACGTTCCGCGTCCGAACGGACGACGAGACGGGGCAGACGCTCATCTCGGGGATGGGCGAGCTGCACCTCGAGATCATCGTCGACCGCCTCATGCGCGAGTTCAACGTCGACGCCAACGTCGGCCGCCCCCAGGTCGCGTACCGCGAGACGATCTCGAAGCCCGTCGAGAAGATCGAGGGCAAGTTCGTGCGCCAGACCGGCGGTCGCGGCCAGTACGGCCACGCCGTGATCAACCTCGAGCCGGCCGAGCCGGGCGAGGGCTACGAGTTCCTCGACAAGATCGTCGGCGGCAAGATCCCGCGCGAGTACATCTCGTCCGTCGACCTCGGCATCCAGGAGGCGATGGAGTCGGGGATCCTCGCCGGCTACCCGGTCGTGGACATCCGCGTGTTCCTCGTCGACGGCTCGTACCACGACGTCGACTCGAGCGAGATGGCGTTCAAGGTCGCCGGATCGATGGCGTTCAAGAACGCGATGCAGCGTGCGAAGCCGAAGCTCCTGGAACCGGTGATGGCAGTCGAGGTCGTGACCCCTGAGGACTACCTCGGCGACGTCATGGGCGACCTCAACTCACGCCGCGGCCACATCGAGCACCTCGAGCCACGCGGGAACGCGCAGGTCATCAAAGCCCGCGTCCCGCTCGCAACCATGTTTGGCTATGCAACCGACCTGCGCTCGACGACGCAGGGCAGGGCCACGTTCACCATGCAATTCGATCGCTACGAGGAAGTCCCTCAGTCGATCGCGGGCGAGATCGTCGACGCCAAAAGCTAGGAAAGGAACCGGAGGAGGAGCATGAGCAAGGAGAAGTTCGAGCGCACCAAGCCGCATCTGAACGTCGGCACCATCGGTCACATCGACCACGGTAAGACGACGCTCACGGCGGCGATCACGTCGGTCCTCGCCGACCAGGGCGGAAACACGGTCGCACGCGATTTCGCGTCGATCGACAACGCCCCTGAGGAGAAGGCGCGCGGCATCACGATCAACACGTCGCATGTCGAGTACGAGACCGAGAACCGTCACTACGCACACGTCGACTGCCCAGGGCACGCCGACTACATCAAGAACATGATCACGGGTGCCGCCCAGATGGACGGCGCGATTCTCGTCGTCTCGGCCGCCGACGGCCCCATGCCGCAGACGCGCGAGCACATCCTGCTCGCCCGCCAGGTCGAGGTTCCGTACATCGTCGTCTTCCTGAACAAGGCGGACATGGTGGACGATCCCGAGCTGCTCGAGCTCGTCGAGATGGAAGTACGCGAGCTGCTCTCGAAGTACGAGTTCCCCGGAGATGACATTCCGATCGTCACCGGCTCGGCGCTGAAGGCGCTCGAGGGCGACGAGGAGGCCAAGGGGAAGATCCTCGAGCTGATGGCGGCCGTGGACAGCTACATCCCCGAGCCCACGCGCGACATCGACAAGCCGTTCCTGATGCCGATCGAGGACGTCTTCACGATCACGGGCCGCGGGACGGTCGTCACCGGCCGCATCGAGCAGGGCAAGATCGAGTCGGGCAACGAGGTCGAGATCGTCGGAATCCATCCGAAGGTCGAGAAGACGGTTGTCACCAGCATGGAGATGTTCAACAAGACGCTCGACTTCGCTCAGGCCGGCGACAACGCGGGTGCGCTCCTCCGCGGTACGAAGCGCGAGGAGATCGAGCGCGGCCAGGTCCTGGCCAAGCCGGGCTCGATCACGCCGCACACGCACTTCAAGGCCGAGGTCTACGTCCTCTCGAAGGATGAGGGTGGCCGCCACACGCCGTTCTTCAACGGCTACCGGCCGCAGTTCTACTTCCGCACGACGGACGTGACGGGCGCGATCAAGCTCCCGGAGGGCCAGGAGATGGTCATGCCGGGCGACAACACGAACATGGAGATCGAGCTCGGCCAGCCGATCGCCATGGACCAGGGCCTGCGCTTCGCCGTCCGCGAGGGTGGCCGCACCGTCGGCGCAGGCGTCGTCACGGAAATCCAGCAGTAGAGGGAGTCAATTGGCGCAGCAGAAAATCCGCATCCGTCTCAAGGGGTACGACCACCAGCAGCTCGACCGGTCGGCCCAGTCGATCGTCGACACCGCTCAGCGGAGCGGCGCGACGATCACTGGTCCCGTGCCCCTGCCGACGGAGCGGAACATCTACTGCGTGATCCGCAGTCCGTTCAAGGACAAGGACTCGCGTGAGCACTTCGAGGTGCGCACGCACAAGCGGCTGATCGACATCCACAGTCCGACCCCGAAGACGATCGACCAGCTGATGCGGCTCGATCTGCCGGCTGGGGTCGACATCGAGATCAAGCTGTAATGGCGGCATTGAAGGGGATAGTGGGCAGGAAGTTGGGGATGACGCAGCTCTTCGACGACGAGAGCGGCCAGGTGACGGCGGTGACCGTGATCCAGGCTGGTCCGTGCCCCGTCGTGCAGCTGAAGACCGAGGAGTCGGACGGCTACGAGGCCGTCCAGCTCGCCTTCGACGAGGTTCCCGAGCGCAAGGTGACGAAGGCGCGGCTAGGGCACCTGAAGAAGACCGACACTGCTCCACACCGGCATCTGGTCGAGTTCCGCGGAACGAGCGAGGCAGTGCTCGGCGAGCCGGTGACCGTCGAGGTGTTCGAGCCGGGCGACAAGATCAAGGTCACCGGGATCTCGATCGGCAAGGGCTTCGCCGGCACGATCAAGCGCCACAACTTCCAGCGCGGTCCGAAGAGCCACGGCTCGCACAACATCCGCAAGCCGGGCTCGATCGGTTCGTCGGCGACCCCCTCGCGCGTGTTCAAGGGCATGCGCATGGCGGGCCGCATGGGCGGCAAGCGGAGGACGCAGGTCGGTCTCGTCGTGCACTCGGTCGACACCGAGCAGAACCTGATCCTCGTCACAGGCGGCGTGCCCGGCCCGAAGAACGGGATCGTCCAGATCCGGGAGGAGAAGCGTGGCTCTTAGCTGCGTTTTCGGTTTGAGTTCGATCGTGTCGACCGGTCATTTCCGACGGACACCGGGCAGAGCCCGGCGTCCTGAAGGCGGCATCGCAAGCGATGCCTAGGGCTCCCCTCCTCGGCATCAGCGGCAAGTCGACCAAAGAGGCGACCCTCGACGACGGCGTGTTCGGCGCCGAGGTGAAGCCGCATCTCCTCCACGAGGCGGTTCGTGCGGAGCTGAACGCTCGTCGCGCGGGCACCCAGTCGGCCAAGAGCCGCGGGCTCGTCGCGGGCGGGCGCGCCAAGCCGTGGCGCCAGAAGGGCACCGGCCGCGCACGCGCCGGGACGATTCGCGCGCCGCAGTTCACAGGTGGCGGCGTCGCGTTCCCGCCGACGCCGCGGAGCTACGAGGTCAAGGTGAACAAGAAGGCGTACCGCTCGGCCCTGCGAGGCGCGCTCAGCGCGCACGCGGGCGACGGCACGCTTGCGGTCGTCGACGGCTCCGCGTTCGACGAGCCTTCGACGAAGAAGGCCGTCTCCTTCCTCGAGGCCTGGGGCAAGGAGCGCCCGCTGGTGCTCGTCGCGAACGAGGACGAAACGGCGCTCATGAAGTCGTTCCGCAACCTCGAGCGCGTGGTCATCGTGCCGCCTTCCGAGCTCGAGGTCGCCGCGGTTGTCTGGGCCCGCTCGCTGCTCGTCACCGAGGGTGCTCTCGAGTCGGTTCAGAAGCGGGCGACATCATGAGCTTGCATCCGAACGAAG
>JBGOSR010000157.1:0-4902 GCA_041476065.1 Gaiellaceae bacterium
ATGACCGCCGAAAAGCTCGCCGCCGCGCTTGACCTGGACGTATTCGAGATCGGTATCTGCCACGCGTGCCTCAGCTTCGTGTCCTTTCCGCTCGACTCGGGGGACGAGCAAGAGGTTGCGCGCGCAGTTCGTGAGTTCTCGCCCATCCTCTGGGAGGAGGGGCTCGCACTTCCGCTGCAAGCTGCTCTCGAACGGGCTCGTTGCCCTGGCGTCGCCGGTGCCGAAGCTGCCATCGCCGACGTCGGGTTGGAAGGTCCTCGCGCACCGATTGTGTCGGCAATCGTGCGAAAGCTCGCAGCGGATCTCACGCGCCGCACACGCGAGGAGCTGGAGCGGGAGGGGCTCCTGCGCCCGCGCGCACCGATCCTCGAACTGCCGAGGCAGATTGACCGGAGGACGTCGATGTAATACTCTGTACTACAACGTAACCATGACGCGACCTCGCTCATTTCGACTTTCCGAATCCGTGCTGGCTTCGCTTCAGGAGCGGGCGCGTGATCGTGATGAGAGCGCGAACGCACTCGCTGAGCGGTACCTCGACGAGGGCCTTCGCCGGGACGAGCATCCGCTGATCGGGTTCCGCGAGGGGCCCGCGGGGCGTCGGGCGGCGCTGGTCGGCACACGGCTAGACGTTTCGCAGGTGATCGAAACGCTCCGGGAGTCCGACAACTCGGTCGGGGCGGCCGCGGAGTACCTCGGCATTCCCGAGCAGCATGTGCGAGCCGCCGTGCGGTACTACGCCGACTTCCGAGACGAGATCGACGAGTGGCGTGAGCGGCTACGTGCGATCGCCGAGCGGGAGGAAGAGGCTTGGCGGCGTGAGCAAGCCATCCTCGCGTGAAGCTGCTTCTCGACGAGCACTACTCGCCGAAAATTGCTGCCGAGCTCCGCAAGCGCAGCCACGACGTCGTCTCCGCCAATGAGCGGGACGACCTTCGCGGGCTTGGCGACCGCGAGCTTTGGAATCTCGCCTCGGCCGAGGGGCGAGGGCTCATGACCGAGAACGTCGCGGACTTCATGCCGCTCGTTCGCGAGGCCGCGGCCGAGGGCGCCCGGCACTCCGGAGTCGTCTTCACATCGCCGCGTTCGCTGCCACGCGGTCCGCGGACGATCGGTCTCTACGTCAAGCAACTCCACAGCTTCCTTCGTGACCGGCCCGCCGACGACGCGCTTGCGAACCAGGTCTGGTGGCTCGGCTCCGACATCTAGGATCGCCCCGTGCCCGGAAGCGAACCACCGAAGGGCTGGCGGATCGTGATCATCTCAGCGGTGCTGCCGGTTGTTGAGCCGCTCGTTGAGCACCTGCGCGAGCTGGGGCACGAGCCTGTTGCCTGGTTGATGGCTCGCCGTTCGAAGGAGTTCCCCGACCGGCCGCTGCCGCCCTGGGGTGAGATCACCGACAAGTCGGCGCCCGCCGGGGTCAGCCTGCTCTTCGCCCGCGACAAGGACGCTGTCGCGCCCCTCCTGCGCGGGCTCGAGCCCGACCTCGTGCTCTGCTGGGGCTTCTCCTGGAAGCTGCCGCAGGAGGCGCTCGACGTGCCCCGGCTCGGGTCGGTCAACCACCACCCGGCGCTGCTGCCGCGCCACCGCGGGCCGATTCCGCTCGCCTGGGCGCTGCGTGAGAACGACGGGACGTTCGGCATGACCTGGCACCGGATGGACTCCGAGCTCGACACCGGCGCGATCCTCGCCCAGACGACAATTCCGATCGAGGACGACTGGACGATGATCGAGGAGATGGGCCCGGCGATGATCCAGGCCGCGTTCGGCCTCCTGCCCGAGGTCTTCGAGCGAGTCGCGGCCGGCGATCCCGGCGATGCGCAGTCCACCGAAGGCGTCTCGTGGGCCGGGCTCTTCGGCCAGGACTACGCGACTGTCGACTGGTCCCAGTCGGCACGGCAGATCCACGACCAGGTGCGCGCGTGGCACCTCTCATTCGGCATGTCGGAGGTGCCCGGGCCGATCGCGGAGCTCGCCGGCGAGCGCGTCAAGCTCCTGCGCACGAAGCTCACCGACCCCGAGGACGGCTCGCGCGCCGTCGAGACAGGCGACGGAACCCTGTGGATCGTCCAGTCCGAGCCCGCGGACTAGGCCCCGCGAGCAAGCCCCGTCTGAGGGGCGTCTCGCACGCGGCGTCGTTCGTCGTCTCGCTCCCTCTGGGGATTGCCCTCGTGCTCGCCGCGGGCGGGGGGCTCGGGCTCGTCGCGGCGATCGTCTTTGCGGTCAGCGTCGCAACGATGTTCGGAGCGAGCGCGCTCTACCACTGCCTGAACTGGTCCGAAGAACGGCGCCGCTGGCTGCGCCGGATCGACCACGCCGGGGTCTACGGGCTGATCGCCGGCACGTACACGCCCTTCGGCCTGCTCGTGCTCAAGGGCGAGTGGCGGGTGATCGTGCTCGGGATCGTCTGGAGTGGGGCGCTGGCGGCGATCCTGCTCAGGTTCGTCTGGCTCGACGCGCCGCATTGGCTCTCGGCGGCGATCGCGATCTCTCTGGGCTGGGTCGCGGTCGCAGCGGCTCGTCAGATGATCGACGGGATCGGCCTTGCCGGCTCGCTGCTCGTGCTCGCCGGAGGCCTGGCCTACACGACCGGCGCGCTCATCTACGCGTTCAGGCGCCCGGACCCGTTCCCGGCGGTCTTCGGCTTCCACGAGGTCTTCCACGTGCTCGTGATCGCGGCGGTCGCCTGCCAGTACGCAGCGGTCGCGTTCTACGTGCTGCCCGACTGATCGTCAGACGCGCGGCCTACGATGTAGGCAGACACGACGAGGGAGGCTTGGATGAAAGGCGCTGAGAAGCCGAAGAAGCTCGGCAAGAAGGTCGCGCAGAAGTCGCTCAAGGAGAAGCGCGCCGAGAAGAAGGCCAAGAAGAGCTCAGGCGGCAGCAGCTACTAGAAGTGGCGAGGCCCCGCCTCTCGACGGGGCCTCGCAGTCCGAAGCGTCAGTGCCTTAGTGCCTAGTGGTCGCCGTGCTCGCCGTTACCGCCGTGGCCGTGGTGATGGCCGTGGTGGCCGGAAGCGAGAGACAAGCCGTCGACCAGGAAGCCGTTGCCGATATCGGCCCCATTTGCAGTTCCGCTCTCGCGGAAGAGCATCTTGGAAGTGGTCGGGACGACGTTGCCGTTTCCGATCTGCTCGTTGTCGTAGCGGTAGTAGTCCTCCCACGTCGTGCCGGTGATCTTCTTCCTACCGTCGATGTAGATCCTGACCTTGTCGTTGGCCGGGCCGGTCTTGAACGTGATCGAGAACTCGATCGAATGAGCTCGCGTCCGGCTGAGCGTTGCGATGTCGGTCTCGTTGAAGCTCGTCGTGGCGCCCAGCGGACCGGGGTTGGTGGCGTCGTCGAAGAAGACGTGGACGCCGTCGAACTGGTCCTCGAAGCGCAGGTAGCTCATGCGGCCGCCGTCCCCGCTATCCGGGCTGACGGACACGTGCATGCCGACCTGCTCGGTGGCCTGCGTGCTGCCGAACTCGAAGCTCGAGTCGAAGCGCCTCAGGGCCGGGCTCTCGCCGGCCGGGTTCGTAAGACCAGGCGAGAACGTCTGGTCGCCGAAGCTTCCGCTCGTGGTCGCGTCGGACGTCTGCAGCGCCTGGCTGCCGAAGTGGTAATGGGCCGCAGCCGGGAAGGCCGAGACAGCGACGACATTGACGTCGTAGCCGCCGGTCTTCATCCAGTCTTGCTGGCCGCCGATGCTGCCAAGGGTGTAGCCCTGTGAGGGCGCGAAGTTGATCGTTCCGACCGTGTCGGCGCCTGCCAGAGGCGTGACGAGTGCTGCGAGCCCAAGGACCAGGCCTGCCAGCAGGATGACTCGCTTGCGTACGTGCATGGTGACTCCTAATTCAGAAAGGACAGACGAGCAGATGCTCTTCTGCTGCACGTAGGCAAAGGTGGCAAGAAAAAGCCCGGCGCGCGTGATCTAAGTTACTCAATATCGGTTCGTACCCACTACGGGAAACCCGCAGTCCTCGGGTGCAGATCGGCAGCGCCTCCGTTATGACAATCGCCGGGCACCCGGTATTGCGCGTTGCTGCCGGAATCCGACGCGTTCGTCGCGAGTTGCTCGCGCATCATCGCGCGCGCGGTGCCTTCCGAGAGCCCGAAGTGGACGCCGATCTCGACGCCGCTCTGGAAGCCGTAGCAGTTGGCGAGTCCCTCGTCCCGTACGCCTTGCAGGTGCCACGACTCGTGCCCGAGAACGGCGAGCGCGCGCGCCGTCTGCGAGAACGCCGGCACCCGGTGCTTGACCGCGAGCTGGTAGAGCGTGTTGCAGATCGAAGGCGTCAGGTAGGCGCGGTCGCCGCCGACGTAGGCGAGCCCGTCGGCGTCCTGGACATAGCCGACGTACTGACCGCTCGCGTCACAGCCGACCCGCACTGGGTGGCCTGCGATCAGCGACGCTTCGCGCGAGAGGATGTTCTCGGTGCGAGCGCGGCCCGCCGAACGCACTGCGTCCCACCCGTGCGGGCGGGAGGCGTAGAAGAGGATGACCCCGACGAGAGCGACCCCCGCAATCGCCTCGACCACCTGGAGCCAGTGGAAGCGGCGCGTCTCCGGGGCCGGGAGCACGGTCGCCGCGTCGTCGTCCCACCAGGCCCAGCTGCCGAGCTCGGAGAGATCCCGCTGCTGCGGGCCGCGATCCGCCGTCGGCGTCGCTGTGTGCCCGCGCCGCAGCTGCAGGTAGCCGCCGGCGAAGAACTCCACCTCGAGCCCGAGCGCCGCGAGGAAGAGGAGCCAGACCGGGATCGCCACCTGCACGCCGTAGGGCATGAAGAAGTAGGCGATCACGAGCGCGATCAAGGCGATCCGCGCCCGCCGGAAGAGGCGCGCCCGCCGGCGAAGGTCGACGCTCATGTCCCGAACGTAGCCGAAAGAGGCTCAGTGGCTCGTGACCGCGATCAGGCCG
>JBGOSR010000158.1:0-4892 GCA_041476065.1 Gaiellaceae bacterium
CCGAGAAAGGCGGTGTGCAAGGTGCCGAAGGTCGTGGGCAAGCCACTCGTCACCGCGCGCCGGCTGATCGCACGAGCCCGGTGCAGGGTCGGCCGCGTCCGCCGGGCGCGTTCGGCGAGAGCGCGCGGCCGGGTGCTCTCGCAGAGCCCGAGGGCGGGCGTCAGGCGCACGCGCGGGGCTCGCGTGGACCTCGTCGTCAGCCGCGGGCCGCCCGCTTAGCTAGCCTCTAACCCGATGCGGCGGCGCTTGCTCCTCGTCGCCCTGGTCACGGGGCTTGCGGCCCTCGCCACGTGGGGCCAGGTTGCCGGTGCGCAGTCCGTCGAGCGAATTCGAATCGCCGACGCAGCGCGCGAAAAGCACGGCCTCCCGGCGGGGCTCCTCGTCGAGCTTTCCTCGCCCTCCTCATACAACCGCCAGTCCGTCTCCGGGGATTCCGGCCGCTGGACGGGACCTCGCTACGAAGAGCGCGGCAACCCCAACAACGCGAACTTCGCCTCGCTGGACTGGACAGTGAGCTTCGACGAGCGCCAGGGCGATCCGGCGGCGATCGCGCTCGCGAATGTCGTCCATTCCGACTGGCACCCTGACCAGCGGGGCGGGCTCTCCGTGCCGCACCTCGTCGGAAAGCGCGACGTCGGAACGATCCTCGGTTATTACGTCATGCTGACGCCCGGCGGGGACGACGCGCGCTACGAGGGCGTGATCGCCTTCCCGCTGGACGTGGATCTGTACGCAGTCGTCGACTTCGAGGCGCTGGAGCCGCCGAGCGACTCGTTCATCGTTAACGGACAGGTCGTCGCGTCGAGCTGGAACCGAGGCCAGGTGCTGGTCGCCCTTGCGGGCATCACGCTGCAGGGCAACCTCCCGCCCAAGATCGTCGCCGTGCGGGCGTACGAGCGTGGGCGGCTCGTCAAGGGCAAGGTCGTCGACCGCTTCCTCGACTCGGTGCTCGGCGCGCCCGTGTCCCTCGAGCGCCAATCCGGCGGACGCTGGCTCAAGGTGGACGGTACGAAGACGACTCAGCGCGGGTTCTACTCGGTACGCCCGAAACGGAGGGGTACGTACAGGGTGACGGTGCGGATGGCCGGCTTCACGGCGATGAGCCGGGAGATCCGGGCCGGCCGCTAGCGGTCATGACGACGCTCGCCGCGAGTTCGGAGTCCAGGATCCGGACGGCCACGACATCGCGTTCGGACAGCCCCTGAGCGCCTGAACAAACATTGCAACAGTCTGTTGCAAAGTCTCGGTGGCGCTCGGACTAGCCGGCGACCGCTTCGAGCACCTGCTCGGGGATGTCGAAGTTCGAGTAGACGGCCTGCACGTCGTCGTTCTCCTCGAGCTCGTCCATCAGGCGCACGACCTTGCGCGCCGTGTTCTCGTCCTCGATCGAGACCTCCGTCTTCGGCACCATTGTCGACTCCGCCGACTCGATCGCCAGGCCGCCTTGCTCGAGCGCGGCCCGCACGGCATGCAGGTTCTCGGGCGCCGTCAGCACTCGATAGCTCGACTCTTCCACCTCGACGTCATCCGCGCCCGCGTCGGCTGCCGCCAGCATCAGCTCGTCCTCGTCTGCCGAGCCCTCGACGAGGATCACGCCCTTCCGCTCGAAGAGCCACGCGACCGAGCCCGACTCGCCGAGGTTGCCGTCGCTCTTGCTGAAGACGTGCCGGACGTCGGCGGCCGTGCGGTTCCGGTTGTCCGTCAAGGCCTCGATGAAGATCGCCGTCCCGCCCGGGCCGTAGCCCTCGTACGTGACCGTCTCGTAGGCCGCCGCATCGCCGCCGGTGCCCGAGCCCTTCGCGATCGCCCGCTCGATGTTGTCCTTGGGCATGGCGGCTTCGCGCGCCTTCTCGATCGCGTTCTGGAGCGCGAGGTTCGCGGTCGGATCGGGACCGCCGTCGCGGGCCGCGACGATGATCGCCCGCACGAGCTTGGAGAAGAGCTGGCCGCGCTTCGCGTCCGTCGCGCCCTTCTTGCGCTTGATGGACGCCCACTTGCTATGTCCCGACAAGGCTCGCCTCCCTGACCGATTCGAGGAAGAGCTCGTGGACGCGCGTGTCGTCCGTGAGCTCGGGATGGAAGGTAGCGACCAGGAAGCGGCCCTGTCGAAGCAACACGGGCTCGCCGTCGAGCTCTGCGAGGACTTCTACGCCCTCGCCGGCCCGCTCGACCCGAGGCGCACGGATGAAAACTCCGCGCAAGGGCTCGTCCTCACCGGCGAGCCGAAGGTCGGCCTCGAAGCTCGCAACCTGGCGCCCGTACGCGTTGCGCGCGACGTCGACGTCGAGCAGGCCGAGGTGCTCCTGGTCGAGCACGATCAGGCCGGCACAGGTGCCGAGGATCGGCCGGTCGAAGCTCCGCACCGCCTCCTCGAGCCCGTAGAGGCGCATCAGGCGCATGAACGTCGTCGACTCGCCACCGGGGATCACGAGCCCGTCGAGGCCGGCGAGCTCTTCGGGCTTCCGGACCTCGACCGCATCCGCGCCGAGGCGCCGCAACATCGCCGCGTGCTCGCGGAAGTTTCCCTGGACTGCAAGGACGCCAATCCTCATGGCTCTAATTCTAGATTTTGGGGCTAGAGGAGCTCGGCGGCGGGGATCGCATCGCGGCGCCGCCGCGCAAGACAAAGAGCGATCCCGATGAAGAAGAGCCCGACGATGGCGAACGTCAGCGGCCCTGCCCACCGGCGATGCTCCTCGTTTCCGAACCCGTCGGGGCCGACGAACGGGAACAACAAGTGATTGTCACCGCCGCCGAAGAGGAGATCCGTCGTGAAATACGACGAACGCCGCCACGGAGCTCAGGGCGAACAGGCCGGCGGTAACGAGGTGACCGGTTCGCCGGAACCAGAACGCCAGGACGGTCAGGATCGCGAGGACGAGCAGCGCCCACAACACGAGGCCGGCCGCGCCATGCTCATCCGCCTGAACCCCGAGCAGTGTGTAGGTCGCCCAGGTAGACGAGGAACGAAACGCTAGACCACGGCACTCCAACCGCATTCATCGCGGCAACTGTGACTAGCGGGCTGGACGGCCCTCGGTTTCCTGACGTGTCGCTGAGCGTCCGTATGCGAGCGGGACAGTGTTAGGCCACACGGCCCCCGCTCGCAGGAGGGCGCTCAGCGGCGCGAGGCGGGCACGGAGCCCGGCTTGGCCGGGCGGGAGCGGCCGCCGGTCAGGGAAGCGAGGGGGTTACCAGCCGCGGGTTTCAAGGAGCTCTTCGGGTGCGAGCGTCGCCGTCGAAAGACCGGACATCGCGTCGCCGAGGCCCTGCGAGACGCGTGCGAGCACGTCGGCGTCCTGGAAGTGCGTCGTCGCCTCAACGATTGCCTTCGCGCGATCGGACGGATTGTCCGACTTGAAGATTCCGGAGCCGACGAAGACGCCGTCGGCGCCGAGCTGCATGCAGAGCGCCGCATCGGCAGGCGTCGCGATCCCGCCCGCGGTGAACGTCACGACAGGGAGCTTCCCGTTCTCGGCGACCCACTTCACGAGCTCGACCGGCGCGCGCAGCTCCTTCGCCTCGGAGTAGAGCTCGTCGGGATCCATCGCGCCGAGGCGCTTGATCGCGCCGAAGACCGAGCGCATGTGCGTGACCGCGTTGACGATGTCGCCGGTGCCGGCCTCGCCCTTCGTGCGGATCATCGCCGCGCCCTCGGAGATCCGCCTGAGCGCTTCCCCGAGGTTCGTGCAGCCGCACACGAACGGGACGGTGAACTTCCACTTGTCGATGTGGTGCGCCGTGTCGGCGGGCGTCAGGACCTCGCTCTCGTCGATGTAGTCGACCTCGAGCGCCTCGAGGATCTGCGCCTCGACGAAGTGGCCGATGCGCGCCTTGGCCATGACCGGGATCGTCACCGCTTCCTGGATCTCGCGAATCTTGTCCGGGTCGGCCATGCGCGCGACTCCCCCGTCGCGGCGGATGTCGGCTGGGACGCGCTCGAGCGCCATCACCGAGCAGGCGCCGGCGTCCTCGGCGATCCGCGCCTGGTCGGCGTCGGTCACGTCCATGATCACGCCGCCCTTGAGCATCTCGGCGAGCCCGCTCTTGACGCGCATCGTCCCGATCTCAGCCATCGCTGGAAGTCTAGCCCTACGGTTGCAAGCTGAAGTGGTCCGTCACCCGCCCGCGGAGATCGACGGCAGACACGTCGAGCGTGTCGGGGCCGATCGAGACGTAGAGGAACCCGTGCTCGTAGCGGGCGCGCACCCTTCGCGGATACGAGGACGGGCAACCGTGGAGCGGATAGAGGCCCGCCGCTCCGCCGCCGTGGACGACGTACGTGACGCCGTTTTGCTTTGCGAACCGCTGGTAGTTGTGGTCATGACCGGAGAGCACGAGCTGAACGCCGTAGTTCTCGAACAGCGGCACCCAGCGACCGGCGACGTCCGTGTTCCCCGAATGACCGCCGCAGGTGTATGGCGGATGGTGGAAGACAGCGATCTTCCACGTCGCGGTCGAGGCCGAGAGCTGCTGCTCGAGCCAGGCCGTCTGCCGCGCGCTCACCGAGTTCGAGTCGAGAAAGAAGAGCTGCGCGTCTCCTAGCTTTCGCGTGTAATAGGGCCCGGGCATCCCGAGCAGGCTGAGCTCGTAGCGACCGCGCCCCGTCTGGTAGTCGTGGTTCCCGAGCACGCCCGCGACCCGAAGGCGCGTCCGGCGGGCCCAGCCGAACGCGGCACGCCAGTTCGTGCGAAAGCTCGCCGGGCTCTGCGTGTAGTCGTTGTCGCCGAGCAGCACGAGCATGTTGGCGGCGTGCCGCGCCTCGAAGCTCTGCATGCGGAGGCCGAGCGACCGCTCGGGCGTGCCGCCGACGCCGTAGTCGCCGGCGGCGAGAAACGCAACCTGGGTCTGTGCCGCCGTCGACCCGGCGAGGCCGAGAACACAGGCGCAAG
>JBGOSR010000159.1:0-4844 GCA_041476065.1 Gaiellaceae bacterium
AGGCAGGCTCGACCGCGGTCCAGGAGCTTGCGTTCACGCTCGCCAATGGAATCGCCTACGCCCAGGCTGCAGTCGACGCGGGGCTCTCGCCCGACGACTTCGGCGAGCGGCTCTCCTTCTTCTTCAACGCTCACAACCACTTCTTCCAGGAGGTGGCGAAGTTTCGCGCTGCCCGGCGGCTCTGGGCGGAGATCATGCGCGAGCGCTTCGGGGCAACGAACCCAAAGGCCCAGGCTCTGCGCTTCCACGCGCAGACTGGAGGCTCGACACTCACCGCACAGCAGCCCGAGAACAACATCGTGCGAGTGGCGATCCAGGCGCTCTCGGCGGTCGCGGGCGGCGCGCAGTCGATCCACACGAACGGGTACGACGAGGCGCTCGCGCTCCCGACCGAGCGCTCGGCGAAGATCGCCCTCCGCACTCAGCAGATCATCGCCCGCGAGGCGGGCGGGACCGACACGGCCGACCCGTTCGGCGGGGCGTACTTCATCGAGGCGCTGACGGACGAGCTCGAGACGGCCGCCCGCGAGCTGATCGAGCGGGTGGACGAGGTCGGCGGCGCCGTCGAGGCAATCGAGCAGGGCTTCGTGCAGCGTCAGATCGAGGACGCGGCGTACAAGCACACCGCCGAGGTCGAGGCAGGCGAGAAGGTGATCGTCGGCGTCAACCGCTACCGCGAGGAGGAGTCGGAGCCGATCGAGCTGCACAAGCTCGATCCCGAGGCGGAGCGGCGGCAGCTCGAGCGGACGGCGAAGGTGCGCGCCGAGCGGAACGGAGACGAGGCAGCGAAGGCCATCGCGGAGGTGCGGCGCGTCGCCGAGACAGACGAGAACCTGCTCCCGCCGTTGCGGGAGGCGCTGCGGGCCTGCTGCACGATCGGCGAGATCTGCAACGAGCTGCGCGAGGTGTTCGGGACGTACGACGCCCAGCGGGCATGAGCAGCGCCTTCGTCTTGGTCGCGGCTGTCGTACTTGTGGGCGGCTGCGACAACGGCGGTGGGGCAAGCAGGCAGGAGAAGGCCGCAATCAGGGCAGTGGCTGCGACGAGGCAAGGGTTTATGGCTCAGCGGTTTCCGGCGACGCCGAAATCGGTTCGGTGCCGCCTCAACATGGGCGGGCCGGCCCCCGGCACTCGCATCCCGGGAACCTGTGCCACCATTGTGGATATCGCTGCCGATGGATCGGCCGTCGTCCGGTTCAGGCAGACGTGGGACAGCCACGACTTCATCGTCAACGGCCGAGAGCGGGGCGAGCTCACGCACACGTGGGATTTCACGGTCACGAAGGCCGGCCGCATCTCGTCGGCCAGGGACTACGGCGCCATCTACTCCGTCCCATAGCCGCCGTGAAAATTCTCCTCGTTTCCCAGATGTATCCGGGCCCGGACGATCCGGACCTCGGCGCCTTCGTGCAGGGGATCGAACGAGCGCTGGCCGAGAGGGGGCACGAGATCGAGCTCGCCGTCACCCGCGGGCGTGGCGGCGGCAAGCGCCGGCACCTGCGACTCGCACGGGACGTGCGCCGCGCGGCGAAACGCTTTCAGCCCGATGTCGTCTATGCGCACTTCCTCGTTCCGACTGGGCTTTCGGCTGTCCGCTTCGGCGGCGCACCGGTCGTGGTCACGGCGCACGGGCGCGACGTGCGCAACATCGGCGCCTATCCGGGGATTGCCGCCGCCACTCGCCATGTCGCCCGCCGAGCCTCCTCGCTGATCGCGGTCTCGGACTACCTTCGCCAGGAGCTCGAGGCGAAGATCCCCGAGGCCCGCGGCAAGACCGAGGTCGTCGACTGTGGCGTCGACCTCGAGCTCTTCAAGGGATCAGTCCCGCAGTCGCAGAACGGGCCCGTGTTCGTCTGCGTCGGAAGTCTGATCGAGCGGAAGAACGTCGTCCGGCTCGCGGACGCTTTTGCGAGCCTGGAGACAGGCCGTCTCGTTTTCGTCGGTGACGGGCCGCTGCGCTCGCAGCTTGAAGGGCGACCGAATGTCGAGGTCACAGGACGCGTCCCACACGAGCAGGTGCCACGCTACATCGCCGAGTCGACCGTCCTCTGCCAGCCGTCCACGATCGAGCCCTTCGGCCAGGCGCTGCTGGAGGCGATGGCCTCGGAACGCTCCGTGGTCGCGACCCGAATCGGCGGGCCGCCCGAGTTCGTGTCGCCCGAGGCCGGCGTCCTCGTCGACCCTCTCGACACCGCCGCGCTCGCGGATGGGATGCGCCGAGCCGCCGCGCTCCCGAGCCCGAACCCGGCGGCGCGCACTGCCGCCGCCGAGCACGACGTCAGGCGTCAGGCGGAGAAGATCGAGTCGATCCTGGAAAGAGCCGCTCGAGATCGGCGAGCCTGATCTCGACAAGCGGGCGCACGCTCTCCTCGAGCCCCGCCTCGCGGGCGACCTCGAGCGCCTGCTCGTAGCTCTCGCGCGCCTTCTGCGGAGAGACCCCCTGCTTGAGCCGATTGTCCCCGGTGACGAGGAGCTTCTGAATCCGCGCGCGGGATTCGGTGGTATTCACAGGAAAAGCGTAGCTCTGGCATCCTCAGAGGGAGTCCCTGAACAATGGAAGCCGTCCCCGACCCCCGCATGCAGTCGCCCATTCGCGTGCTCATAGCTGACGACGAGCCGCTCTTCGTGGAGTCGATCGAAGCCCTGCTCGAAAGCGACGACCGAGTCGAGGTCGTCGGCACGGCGAAAGACGGCAACAAGGCAGTCGAGCTCGCCGTCTCGCTCGAACCGGACGTGACGCTGATGGACATCTCGATGCCGGAGCTCGACGGGATCGAGGCTTCGCGGAGGATCCGGGAGCACCGTCCAGACGCCTGCATCCTCGTGCTCACCGGCTCGAGCATCTCCGCGGACATCGACCGCTCCCGCCAGGCCGGAGTGGCCGCTTTTCTCACGAAGGACAGGCTCGGGACGCAGCTCGTGGAAGCGATCCTCGATCTGGGCGGCCAGTAGGCGCTACCCTGTTTACGTGCTTCCGCTCCTCGCATTCCTCGGCGGTATCGGGCGCCCGGCGTTCGTCTTCTTCCACTTCGTGACGGCGATGGCGTTGATCGGGCTCGTGCTGATGCATTCGGGCCGGGACGCCGGCATGGCCGGAATGGGGTATGTGCCCCAGTCCCAGGGCGGGACGCACATCGTCGAGCGGAACCTGACGCGGCTGACGGTCGCGGTCGGCGCGATCTTCTTCGTCAACACCGTCATCCTGTACCACCTCCTCAAGTAGGGACAGTCCCCACCGAGGGACAGTCCCTCGCTAGAGACCGGGGCCGGAGCCGGTTCCGCTGATGTGGAAGCGTCCGGTGGCGAGCGCGGGCACGAGCGCGGCATATGGGAAGCGCTCGTCGTACAGCTCGTTCATGTTCATGAGGAGTGGCTCGCGCGTCAGGCCGCGCACCTCTCCGAGGACGTCGGCCATCGCGACCGTGAAGCGGAGGTTGACGAGCGGCTCCGCCACCTTGCCGTCCCTGATCCGGAACGTCCCGTCTCGGGTCATCCCGGTGATCACGCCCCCGCGAGGATCGACGACGCTCAGGTAGTGAAGACGGGTGACGTAGATGCCGTCGCCCACGCGCTCGGCGAGCTCGTCCAGCGAGGACGCGTCGCCGCCGGCCATCGAGAAAGCCGTCGGCAGCGGGCCATAGAAGCGCCACGCGTCGGGTGGGGCATGGCCCGTCGAGACCCGTCCGTCGCCTGCCTTGGCAGCCGTCCCACGATCCCAGACGACCTCGCGGGCGACTCCGTTCTCGACGAGCTCGACCCGCTGCTTCGGCGTGCCCTCGAAGTCGAAGCTCTTCGGCATGTTCTTCGCGTCGAGCGCGTCGTCGACGATCGAGACCTGCTCGTCGAAGACACGCTCGCCGATGCGTCCGCTGAAGTAGCTGCGCTCCTCGAGGAAGCCCTGCGCGCCGAGCGAGTCGTACGAGAACCAACGCAGGAGCTCCGCTACGGCGTAGGGCTCGAGGACGGCGGCGTACTGGCCGGGCTCGATCTCGACGGCACCGCGGGTTCGGGCGGCCTTCGCCGAAGCCTCCTCTGCGGCCGCGGCGGGGTTGACGTCCGCGACCCGCCAGTGGGTCTGCTCCGCCCAGCCGGAAGCCCCGTCGACCGCCGCGAGGCAGAGCGCGTCCGCGTCGGTCACGACCTGGTCGGCGACGAGCCCGGTCGACGACGCGAGGGCGATCTCGGTCACCCCGCTCGTGAAGTACCCGTAGAGCCCGAAGTCTCCGGCCGCGTCGATCGCGACCCCGGCGAGGCGTGCCTGGTCCTCGGGCCCGAGAGAAGCCGTCTCCTCGTCGAAGCTGACCGCGTCGGGGTACTCGGCGGGCGGAGCCAGGCCAGGGAAGTCGGGATCGGGCCGCGCCTGGTCGGCGGCCTCGGCAGCGCGTTGCGCGAGCTCGGCCAGGCCGCCGGTGCGGTTCGTCGCTGCCCAGCCGATGCGCCCGTCGCGGACGATGCGGAGCCGGATGACCGCGTTGTCGATCAGCGTCGGCTGGTGGACGATCGATCCGGCGAAGCGCGCGACGCCCGAGCGCTCCGCGTGGACGAGCACCTCGGCTTCGTCGCCCTCCGCCGCACGGAGTGCTGCCTCAGCAAGATCCAGCGCCCGGCTCACGCGCGCCCCTCGCCGGCGCCGGCTCCCGCCGGGCGAAGCCCGGCTCCGCCGTCGCCTGACGCCGCTCGCGGCACAGTGCTCTCCGGGCCCGTATGGCCAATACTGTGCCCTCCGGCCCCGCACCGCGAGCGGCGCCCGAGGAACGTGCGGGCAGGAACGTCTACACGGCTCAACTGGAGACGCCTACCTCCACGTCGCGGAACCGGGCCGGGGCGGCGCCGTGCGAGACGTG
>JBGOSR010000160.1:0-4780 GCA_041476065.1 Gaiellaceae bacterium
ACGGAGGTGACCGAGGAGGAGCCGGTCCGCCTCAAGACGGCGAAGGCTCGGCGCACCACCGCGAGCGAGAGCCTGGGGATCAAGGTCGAGGGCGTCGAGGACGTGCTCGTCCGGCTCGCCAAGTGCTGCACGCCGGTGCCGAGCGACGAGATCGTCGGCTACATCTCGCTCGGCAAGGGGATCACGATCCACCGGCAGGACTGCCCGAACGTGAAGACGCTGATGCGGAATCCCGAGCGCTTCACCGGTGTCGATTGGGACGCCGCTTCGACGAAGAGCTTCCGCGTCCAGATCGCCGTCGACGCCTGGGACCGGCCCCGCTTGCTCGAGGACGTCGCCAGTACCTTCGCCGAGCACGGCGCGAACATCGTCTCGTACGGCGGCACCGTCGAGGACCAGCTTGCCAAGAACTGGTACACGGCGGAGCTCGGAGACGTGAAGGCGCTGCGAACGCTTCTGACGTCGCTCCGCAACGTCGAGGCCGTATTCGACGCTTATAGAGTCACGCCGTCCTAGCGCTCCTGACCGGCGCGGCCTCCCGGCCGGCGGAGCCGCGGAAGCAGATGACTTGCGGTCGCGGGAGATGAACTCCCGCTTCCTTGGACCGCGCCTAGCGCCGCTCGTGGCAGGATGCAGCGCCCGCGGCGCTTGTCCGCACTAGGGTGTGCTGTCCTGCGCGCCGCGCGCTTGCCTCCTTTGCGAGCGACGCTTCAGGAACGCTAGGACACGCCTTGCCGGGACCCGAACAGCAGCACTTGCCAGAGCTCGTTCATCGCGCGCAATCGCTCGCCACGGCGATGCGTTTCGAGCGGTCCTCGATCCCCG
The DNA here is from genome assembly GCA_041476065.1 of Gaiellaceae bacterium. Taxonomy (GTDB): domain Bacteria; phylum Actinomycetota; class Thermoleophilia; order Gaiellales; family Gaiellaceae; genus VAXT01. The sequence continues at coordinate 826 of JBGOSR010000160.1, forward strand.
AGATCGGGCGGCTACTCGCCGTTCTCGTCGCGGCTCGCCCTCAGGGACGGTTTGCGGAGATCGGAACCGGGTGCGGGGTGGGCTCGGCCTGGATCGTGGATGCGCTCGGGTCGGAGGCGTCTCTCGTCACCGTGGAGCTGGACGAGGAGCGCGCGGCCGCTGCCGGCCGTCTCTTCGGCGACTATCCGAATGTTCGAGTCCTCCACGGCGACTGGCATGAGCTCCTTCCGATCGAAGCACCGTTCGACCTCCTCTTCTTCGACGGCGGACACTGGAAGCGCGGCGACGTGCCGGTCGAGAGCGACCAGGCGCTGAGCGTCGTTGCCGACGGAGGCGTCGTCGTCATCGACGACCTGACGCCGCAGAGCCTCCTGCGCGAGGAGTGGCGCGAGCAAGGCGACCCCGTGCGGGAGTACTGGCTGGACAACGAGAGGCTGGTCTCGACCGAGCTGCTGACGACACCCGAGAGCGCAGCGATTCTCGCCGTTCGCCGCTAGTTACTCCACGAAGAAGAACTGCTTCCACGCCGACCACCAGTCGTCGGCGCGGGAGACGAGCGTCCGATCGTCGAGGAACTCGACGCCGGACTGGAAGCGCAGCTTCTGCGGCGGGGCGGTCGACTTGTACTCGACCTTGATCTCGCATGGCTTGCCGGGGTCATAGGGCGGCACCGCTTTGAGATCCGAGAGCGTCTTCTTCGCACCTTCCTCGATCAGCTCTCGCGCGCGAGACGGCACGAGCATGCGGGCACTGCGGAGGCCGAGGCCCTGCTTGACGGAGACGGTTGTCAGGCCGGAGCCGAGCAGCTCCGTCGCCTCGCGGCAGACCGCGTCGTCCCCGGTCACGAGCAGCACCGGGCAGCCCCAGGTGCCGCAGAGCGCCGCGTTGATCCCGGTTTCGCCGACGAGTGTCCCGTTGAACGAGAGGTTGTGCCAGTCGGTCCCGGAGACCGTGTGGTTGAGGACGCCGTCGCGCGTGCCGGCCATCGCGTGCATCCCGACGAAGAGAGCCGCATCGCATCCTTCCTCGAGGAAGCCGGTGTAGCCCGTCCACTCTTCCTGAACGACGAACTCGCACGCCGGGTCGAGGTCCTCGGCGATGAGCGAGTTGAACGTGAAGCCCTCGCCGGCGCCGTGGCAGTCCATGACGACGATCTCCGTCGCGCCCGCCGCTTTCGCACCGCGGACCGCGGCGTTGATCTCGCCCGTGTAGAGCTTGCGCCCTTCCTCGAACATGTCCGCGCCCGCGTTCGTCTGCTGCCCCTTGACGATGCCGCCGACCCCTTCCATGTCGCTGATCACGTGGACGCGCACGTAGGGAACCTAACGGCTTTTCGGAGAATCACTCGATCGAGGGATCATCCCCCGAACATGCGGGGTAACTCGAACGAGGGATGGACGATTTCGGGCCCTCGACCTACAACGAGAAATGGGGAGAGGGCAAGCCTGCGGCGCCTGGTCGTTTCGAGGAGCGACCAGGCTGCCGCGGCCTCGCTTCCCTGATCGGCGTCGGGCTCCCGCGGGGCGAAGCCCCGCTCCGCCCGCCGCCTCGCGCCGCTGAGCGCCCTCCTGCGAGCGGCCCGTGCGGCGTAGCACTGTTCCGCTCGCATACAGGCGCTCAGCGACACGTCAGGAAACCGAGAGAGCGAGGGCGATTTCTACGGAGACCAGGGCTCGCCGCCCGTGTCCCAGCCGACGAGACAGTGGGGCGAGACGATCGTCACCACGCGCTCGAGGAACTCGCGATCTCCGTCTGCCGTCGGCGCGACCACGAGCTCCGCCACCCTCATCCCCTGGAAGGCGATGGGCCAGGTCGACGCGGCTCCCTCAGCCGCGGTACCCAGCGAGGGCCCTTCGACGAAGCTCTCGCCCTCGACGAACCGAATCGCGACGTGCTCGTACCGCTCGTGGAGCACGCGGACGACCTCGCGCAGGACGTCGTCTGCGTCGCCGCCCCGGTTCAGGATCCGGTCGAGCGCCTCGAGCGAGCCGTTGTACTCGCTCACAGCTCGACGTCGCCGCCCTCGAAGGCCCGGATGCGCTCCCGCACGCTGTCGGGAATCGGGCGTGCCTTGCGCTCGTCCGGGTCGACGAGCACGAGCGTCTGGGTCCCGGTCACCATCAGGAGGTCGTCTTCGACTCGGTAGGCGGCCATGTCGTAGGTCGCGCTCGTGCGGCCGATCCGCGAGATCCGGATGAAGACCTCGAGCAGGTCGTCGAACCGTGCCGGCGCGAGGTACTCGATGTTCGACGCGCGCAGGACGAACTCGCCGCCGGCGTCGAGCCGGAGCATGTCGAGATGCCGGTGGTACTCGACGCGGGCGGCGTCGAAGTAAGGCAAATAGCGCCCGTAGTAGACGATGCCCTGCGCGTCGGTGTCAGAGAAGCCGACGCGCGTGAACGCGGAGTATTTGAACGGGGGTTTGCGGTCGGTCACGTGCCCCAGCTCGAGCTCGACCCTCATGAGCGCATCACCTCGAGCACCTCGTCCCGCTTATGCTCCATCAGCTCCTTCGAGCGCGACTCGAGGTTCAGACGCAGCAGCGGCTCCGTGTTCGACGGCCGCACGTTCATGTGCCAGTCCTCGGCTTCGATCGAGATGCCGTCGAGGTGGGAGACCTTGCCCTCCTTGCCGAAGCGCTCCTTGATCTCCTGGAGCTTGACGGCCACGTCCTCGACCAGCACGTTGAGCTCGCCCGTGAGGAAGTACGTCTCGCGCAGGGGCCGCAGGAGCTCGGAGAGCGGCTTGCCCCGCTTCGAGATCAGGTCCAGCATGAGCAGGAAGGGTATGACGCCGGAATCGGCCTGGTAGAAGTCGCGGAAGTAGTAGTGGCCGGAGACTTCGCCGGCGAAGACGGCGCCCTCCTCGCGCATCCGGTGCTTGATGAACGCGTGGCCGACGCGGTTGATCAATGGAATGCCGCCGGCCCGCTCGATCGCCTCGGGCACCGCCCAGCTCGCACGGACGTCGTAGATGATCGTCGCGCCCGGGTGCTTCTCGAGCATGAGCTCCGCGAGCAGCGCCGTCACGAAGTCGCCCGGTACGAACTCGCCAGTGTCGTCGATGAAGAAGCAGCGGTCGGCGTCGCCGTCGAAGGCCACGCCGAGGCCGGCCTTCTCCTCGAGCACCTTGCCGATCACGAACTCGCGGTTCTCTGGGAGCAGGGGATTCGGCTCATGGTTCGGGAAGCTCCCGTCGAGCTCGAAGAAGTAGGGGACGGCGTCGATCGGGAGTCGTTCGAGGACGGGCGGCAGCATCGCGCCCGCCATTCCGTTCGCCGCATCGATCACGACCCGGAGCGGCTTCACCGCGGAGGGGTCGATGAAGGACAGGACCTTGTCCACGTAGGCCGGGAAGACATCTTCCTCCCGGACGCGTCCCGGTGCCTGGCACCTGGACGTGTCGAAACCGGCCAGGGCGCGGTCTCGGATCTCCGGCAGGCCCGAGTCGCCGCCCACCGGCAGCGCGCCGCGGCGGACGATCTTCATTCCCGTGTACTCCTTCGGGTTGTGTGAGGCCGTGACCGCGATCCCGCCGTCCAGGTCGAGATCGCCGACCGCGAAATAGAGCATCTCGGTGCCGACCAGGCCGATGTCGACGACGTCAGCCCCTGCGGCGACGGCTCCCTCGATCGCGGCCTTCGCCATCGACGGCGAGGAGATCCGCGTGTCGCGCCCGACGGCGATCGCCGTCGGCTCGAACTGCTCGACGTAGGCGCGGCCTATCGACCTGCCGCCTTCCTCGTCTAACTCAGTGGGATAGATGCCCCGTATGTCGTACGCCTTGAAGACTTTCGGGTCCAGCATTGGCCGGATGCTAACGGCACTCATTGCGGCGGCCGCACTGGTCGCGGGCAGCACCGCTGACGGCGCCCCGAGGCCCTCGGCGATCTTTGCGTTCGAGGACAGCCCCTCAGGGTTCCAGCTCGTCCGCCTCGTGCCCGCGACCTTGACTG
>JBGOSR010000161.1:0-4718 GCA_041476065.1 Gaiellaceae bacterium
CCCGACGGCTCGTCCGCGGTCTACGGGCGGCGAACGATCGAGAACGGCAAGTACCGGATGCGCCTCTGGCGGGTGCCGATGACGCGCGGGCGCTCGGAGCAGATCACGAGCGGCGACCTCGACACTCGCCCTCGCTTCTCGCCGGACGGGCAGACGTTGCTCTTCGTCTCGATACGCTCGGGACAGTCTCAGCCCTGGCTACTCCCGCTCGGCGGCGGAGAGCCGGCTCAGCTCGCCGAGTTCGAGGGTGGCGTCGGCGTCGCCGATTGGTCGCCCGACGGCAAGAGCGTGCTTGCGCTTGGCGAGAGCGGTGAGAACCGCTTCCTGATCGGCGATCGAGAGAGCCCGACCGGGCGGCACATCACCGATCTCAACTGGCGCCTCGATCTCGCAGGCGTCCGCGACCAGTTCACGAGCCTCTGGGTTGTCCCGGCGCGGGGCGGGCGGCCGAAGCGCCTGACGGAGCCCCGCTACGAGGTCGCGCAAGCGTTTTGGTCGCCGGACGCCAAGCGCATCGGCTTCGTCGCCGACCTCCGCCCCGAGGCCGGCGTCCTCGAAGAGCCGCAGCTCTGGGCTCTCCCTGCTCGGGGCGGCCGCCCCGCCAAGCTCGCGCAGCTCAGCGGTGAGATCGTCGCCGGCGCCTGGTCGCCTTCCGGAAAGGTCGCGTTCCTCGGACTCGACGCGAAGAACGCGGGTGGTTGGGAGAACATCGGCCTTTGGGTCAGCGAAGGGCGCTCGTTCCGCCGGCTCGGCGAAGACCTCGACCGGCCCTTCTGGTTTGCGGTCGCAACCGACCTGCAGGACTTCGGTGCGCGCTTCCCGCCGCCGCTCGTCTGGCTGGACGACGCGAACCTCCTGTGCCTCGTTGCCGACCGCGGCTCCTGTGTTCCCTATCGCTTCGGCCTCGACGGATCGGCCGAGCGACTCGTCGAAGGAGACGAAGTCGTATGTGCGTGGCTCGCAGCCGCGGGCGGGCGCATCGCGACGATCGCCAGCGTGGCCGGAGGTGCCGCAGACGTCTATTCGGTCGAGGATGGCGGCCTGCGGCAGCTTTCCCGCAATGGAGGCCGCTGGTTCGCGCCCTACCGCAGGGATCCGGAACGCCATTCCATCCCCCACCGGGACGGGCACGAGATCGACGCATGGCTCGTCCGGCCGCGCGGGCGGCGGAGCCGTGGCCTCGTCCTCCACATCCACGGCGGGCCTCACCTCGCCCACAGCCCGAGCCCGTGGCTGGAGATGATCGCCCTGGCAGACGCAGGCTTCACGGTCCTGTACGGAAATCCCCGTGGCTCGGTGAGCTACGGCGAGGCTTTCGCGAAGGCGATCGACGGCAACTGGGGCGACGTCGACGCCTCGGACTGCATGCGGCTCGTCGACTGGGCGGCGCGCAAGGGAATCGCCGAGCGCGGCCATGTCGGCCTCCTCGGGCTCTCGTACGGCGGCTACATGACGAACTGGTTGCTCGGAAACCATCCCGGGCGCTTCGCCGCGGCGGTCAGCGAGAACCCCGTGCTCGACCTCTTCTCGTTCTACGGCCAGTCGGACTACGGCTTCCTCGTCGCCGAGCACGCCGCAGGAGTTGTCGAGCCCTGGAAGTCACACACGCGAGTCTTCAACCGCTCCCCGGCCGCCCTCCTGCATAGGAACACCGCCCCGCTGCTGCTGCTCCAGTCCGAAGGCGACCTCCGCTGTCCGGCAGGCCAGACGGACATCGCGTTCACGATGCTGCGCCGCCTCGGGCGAACCGTCGAGATGGTGCGCTACCCGAACGAGTTCCACCTCACGCTCTCGATGGGCCGCCCCGACCGCCGGGTCGACAGGCTCGAGCGCATCGTGGGCTGGTTCGAGCGCTATCTGTAACCGACGGCGATCACCCACTCCAGGCCGTATTCGTTCTGCTCGGGCAGCTCGGCCTCCATGCGCTCGAGCCCGCTTCCGAGCTCTTCCTCGCCGAGCAGCTGCAGCGGCGAGATGAAGCGGCCGCGCACGCGCTCGAGCGCTTCCTCGCGGCCGATCCGGGCTCGCTGAGCGAGCGGAGTCAGTTGCACAGAGGAGAAGCCGGCGGCCTCGAGCTCGTCCCGCAGGGCCGGAGGCTCGGGGAAACGGGCGCGGTCGATCGCCTCGAGGGACGGGAAGAAGCGGTTGAGCCAGTAGTGCTCGAAGTGCGCCGGGTCGAAGGTCGCGATGACCAGGCGCCCGTCGGAGCCGAGCACGCGATTCGCTTCGGCGAAAGCCTGTGGCCGGTCGAACAGGTGGATGACGAGCAACATGACGGCCCGCTCGAACCACCCGTCCTTGAACGGCAGCTTCTCGGCCGGTGCGATCTTGACCGTGCTGATCCGCTCCCGCGCCAGAGCCGCCATCTCCGCCGCAGGCTCGACGCCCCAAACGCGTGACCCGCGCTCGGCCAGCGCCGCCGCCACGCGACCCGTGCCGCACCCGATGTCGAGCACCCGCCGCCCGACCAGATCGCCGTCGCGCGCGAGCAGCTCGAAGACCTCCCACCAGTTCTCGTCCGCAGGGCGAAGCTCGTCGTATCTCGCCGCGACGCGGCCGAAATCAGGTTTCGGAGACGAGCTCGTCAGGCTCCGTGAGCGCCTCGATCGCGTGCTGCGCCGCCTCGAAGGACGTCTCCGCGACGAGCACCTTCTGCGGTGCGTCCTCGTTCTCCCGCGGATGGTGGTCGACCGCGACCTCGAGCTCCGACTCGATCCCGGCCGAGCGCAGGATCTCCTGCAGCTCCTCGGCTTCCGTGACGTCTCCGGCCATCGCCACCTGAACCATCTGTGTCATTCCGGCGACTCCTCCTGTGTGGGCACGGTCTCACGTTCCGGCCGCTGCTGCAGGGCTCCGCCCTTCACGAGCTGCGGCCCTCCCCGCTCCTGGAAGCGGACGTCGATCGTATCGAAGTCCTTCGGGACGATCGCGTTCGGGAAGATCGTCTTCGCCTCCCGCGCGACCTCGCCGCCGAAGTAGCGGTTCGAGACGTGCGTGAGTGCCAGCATCTCCACCTCGGCCGCCCGCGCGACTCCGGCTGCCTCGAGCGCGGTCGAGTGCGACGTCTCGCGCGCCCGGTCTCGCTCGTCTTCGCAGAAGGTCGCCTCGTGCACGAGGACGTCCGCGCCTCGGGCCGCCTCGATCACCGCCTCGGAGGGGCCGCCGTCGCCGGCGATGACGACCTTCCGCCCAGGACGTGCGGAGCCAAGCACCATCTCGGGCGTGATCGTCTCCCCGTCGGGCAACGTCACCGACTCTCCGCGCTGTAGCGCGCCGCGCTTGGGCCCCGGCGGAACGCCGAGGGCGTCGGCCGCCTGCACGTCGAAGCGGCCCGGGCGTGGATCCTCGAGGAGCGCATAGCCCACCGCCGAGACCCCGTGGGCGACCGCGAACGTGACGAGGCGATAGTCGTCGCGGATCAGCTCGTCGCCTGCCCGCAGCTCCTTCAGCTCGACGGTGTACGTGAGTCGCCCGAAGATGCGGCGCAGCGCCTCGAAGAGGTCGCGCAGGCCCGGCGGGCCGTAGACGGTGATCGGCACGTCGCGTCCGCGCAGCGCGAAGGTCTTCAGCATCCCGGGCAGGCCGAGGTAATGATCCGCGTGGTAGTGGGTCAAGAAGATCTCGCGAAGCTCGATCAACCCGACATTCGAGCGCAGGAGCTGCCGCTGGGTGCCCTCGGCGCAGTCGAAGAGCAGGCGCTCGCCGCCGCGGCGCAGGAGCAGCGCGGTCGGCGCGCGTTGCGCGGTCGGCATCGAGCCTGACGTCCCGAGGAAGACGAGGTCGAGATCCACGAGACTAGTTAAGCATCACCGCCCGCCAGAGCCAGTCCCCCGTTCGGGTGAGGGCGAAGGCGAATCCCGGCCGATACTTCGGAGAGAGCCTGCGGCCTGTGGCGATTCCAACCATCACCGAGAAGATCTCGCGTTCGCTGACGCTCTTGCGGGCGTTCGTCTTCGCGAGCGCGCTGCTCCTTGCCGTCGCTGCGCTAGCCCTCGGATTCGTCCTCACGCACGCACTTCAGCAACAGGCGATCGACGATGCGCAGGTCAGCCTCACCGAGTACACGAACGGCATCCTGCACCGGGAGATCGTCCACGGGGGACGGATCTCCGTCGGCCCCGGAGCGAAGGGAGTCATCCAAACAAGCCTCGAGGCGAGGCCGGACATAGTCAGCGTCAAGGTCTGGCGGCTCGACGGCGTTCTGGCGTGGACGAACCTTGCGCCTGGGCGGATCGGCAAGAGGTTCCCACTCGCACACGCGCTCAACAAGGTGTTCGAGACGCGCAAGGCCGAGGCGACGATCGAGCAGCTCAACGCCGAGGAGAACGCGGTTGAGTTCAAGAAATTGCACCGCGCCCTCGAGGTCTATGCCCCTGTCATGGACCGCGGTCGCGTGATCGGCGCCTTCGAGATCTACGCCGACTCCTCTAGGGTCGAAGCCTCGATCGCCCAGAAGAAGCACATCATCTGGCTCACGACCTTCGCGGTCTTCGCGCTCCTCTGGGCGCTCCTCGTGCTCCTGGTCCGCGGAGCGTCGAGCATGCTCCGCCGCCAGACCGATCGGCTCCGTAAGCGCTCGAAGGACCTGATGGCCGCGTACGCGAAGCTCGAGGAAAGCTCGCTCGAGGCGATCGAGAGCCTGAACGCGACAGTCGAGGCGAAAGACCCCTACACGGCGGGTCACTCGCAGCGCGTGCAGCGGATCGCCGTCGCGATCG
>JBGOSR010000162.1:0-4583 GCA_041476065.1 Gaiellaceae bacterium
CAGAGGCTTTGCGCCCGTTCTTCCCGGAGACAGACAGCCTCAGGTCCCAGACCCCGGCGATCGCGATCGTCGACTCCGGGATCGACAAGAACCGGGCCGACTTCGACGGCGGCGCCCGTGTGATCGACCAGCAAGTGATCACTCAGCTCCTACCAAACTCGCCGGGCGACGGCCGTGGACACGGAACATTCGTCGCGGGCATCGCGGCGGGCAGGGCTCCCGGCTATGCCGGCGCGGCTCCGGGCGCGAATCTCGTCTCGCTCGACGTCATGGACGACTACGGCATGGCCCGGACGAGCGACGTCATCGCCGCCGCCGAGTGGATCTACCAGAACAAGGCCAAGGACAACATCCGCATCGCGAACTTCTCGCTCCACGCCACCGTGCCGAGCAACTTCACGAAGGACCCGCTCGACAAGGCGGTTGAGAAGCTCTGGTTCAGCGGAGTGACGGTCGTCGTCGCCGCCGGGAACTACGGCAACGCGGACGGCCCGAGCGGCGTGATGTTCGCGCCCGGCAACGACCCGTTCGTCATCACAGTCGGTGCCATCGACCTCAACAATTCGGTCAGGGTCTCGCAGCACGACGTCCCGTTCTGGTCGGCCTATGGCTACACGTACGACGGCTTCCGCAAGCCTGACGTCGGCGCGGCCGGCCGGTACATGGTCGGGCCCGTTCCGGCGAACGCGACATTGATCGCCATGAAGCCGAACAACGTCGTTGCCCCCGGCTACATGCGCCTCTCGGGAACGTCCTTCGCGGCTCCGGTCGTGGCCGGCGCGGCGGCGCAGATCCTTGCCCGGCACCCGCGATTCACACCGGACCAGGTGAAGGGCGCGCTGATGCTGAAGGCGCGCCGCGTTCCGGACGCCCCGCTGGGCGCGGCCGGTGTCGGTGAGATCAACGCCCTGAGGGCAGCGTCCGTGGCCGATCCGCCCAACCCCAACCTCGCTCTGAACGGCTTCGTCGTCCCGGATCCTGCAGGCGGCACGACTCCGGTCTTCGACGGGGCACACTGGGCGGCTGCAGCCAAGGCCAACCCGGCATGGGACGCAGTTTCGTGGACGGACGCCTCTTGGAGCGACGCTTCCTGGTCGGCAGTGACCTGGGAAGACGTCACGTGGGAAGACGTCACGTGGGAAGACGTCACGTGGAGCGACGTGCTCGCAGCCGCGGACGTCACGTGGGAGGACGCGGCCGAGCAGGAGACAGCCGCTCCTAGCGGGCCCGATCTGCTGACTCCGGCCGACGAGGCTGCCGCTCTGGCAGATCCAGCGCTTGGCTTGGCGCCGCCTCCACCGCCTGACGTCCCACCGCCGCCACCTCTGCCATAGCTCCGCTCCGTACCTGAGCGCAACCGGGGCCGGGCTTCAAGCCCGGCCCCGGCCACTCACTCGGACGGGGGATGCCGAGGCACCGTGAGGCCCCTACGTTGAGACCCAGCAAGCTTCCTTCTGCGGCCCCTGACAGGGACTAGGAGAGACTCACAATGCGGTACGTCCAAGCGATTGCGAGGCGGGCATGAACGCGGTGCCAACAGAGCTCGCCTTCGGCGACGAGCGAAGCCCGAACCCCACCGGCGACAAGCGGCTCTCTCGCTCGGCGATTGCGTACCTCGTGGCGGTCGTGAGCCTCGCGGCCTTCGCCGTCCTGCCGTTCGCCTCGCGACTCCAGAGTGAGCGCCACGGCATCAGACTCTGGTCCACGGTCCTCCTGCTCGCGGCCGGCGCCGCGCTCGCTCAGGTCCTGCTGGTCAGGACGCCGCGCAACCAGTCCTACCACGCGACGAACGTCTTCCTCGTCCCGGCGATTCTCCTGCTACCACCGGAGCTCGTCATTCTCGTGGCGATCGTCCAGCACATTCCGTCGTGGCTCAAGACTCGCACGGCCTGGTACATCGAGTGCTTCAACATCTGCAACTACGTGATCGCGACGATCGCAGCATGGGGAGCTGCGAAAGCAGTGCTCCAGGCCGACGGGACGATCCAGAACAGCGAACTGCGCTTCGCCGTCGCCGGAGTGGCCTGCTCGGTCGCGCTCGTCGGTCTGAACCATGCATTGCTCGCGCCGATGCTCTCGTTCGCCCGCGGTCACTCGATCCGCGAGTCGGGCCTCTTTTCCTTCCACGGCCTCTCGACGGAGTTCGTCCTCGCCGCGCTCGGTGTCGTGCTGGCGACCTTCTGGAACGCAAACCCCTGGTTGATTCCGTTCGCAATCGCTCCCATCCTCCTCATCCACCGCTCACTGTCGGTGCCACAGCTAGAGGCCGAGGCGCGCGTCGATCCGAAGACGGGCCTCTTCAACGCCCGGCACTTCGGCCTCGCCCTGAACGAGGAGATCGTTCGTGCCCAGCGCTTCGACCGGCCGCTGGCGCTGATCATGGCCGACCTCGACCTCCTGCGAGACATCAACAACTCCTACGGCCACCTCGCCGGCGACGCGGTGCTCCAGGGCATCGCGGAGGTCTTCCGCACGCAGCTGCGCCACTACGACGTGCCTGCGCGCTTCGGCGGCGAGGAGTTCAGCATCTTGCTTCCCGAGACGAGCGTCGAGGAAGCGATGGAGATCGCCGAGCGGATCAGGAGGGAGGTCGCGCTGCGCGCGTTCGACGTTGAGACGTCCAGCCAGCCCATCCGCGCCACGGTCTCGATCGGCGTCGCCGCCTACCCACGCGACGGGCAGGACGGCAACGAGCTCATCCACCAGGCGGACCTCGCCGTCTACCGCGCGAAGCTCCAGGGCCGGAACCGCGTGCTCGACGCGACCTCCGAGCCTCTGGCCGTGCCGGTCGGTCGCAAGCCGAGGCTGGCCGCAGTTCCGGAGACCGGTCACCATCTCGAGCCGCTCCCGCCCGCGGTCGAGCTGATCCCGCCGGAAGAGCGGCGCCATCCGCGAACGCACGCGATGCACGGGCCGCGCTTCTTGTCGCTCTCGCGCCGGCTCGCGCTGATGGTCGGCCTCGTTGCGTCCTTGGGCACGGCCGCCGGCGTGCTCGGGATCATCTTCGGCTCAAGTCACGACGTCTTCGCGCTCATCGCGCTCGTCGTTCTCGTCGGCTTCGGCCAGGCGCTGGCGATCGAGGTGGACGACGGAGGGTCGATCTCGATCAGCGCCGTCGGCTCGCTTGCCGGCGCAGCCCTGTTCGGGCCTCGCGCTGCCCTCGTGCTCGCCGCGACGACAGCGATTGTCGAGTGGAGCGCGCGGCGCTCCGAGCTCCACCGCGTCCTCTTCAACATCGGCGCGCTCTCACTTTCGTCGCTCGCTGCCGCCGGCATCTTCATGGCCGGATTCCAGGGAACCGCGGGCGAGTTCTTCACCGCAGCGGCGGGCCTCGCAGCCGGCCTCGCGTACTTCGCGGTCAACACCGGCCTCCTGAGCGTCGCGATCGCGATGGAGGGCCACGAGCGCGTGTGGCGCGTGTGGCAGGAGCGCTTCGCCTGGCTCGCGCCTCACTGGATCGTGTACGGCTTCGTCGGCGGCGTGATGGCAATCGCCTACCACGCGGCCGGGCTCTATGCGCTCGCAGTCTTCGCCGTCCCGCTCCTCCTCATGCGCAAGACGCAGGAGGCGTACCTCCGGCACACGCAGCGCAGCGCCCAGAAGCTCCGGGCGGCCGCCGAGACGATCCAGACCCAGAACGTGTCGCTCGAGCAGGCAAACCGCCTCCTCAAGGAGCGCTCCACCGCCGCGATGGAGAGCCTCTCGGCGACGGTGGACGCGCGCGATGCCTACACGGCGGGGCACTCTCGCCGCGTGCAGCAGCTTGCACTTGCGATCGGCCGCGAGATGGGCCTCTCGCAAGCTGAGCTCGACCTGCTCGGCCACGCGGCGCTCTTCCATGACATCGGGAAGCTCGCCGTGCCTGACGCAATCCTCTTGAAGCCCGCCGTCCTCACCGACGACGAGTGGGCGCTCATGCAGCGCCATTCGGACGAGGGCGCACGCATCATCGACCGGCTTGGTTTCCTGAACGACGCGGTGCCGGCTATCCGCCATCACCACGAGCGCTTCGACGGCACCGGCTATCCGGACGGCCTGAAGGGCGAGGAGATCCCCCTGGGCGCTCGGATCATCCACGTCGCCGACGCGCTCGACTCGATGCTCACGACCCGCATCTACCGCGCCGCGCGACCCGCTCTGGATGCCATGGACGAGCTGAAGCGCGCCGCCGGGTCGCAGTTCTGCCCCCGCTGCGTCGGGGCTCTCGAGCGAGTGCTGCCACCGGAGATCCTCACGAACGAGGCTGCGCGGCACGATCTTCTCGCCGCTTCGTAGGAGGGGCTGGCGGAATCCTGCTCGTCTCCGGGGCGAACAGCGCGGCCCGGGGCTCAACATGTCTTTCGCCAGACCCTCCTGACCCAGCGTTCTAGCGTCTCTTTGCAATTGCTCCATCCTGATCTATTCTTCTTGCTATGCCCCGGAAACGCCCGGCCTCTCGGGCGGCCCTCTCGCGCATCGATCCGAAGGCCCTGGCCGAGTTCCAAGCGGGAATTCGCAAGCGCTATTCGAACGAGGAGATCCTCGAGCAGCTGCGCGCCTCCGCCGAACGCCTCGGGCGCTCGCCGACGATGCGCGAGTTCGAG
>JBGOSR010000163.1:0-4570 GCA_041476065.1 Gaiellaceae bacterium
CCACGAGCTCGAGGATGTTCTCGAGCACGCAAACGACATCCTCGACGACGACGCGCGGGTCTCCGAGGACGACGGGAGGCCGGAGCACATCCGGCCGTTCACGCGCAAAGAGCTCCTCGGGCCCCTCGAGCGCTGGTTCTTCGGACGTGGTCAGCGATGAGGATCAGGCTCGGACACAGCCCGGACCCCGACGACGCATTCATGTTCTGGGCGCTCGCTGCGGGCGAGATCGATACGCGAGGCTTCGAGTTCGAGCACGTCCTGCGCGACATCCAGACGCTGAACGAGTGGGCGCTCGAAGGCCGCCTCGAGGTGACGGCGATCTCCCTCCACTCGTACCCCTTCGTCCAGGACCGGTACGTCCTGCTCCCCCATGGGGCCAGCATGGGCGCGGGCTACGGGCCGATCGTCGTCTCGCGCGAGCCGCTGATGGAGGACGATCTGGGCCGCGTCGAGATCGCGGTGCCGGGTCGCATGACGACCGCGTTCCTCGCGCTGCGGCTTGCCATCGGCGACTTCGCCTGGCGCGAGGTGCCGTTCGACGAGATCATGGACGAGGTTTCCTCCGGCAAGGCCGAGGCCGGCCTCCTCATCCACGAGGGGCAGCTCACCTACGCCGCCGCCGGGTTGCACAAGGTGCTCGATCTCGGCGAATGGTGGCTCGCCGACACCGGCCTGCCGTTGCCGCTCGGCGCGAACGTTGCCCGGCGCGATCTGGGCCCCGACGTGCTGCGAGAGCTATCGGCGGTCCTCGCCGAGTCCATCCGAGCCGGGCTCGACAACCGCGAGCAGGCGCTCGAGTACGCGTCGCAGTGGGGACGCGGCCTCGACGATGAGCTCGCCGACCGCTTTGTAGGTATGTACGTGAACGAGCTGACGGAGGACTACGGCGAGGAGGGGCGGCGAGCCGTCCACGAGCTCCTTCGCCGCGGCGAGGAGATCGGTGCGTTCGACCAGCCCGTCAACGTGGAGTTCGTCGGCTGAGCCGAGCCGTCGTCCTCTCGGCGGTCCGCACTCCGGTCGGTCGCTATGGCGGGGCGCTGGCCCGCGTCCGTCCGGACGATCTCGCCGCGTCGGTCATCTCGGAGGCCATCTCGCGAGCGGGTGTGCCTGCGGACGAGATCGAGGACGTCTACTTCGGCGCGGCGAACCAGTCGGGCGAGGACAACCGGAACGTTGCGCGCATGGCGGGCCTGCTCGCAGGGCTGCCCCAAACGGTGGCGGGGGTCACCGTAAATCGACTCTGCGCGTCCGGCCTGTCCGCGGTCGTGTCCGCCTGCCACGCGGTCGCGGCGGGCGACGGGGATCTCTTCGTCGCCGGCGGGGTCGAGTCGATGAGCCGCGCCCCCCTCGTGATGGCGAAGCCGGACGTCGCGTTTCCGCGCGGGAACCAGACCGTCTGGGACACGACGCTCGGCTGGCGCTTCCCCAACCCGAGGATGGAGGCGATGTTTCCGCTCGAGTCGATGGGCGAGACGGGTGAGAACGTTGCGGAGCAGCACGGCGTGAGTCGCGAGGAGCAGGACGCGTTCGCGCTGCAGTCGCAGCAGCGCTGGGCAGCCGCCGAGGAGTCAGGGCGGTTCGCGGACGAGCTCGTCGAGATCGGCGAGGTCACGCGCGACGAGCATCCACGGCCCGACACGAGCGCCGAGAAGCTCGCAGCGCTCAAGCCGGCGTTTCGTGACGGCGGCACGGTGACGGCCGGGAACTCGAGTGGGATCAACGACGGAGCCGCGGCGCTGGTGATCGCGAGCGAGGAACGGGCGCGTGCGCTTGGGGTCCAGCCGCTAGGAGCATTCGTCGGCAGCGCGGTCGCGGGCGTCGATCCGAGCGTGATGGGGATCGGGCCGGTGCCCGCCGTGCGGAAACTGCTCGAGCGGAGCGGCGTCGAGCCCAGCGACCTCGACCTCGTCGAGCTGAACGAGGCGTTCGCCTCGCAGAGCCTCGTCGTCATTCGCGAGCTCGGTCTCGACCCGAAGCGCGTGAACGTGAACGGCGGCGCGATCGCCATCGGCCATCCGCTTGGGATGACGGGCGCGCGGCTAGTCGTCACCCTGTTGCACGAGTTGCGCCGCCGCGAAGGCCGCTACGGCCTCGCAACCCTTTGCGTCGGCGTCGGCCAGGGCCAGGCCGCCCTCTTCGAGCGCCCACTCCTTAGATAAAGGCGCGCCCGGCCTCCTCCCCACCGCGAGCCTAGTGGGGAAATTCGCGCCGGTGGGTGACAGCTTCGTGTCGAAACTTGGGCCTGCGGTATCGTCCTCGCCGATGGCGATCGCGACTGAGCGCGAGTACCTGCTGTTCGTCAACGGCGAGTTCACGGAGGCCTCAGGCGGGGAGTTCAAGGAGCTCGTCGAGCCGGCTACCGGTGAGCCGTTCGCCAAGGTGGCCATCGCGACCGAGGCCGATGTGGATCGTGCGGTCGACGCCGCGCGGGCCGCCCTCGACGGCGACTGGGGCCGGACGCCACCGACCGAGCGCTCGCGGCTGCTGCACGCACTTGCCGACGCGATCCAGGCGAACCGCAAGGAGCTCGCCGAGCTCGAGGTGCGCAACGTCGGCAAGGCGATCTCGTCGGTCAAGGCCGAGCTCGCCCAGGCCGTCGACAACTTCCGGTTCTACGGGTCGGCGATTGCGTCGATCGCGGGCCGCGCGAACCCGCTCGGGGGCTCGCTCCTCTTCTACTCGCTGAAGGAGCCGGTCGGAGTCGCCGGCCAGATCGTCCCCTGGAACTACCCGCTGATGATGACGACCTGGAAGCTGGCGCCCGCGCTCGCTGCGGGCTGCTCGATCGTCCTCAAGCCCGACTCACAGACCCCGCTGACGGCGCTCCGAATGGCCGAGCTTGCGAACGAGGTCGGCTTTCCGCCAGGCTCGATCAACGTCGTCCCCGGACCGGGCAAGACGATCGGCGCCCACCTCGTCAAGCACCCCGGCGTCGACAAGATCGCGTTCACCGGCTCGACCGAGACGGGCGCTCAGATCATGCGGGACGGTTCCGACTCGATCAAGCGGCTCACCCTCGAGCTCGGCGGCAAGAGCCCGAACCTCGTCTTCGCAGACGCCGACCTCGCCGATGCAATTCCGAGCTCTGTCTGGTCGATCTACTACTCCGCGGGACAGAGCTGCGAGGCGCGCTCGCGCGTGCTCGTCGAGAGCTCGCTGTACGACGACTTCGTCTCGCAGTTCGCGGAAGCGGCCGGGCGCTTGCAGGTCGGCGACCCGCTCGACCCCGAGACGCAGGTCGGGTCGCTCATCTCGACCGATCACCGTGACCGCGTGCACGGTTACGTCGAGGCCGGACGCGCGGAAGGCGCCGAGGTCGTCGCGGGGGGCAAGCCGGCCGAGGGGAAGGGCGCCTTCTACCCGCCGACGGTGCTCGCGAAGGTTGACAACCAGATGAAGGTCGCCCAGGAGGAGATCTTCGGGCCGGTCGTGACGATCATCCCCTTCGAGGACGAGAAGGACGCGGTGCGGATCGCGAACGACTCGCGCTACGGGCTGATGGCAACGATCTGGACGGGCGATCCCGCCCGTGGCCACCGCCTCGCCCGGAAGATCAAGGCGGGGACGGTCGGCATCAACATGCCGTACACGGCGTTCCCCGGGATCCCGTTCGGCGGCTACAAGCAGTCCGGCTTCGGACGCGAGCTCGGCCTCGACACGCTCGAGCTCTACCTCGAGACGAAGAGCGTGATCGTCTCGACGAGCCCGAAGCCCTTCAATCCCTTCCAGCTATAGAGAGACGCTACCGCTGGGTCGTGCTCGCGGCCGGCACGGCGGCTCAGGCGAGCTTCTCCGCGGTCCTGATCGGGCTCCCCGTGCTCGCACCGGCGCTACGCGATCGATACGACCTGTCGCTGACGGAAGTGGGCATCGCGATCTCGAGCGTCTGGGTCGGCCCGATCCTGACCCTGCTGCCCTGGGGTCTCCTCGCCGACCGGGTTGGCGAGCGCATCGTCCTCGCGAGTGGGCTCGCCGTTGGCGGAGCGCTCGTGGCAGCGGCGGGCTGGGCGCACTCGTTCGCGACGCTCGTCGTGCTCCTGGCCGCCGCCGGCGGCATGGGTGCGAGCGTCAACTCCGCGAGCGGCCGGGCAGTGATGCATTGGTTCCCCGCCCATGAGCGGGGGCTTGCGCTCGGCCTACGCCAGACGGCGATCCCGATCGGTGGTGCGCTCGGGGCTCTCACACTGCCTGCCGTGAACGGCGCGGGTGGGCTCGAGGCTTCGTTCGGGTTCTTGGGCGCCGTCTGCCTCGTGAGCGCTGCCGTTGCGGCTGTCGCTGTTCGGGAGACCGGGGAACCCGTGCTCGAGCTAGACGCCGAGGACGTGGAATGGAGCCTTCGAGACTCGCGCCTGTGGGTGCTCTCGGGGGGAAGCGGCCTCTACCTGTTCGCTCAGATCTCGCTAACCGGCTTCCTCGTCCTGTTCCTCCATGATGTCCATGGGCTGGGCCAGGGGGCAGCGGCGGCCGTCCTGGCGGCCCTCCAGGTGGGCGCGGTCGTGACCAGGATCTCGGCCGGCCGGATCTCGGACGCGATGCAGGCGCGGGTCCGGCCGCTCCGGTGGATCGG
>JBGOSR010000164.1:0-4539 GCA_041476065.1 Gaiellaceae bacterium
CGCGCGGATCCAGGAGGGCGTCGTCTCGCTCGCCGGCTACGCGGAGATCTTCTGGCGCAACGTGCAGGCGTCGGGCGTGATTCCGCAGATCAGTCTCGTCATGGGGCCGACCGCGGGCGGGGCCGTCTACTCGCCGGCGATGACCGACTTCGTGCTCATGGTCGAGGGAACCTCGTACATGTTCATCACGGGGCCCGACGTCGTGAAGACGGTCACCGGAGAGGAGGTCAGCTTCGAGGAGCTGGGTGGAGCGGTGACGCACGCGACGAAATCCGGGGTGGCGCACTTCATCTCGCCGAGCGAGGACACCTGTCTCGAGGACGCGCGCTACCTGATCTCGTTTCTGCCTCAGAACAACCTCGACCCGCCACCGTACGCGGAGCCGTCCGATCCGCCGGACCGGGAGGACGCAGAGCTCGACACGCTGATCCCGGACAGCGCGAACAAGCCCTACGACATGAAGGACGTCGTCACGCGCGTCGTCGACGACGGTGAGTTCCTCGAGGTGCACGAGCACTTCGCAGAGAACATCGTCTGCGGGTTCGCCCGGCTCGGCGGCCATTCGGTCGGCGTCGTCGGAAACCAGCCGCACGCTCTTGCCGGCGTGCTCGACATCAACTCGTCGGTGAAGGCCGCGCGGTTCGTGCGCACGTGCGACGCGTTCAACATCCCGCTCGTCACGTTCGTGGACGTCCCGGGGTTCCTGCCCGGGACTGCGCAGGAGTGGGGCGGGATCATCCGCCACGGCGCCAAGCTCCTGTACGCGTACTGCGAGGCGACGGTGCCCAAGTTGGCCGTGATCACGCGCAAGGCCTATGGAGGGGCCTACGACGTCATGAGCTCGAAGCACATTCGGGCGGATTTCAACTTCGCGTGGCCGACCGCCGAGGTGGCCGTGATGGGGCCGGAGGGGGCGGTGAACATCGTGTTCCGGAAGGAGCTCAAGGAGGCCGCCGACGCGGAGGCGCGAAGGGCAGAGCTGGTCGCGGACTATCGCGAGCAGTTTGCGAACCCGTACGTCGCCGCCGAGCGCGGTTACGTGGACGAGGTGATCGAGCCGCGACGGACGAGGCCGGTGCTGATCGACGCGCTGGAGACCTCGCTCACGAAACGGGAGCTGGGCCCACGCCGCAAGCACGGAAACATTCCGCTGTAGGTCGCGCCGCTCTCGGGCCGCGGTACCCACGACCTCCTCCCCGATTCGATCGTAGTCGGGAATTCCGGACGCGTGGGTAACGGAACTGGGCCGAAAGTGCGACGAGGCGGGGTGAATGGCAGACGGCGCAAGACCGTGCGTCCTGGCGTTCGGAATGCAGTCGCCGCCGGTTCTACGACGCGAGCGCTTCCGCGAGCTCGCCTTTCTCGGCGGGCTGTAGCTCCTCGGCCAGCGCGGCGACGACCGAGGGGTCGAACTGGGAGCCGGCGCAGCGTTCGAGCTCGGCAAGCGCATCTTCCTGCGCCAGCCGCCCTCGATAGACGCGGTCCGAAGTCATCGCGTCGTATGCGTCGACGACGAAGATGATGCGCGCCCCGAGCGGGATCTCCGGGCCGGGCAGGCGGTCGGGGTACCCGGTCCCGTCCCAACGCTCGTGGTGGTGGAGGATCCAGTCTGCTACCGGGTCGATGCCGAGGCTGTCCAGCATCCGGAAGCCGATCTGCGGGTGGCGCTCCAGCACGAGTCGCTCGGGCCCGGTGAGGGGCCCGGGCTTGCGAAGGATCTCCTCGGGGATCGCAAGCTTGCCGAGGTCGTGGAGGCTGCCCGCGAGCCGGGAGAGCTCGATCTGCTCCTGGTCGAGGCCGAGACGCGCGGCGACCCGCGCGGCGAGCTGCGCGACGCGTGCGGAGTGACTGCCCGTGTACGTGTCTCGTAGGTCGACCGCCTTCGCGAGGCTCGCGGCGGCGCGGAAGCGCGCGGCGCGGTCCGGGCCAGTGGCGAGTCGTCTCAGCTCGGCGAGCTCGACGACGTCTGGCCGGTAGACGTGCACCCGGTTCTTGCCATTCTCCTTTGCCCAGTAGAGAGCGCTGTCCGCGAGGCGAATGAGCTCGCCGCGGTCGGGCGCCTGGCGCGGGAACGTGGCGATGCCGGCGGAGACGGTCACCGAGCCGACGTGATCGAGCTGCACGTCCGCGATTCGGTCGATGATCGCGGCCGCGGTGTCGACCGCCTCGGTCTCGGCGTACTCGGGCAGAAGAAGGGCGAACTCGTCGCCACCGAGGCGGAACGCCTCGCCGTTCTGGCGGAGGGTCGTTGCGAGTTGCGAGAGGACGTTGTCGCCGACCGGATGTCCGAAGAGGTCGTTGACGCGCTTGAAGTCGTCTACGTCGATGAGGCAGAGACTCATGGGGCTGTCATTGCGCTCCGCCTCGATCAGCTGTCGCTCGAGACGCTCGTGGAAGTGGCGATGGTTGCCGAGACCCGTCAGGGGATCGGTCAGCGCGAGCCTCATCGCACGGAGCGCCCGGTACGTCGAGCGCTGATAGAGCGCGATCGCGAGAAGCGGGCCGACGAGCGCAGCGGAGAGCAGCGGCGAGCGCTGCCAGAGCACGACGAGCACGAGCGCGGCTGACGCCATGAGGGCGAAGATCATGATCGTCCACCGCAGGCTCGCCCTGATCAGCTCGACGAACGGCCGCCTCGACGTCACGGCGACGACGAGCGAGATGAGCACGAGATTCAGTGCGTACTGGGTGGAGGCCGAAACGCCGACCTTTGCGATCAGGGCGTCGGTGCCGTCTCCCGGAATCGCGCTCACGAGCAGACCGCCGACCGCAGCCGCGCACGCGAACACCGAGCCGTTGTAGGCGATCCGGATCGCGGGCCGGTGCTCGGTCAGCTGGATGACGACAGGCGCCGCGAACGCGACGAGGACGCCGGCGTCCCATCCGAAGAGCACGATCGCGCTCGCCGCGAACACGAACGAGAGCGAGACGCCGCCGCTGTTCGGTCCTTCGATCGGAACCGGATAGCGGCTCGCAAGCGTCGAGGCGGCGAGCAGTGCCGCCACCCCGAGGAGCATGGACACGGCATGAGGCTCGGTCGCGAAGGAGTACCCCGCGACGAGCACGGAGATGAGCCCTGCGAGGCAGACGGGCGCAACGATCGGCGCCAGACGTTGTGGCATCTTCCCCCTCCTTCTCAGGCTCGGCCCGTTACCACTCCCAGTTCTGCGGAACGATGTCGGTCGAGGTGTACCAGCCGGCGACGAGGCCGACGAGAACGACAACGAGGATCAAGACAATCAGGCGAGGTTTCCACTCGAGCACTTTTGCGTCCCTCCCAGGTCGGTGTGCGGATTGCGATTGTCCCCCGCGCGCCCGTCCGAGCCATCACCCTTTCGGGTGAACGTGAGCTCCTGGAAAATCCCTGTTTCGAAGGGCTTACAGACCGGCTTCGGCAAGCGGCCTGCGGCCCCACGCGAGCCGGTCGGCGTACCAGCCTGCGACGGGCGCGAGCGCGACGCCGTAGCGCGACGATTGGATCAGCCAGCCGCCGCCCAGGTAGATCGCGACATGGTCGATCTGAGCCGGCTTGGCCCGGCGCCCGCCGTCCCCGAAGAAGAGAAGATCCGCGGGCGCGAGCTGTGCTGCCTTGATCCGCTTCCGGCGCGGCACTTCGCCGGCCATCGCGGCGGCCGTTCGGCCGCGCAGCGTCTGGGCGAGTTGCGGCGCGCCGCTGTAGGACTGGAGCTTGTAGACCCGCCACGCGAATCCCGAGCAGTCGAATCCCCCTCGGGCCTGGAGGCCGAACGGTGATTCCGGCAGCTCGCTTTCGCCGCCCCAGACATACGGGAAGCCGATGAAGCTGACGGCGGTCGTGAGCACCCGCCTCTGCCACGGCGTCAGCGTCGGGAGCTCGAAAGCCGCCGCTGCGTCCTGCACGTTCTTGGTGTCCCAGTCCGAGATGCGGAGAATCTGCGCGGCTGAGTAGGCGGCCTCGGCGCGCGGCGCAGGATCCGAGGGGACACGCTCGAGATCGTCCTGGCCCGCGGGATGGTTCGTGCGCAGGCCGAGGAGTCGGGCGACGACCTCGGTGCCGAAGCGGGCCGGTGGATGCAGGCCCGCCGCGGCGGCTACCTCGTAGAAGCTCGAAGCCTCGGCGCCGAGGCCGAGCGCGCGGACGAGCCTAGCGTCGAGTTGGGTCATCGTTACGGGCGCGGTCGGGTTCGCCACCTGCTTGGGCGGCTCCTCGGTGAGGCCGACGGCGAGGCTCTCCAGCTCCGCCTGGGTCAGGGCGGCGTTGGGGCGAAAGGAAGCGACGGTATTCGCCATCAAGCCGCGCGCGACGACGAGTCGGATCTGAGGCTGTGCCCAGGAGCGCTTGGGCCCCGACGGGAACGCGCCGGGAGCGGCCGCCAGGCCGGCGAGCACGCACGCGAAGAGAGCGAGAAGGGGTAGGCGCCTCACAGACCGTTTCATCGTCGGTTGTGCGGGACGCCTTTAGTCTCTACGGCGTGGAGCTCGACATAACGCCCGACCCGACTCCCGAAGAGCAAAAGGCGCTGCTGGCGGCGCTTGCCTCAGCGCCCGACTGGCACGCAG
>JBGOSR010000165.1:0-4321 GCA_041476065.1 Gaiellaceae bacterium
GAGGCGATAGGCAGTCAGACCGTCTCGAGGACGCGCGACGACGCGGCCGCCCCCGAACTCGATCGCGGTGCCCAGGTCGTTGACGACGAGGATGCCGGCGTCAGGCCGGCGCCCGTCGACGAGGAAGCGCCCGTTGCGGTCGACCCGGGCCGAGTACGAGGCGTAGCCGTCATAGCCCGTGAGCCCGAGCTGGATCGCATGGCGGAAGTCGTGATTCCAGGTCTCGAGCAGCCAGCCGTAGTGGGCCGAGCCTCCGGGTAGCTCGAGGTAGTCCGCGGGACCGAGCCCGCTCCGGTCGAGCCAGTTCGGCGGGTCCCCGGCACGCAGGAGCAGGGTGCCGCGCGTCATCGCATGGTCCCCGGCATAGGCGGGGAGCCCACTCAGCAAGAGGACGACGATCGTGGCGAGACCGACCCCCGCCGGAATCAGCCTGCGACGAAGCGGCAGCAGCGCGAGCGCGATCCCGCCGAAGAACGGAATCGCGGCGAAGAAAGTCGCCGCGTTCGCGTTGCCGAACCAGGTGGCGAGCTGGGCGTATACGGAAAAGGTCGGGCTGTCGAACGCGAAGGATGTTCCGGCCCGTGCGGGGAAGGGCATCAGCCAGGCCGTGGCGGATCCGGCGAGCGCGAGCGCGACATAGAGGCGCAACCAGGGCGCTCCGCGCTCGGCGTAGGCGAAGAAGGCGATAGCCGCGAGGGGAATGACGTAGATGTCGTAGCGCTCGATCGCGCGGTTGGCCTCTCCCGCGGCGATCATGCCGACCTCGAGGAGAAGGAGCACGACCGAGGAGAGCGCCAGCATCGCGAATCCGGCGTCGACCCGGCCGCGAGGTCGCATCGTCAGAACGGCGAGCCCGAGCAGGGCGCCGGGCACGACGAGCCAGCCGGAGGCGAACGGCAGGAGCGCTGCGGCGAACCAGGTCCAGCTGAGCACCGTTCGCGGGTCGTAATGGAGCAGCGTCGCGCCGGCATAGGTGCCGAGGACCGCGCCGCCGGCCAGAACCGGAACCGCCAGAAGCGCACCGAGGACGCCGAGGGACAGGGAGTGCCGACGCACGGTGGAGCGCAACCTCTCGCCGCACAATCGTCCCGCGAGTGGCGCCGCGATCAAATAGACGAGCGGCACGACCACGAACTGGAGCCGCGTGAGCACCGCGGCAAGCGAGACCGCGATCACCGCGACCTCCATCCGCCGCGAAGGACGGTCGATCGCCCTCAGCATCGTCGCGAGGGCGAACAGGAAGACCGGATACGCGAGCGCCTCGGACATGAGGTAAGGCGCGTAGAGCATCGTCGGGCCGGCGACCGCGACGGCGGCCGCGAGCAACGCGAAAGACGGCCGGACGAGCCGACGGGCAAGGCAGTACGTGGGAAACACCACGGACGCCATGAGCGCCACGTTGAGCGCCTTGACCACGGCGTACGCGGTCGGAGTGGAATGGATGATCCAGGCCGGCGCCTGGAGAAAGACCGCAAGCGGCGAGGGAAAGAACACGTGCTGGCCGCGAATCGCCAAGCCGTGTCCCGACGCAAGGCTCTGCGCCAGCTTGGAGTAGAGAAGCTCGTCTCCGAACACGGCCGGAGTCACGTGCGCGCGGGACTGGAGCCAGTGATACGCGAAGGCGACGAGGAAGACGAGTGCAAGCACGATTCGCGGCTCGGGGAATCGACGCGCACGTGGAACGAGCGTGAGCTCCAGGGCCGCTGCGGGCTCCCCTACAGCGCGCTCTCGAAGCGCCGAGCTCACGCCGTCTGGTCCGGAGAGCTCAGCGGCGCCGGCTGCTGCTTGGGTGCCGCCGAACAGCCGGTGGGACCGGGGAGGAAGCGCGGCACGCCGGCCTTCACGCTGACGGGGCGATCGTTGAGGAAGCCGCGCATCCTCGAGTGGAAGCCGGTTGCCCAGGGACCTTGCGAGCAGACGGGCAAGCGCACGGTCGTCGAGCCATGCGCCGGAACACGGACGTGGACGGCGCGACCATCCGGTAGCTGGAAGTGAACCTTCGTCGCTCCGAGCGGAGCCGGCGACTGGAGATCGATCACGAGAGTGCCCTCGAGCCGGTTGGTGCCCACGCGGGGCCAGAGGTCGATCGTCCCCCGGTCACCCAGCCAGCCGTCGTCGTACCGGGCGAGGAAGAACAGCGAGAGGCGAGGCCGGCCAACCGGCCGGTACAGCGAGTACCCGGGCGCCGAAGCGACCTTCTCCGTGCCCGAGAAAAGGGTCGTGACCGCGTGGTCGTCCACGAGCAGAGCGCCTGTCAGGACGCGCTTGCCGACCATCAGCGACCCGTCGTCGGCGACGTGGACGCGGTCGGCTCGGAAGGGATCGATCTCGGGCGCGCCGGGCATCAGCAGCAGCTCCTTCACGGACCGGTTCCAGAAGAGCTGCTGGAAGGCGCCGCCGCGGACGCCGGCGATGTTGCGTAGCAGCGCGACGTCGCCGAGATGGGCGTGGTCGACCCAGGAAGGGTCGGCGGGCAGGAAGGAGTGCCTCACGGCGCGGGCGTTCTCCTGGTCGAAGACGACGCCGGCAGCCGCAAGCCCGCTCGAGAACAGAATGGCGAGTGCGATCCCGACCGATGTCGCCACGCGAGGGCGAACCGAGCAAGCGACGAGGATCGCGAGCCCGAGTGTCCCGGCAAGCGCGACGGCGATCGAGCCGTTGCCGGGCGTTCCGAGCAGCTGCTCGATCCGGAAGACTCCGTACAGCAGGGCCGAGTGGGCCTTCTCGTCGGCGGCGGCATATCCGGCGAGTGGCACAGCAGCCGCGAGCGTGACGACGCCGGCTGCGAGGAGCGCGTGATAGAGCCGCAGCGGCCACCCCCGCGAGGCGTAGAGCGCGTAGCAGAGGGCGGCCAGCGGCAGGAAGTAGAAGACGTAGCGCTCCTGGGCCTGCTGGAAGGCTCCGAACAGCCCTGCCTCGAAGAGCAGGAACCCGGCGAGGAGGAGCGTCATCGCCCCGAAGGCCAGCTCGGCGCGCGTGCGCGGGCGGGCGAGGAGGAGCGCGAGCCCGAGGATCGCGCCGGGGACGAGGACGAAGCCGGACGAGTAGACGAGGACGAGCAGGTTCATTCCCGTCCGCTGAAGAAGGGCGACCGGGTCGACCCCGACGTGGACGACGCCCTGGTAGTACGAGAGAACGCGCGAGGGGCCGATCGCAAGAGTCGCCAGGACGGGCACCGCGAACAGCGCCAGCGGCAGCGCCTGTTCCTTCAGGGCAGCGCGCATTCGCCGCTCGCGCAGGCCGGCGAGCAGGAGCGCGCCCAGGAAGCAGGCAGGCAGGATGACGAACTGGATGCGGGCGAACGCGGCGAGCCCGGAGAAGGCGAGGAACGCCAGTTGCGAGCGCCGGCTGGGCCGCTCGAGCGCGGCAACCGCTGCGGCGACAGAGGCGAGAGCGAGCGGATAGGCGAACGGCTCGGCAACGATCCACGACGCATAGATGAGATCTGGGAGCGCGATCGAGAGCGCGGCGATACCGAGCGCAACGACAGCCGTGAGTCCGAGCCGCCTGGCCAGCCAGTACACAGGGATGGCCGCCAGGGACATGGCGAGCGCGCCGATCGTCTGCGCAAGGTGGTAGCCGACGCCGACGTCGCTCACGAGCCAGGCCGGCGCGGTGAGCAACGGCTCGAGGAGCGCCGGGAAGTGCGCAGCCTGGCCGCGGACGAGCGGCCGGCCGGTCTCGGCGATCGAACGGCCCAGCGACGAGTAGAGGTACTCGTCGCCGAAGTAGACCGGCGTGGAGCGCAGCCAGGCGAGCGCAACGCGCACGGCGAAGCTGAGCCCGACGATGCCGGCGTGGATGCGAGCGGCAGTGAGGCCGCTGCGCGCGATAACCGCCGCAGGCATCGTCAGACGAGGTCGGGTGGGCCGGGCCGCGACGTCCACGATTGCTCTATCGGCCGTCTTCCGCCTGGTCTTGACCGGAACGCAGAAGAGGGCGCCGGAGCGCCCTCTTCGAAGGCTGCTGAGTCGTCGTTTACGGGCAGGCGCCGGTCACAATGTCCGTACCGGGGCCGGCCTTGTTCCAGGTCTCCGCACCCACCGTGCTCTGGATGCAGTAGGTCGTCGACGTCGCCGCCATGACCAAGATGTTCTTGACGCCCGCGTCGTAGGTCGTCTGCAGGTACGAGAGCGTCGCGCCGGCATACGAGTTGTTGTCGGCGTAGTACGCCTCGATCGCCGGGATCGATGCGCGCACGTTGGCCTGGGCGGCCGACTTGTTCGCACGATCGCGGAACTTGAGGTACGACGGGATCGCGATTGCGAGCAGGATCCCGATGATGATGATCACGACAAGCAGCTCGATCAGGGTGAAACCA
>JBGOSR010000166.1:0-4277 GCA_041476065.1 Gaiellaceae bacterium
GCGCTCGAGCTCGGTCAACGCAGGCCCTCCGGGCGGGCCCCACCACCCACCCCCCACCCTTTGAGTGTGGGGTTTGACATTAGCCCGGCGAGGCACACGGCTCTGTGGCAGTTGTGTGAAAGATCAGTCAACGGTGAAGTATTCGGGGCTCTGGTAGCGGCCCGTCTTCTCCTTTCGGATCTGCATCAGCACGTCGTTCAGGAGGGTCGACGCGCCGAGCCGGTAGAGATCCGGGGTGAGCCATTCGAGCCCAAGCGTCTCGTGCAGCTGGACGAGGTACTGCACCGCCTGCTTCGCCTGACGGATCCCGCCCGCGGCCTTCATGCCCACACGGCGGCCCGTCTCCTCGTAGACGTCCCGGATCGCTTCGAGCATCACGAGCGTGACCGGCAGGGTCGCCGAAGAGGGCAACTTGCCCGTCGAGGTCTTGATGAAGTCTGCGCCGGCAGCCATCGCCAGCAGGCTCGCCCGGCGAACGTTGTCGTACGTGCCGAGCTCGCCGGTCTCGAGGATCACCTTCAGGTGCGCGTCGCCGCACGCCTCCTTCACCTGGACGATCTCGTCGTAGACCTTCGCGTAGCGGCCGGAGAGGAACGCGCCACGGTCGATCACCATGTCCACCTCATCCGCGCCCATCTCGACGACGTCCCGGACCTCCGCGACCTTGATGTGCGTCGGCGCCTGGCCCGAGGGAAAGGCGGTCGCCACGGACGCGACCTTGACGCTCGTGCCGCGCGTCCGCTCGACCGCAGTCGGGACGAGGTTCGGATAGACGCAGATCGCCGCCACGGAAGGCACCGTCAGATCGGCCGGGTCGGGCCGAATGGCCTTCGAGGAAAGGGCGGAGACCTTCCCGGGCGTGTCCGCGCCCTCGAGCGTGGTCAGGTCGATCACCCGCACGGCGAGGTCGAGGGCAAAGAGCTTCGCCTCGCGCTTGATCGAGCGCTTCGCGAGCGTGGCAGCCCGCTCCTCGAGGGCAACGGCGTCCACGGAGCCGATCCGCGGCAACCGAGGTTCGAGCGGAAGCTCGAAGCCTGTTGGAAGCGCAGGCGCCTTGGCCATACGAGGAGTCTAGCCCTGGCGTTGCTGCTCACGATCGAGCCGATATAGCCATCCCGGTCGCCAATCGAACGACTCGACGACGAGCTCCTCGAGCGGCCTTCCTGCAAGCAGGTTCTCGAGCGCCCAGCGCGGCGCCGCGTGGCTGATGAGCACGATCCTCATGCCGTCGAAGCCCGCAACGAGGTCGTCGAGGAGGCTCGCCATTCGATCTGCGACCTGCCGATAGCTCTCGCCGGGATATGGATTCTCGACGCTGCGCGGCTTGACTGCGTCGATCTCGGCAACCGGTCTGCCGTTCAACTCGCCGTAGTTGCACTCGCGCAGCCGCCAGTCCTTGAACAGCGGGAGATCCGAGGCGGGGAACGCAATTTCGGCGGTCTCTACAGCTCTCGCAAGATCCGACGTGAAGACCGCGTCGATGCCGTCGTCCCGCCGGCGCTCGCCAAGCGCGCGGGCCTGCTCGCGTCCCGCCTCGGAGAGCACACCCGGCAGCCAGCCGGTCGCGCGGCCCTCCTCGTTGTCGACCGTCGTCGCGTGGGTCTCGTAGACGAGCTCGATCACGCGCTCTCCTAGATCCCCAAACGCTCGAGCAGGCGATCGTCGCGGCGCCACTTCGGCTTCACCTTCACCTGGAGCTCCAGGAAGATCGGGTGCCCGAGCAGCTGCTCGATCTCCGGACGCGCCCGCGTCCCCATCTCCTTGACGACCGAGCCGCCCCGGCCGACGACGATCTGCTTCTGCGACTCGGTCTCGACGTAGACGAGCGCGCGCACGACCTTCTCCCCGAGCTCCTCGTCCTCGACCGAGATCGAATGCGGGAGCTCTTCGCGGGTCCGCTGGAGCGCCTTCTCGCGCACGCGCTCGGCCACCTGGGTCTCGGGCGAGAGGTCGCTCCGCTGGTCGAGCGGGAAGTACGCCGGGCCCTCGGGGAGGAGGCCGACGAGCTCCTCTCGCAGGGTGCCGATGCCGTCGCCCGTCTTCGCGCTCACCGGATGGAGCGCATGGAAGTCGCCGAGCTTCGAGGCCGTATCCATCTGCGTCGCAATGTGGCCGGGCTTGAGGTTGTCGACCTTGTTCAACGCGATCACGACGGGAACGTCGAGCGAGAACACGCGCTTGGCGATAAAGCGATCGCCGGCACCGATCCGCTCGCGCGCCGACAGGACGAGCAGCACCGCGTCCACGTCCTCGAAGGCGTGATCGACGGTGCGTTGCATGCGCTCCGTCATCGGGTCGAGCGGCCGCTGAAACCCGGGCAGATCGACGAGCACGAGCTGGTGGCCGTCCCCGTTGGCGACGCCCGAGATCCGGCGCCTGGTCGTCTGCGGCTTGTCCGAGACGATCGCGACCTTGCCCCCGCAGAGCGCGTTCACGAGGGTCGACTTGCCGACGTTCGGCCGGCCGGCGACCGCGACGAAGCCGGACTTCACAGCTCGAAGGTCTCCGGCAGGAGCTCGGCAGGCGTCCGCGTGACAACCTCGCCTTCGGCGTTCTTGAAGGTCACGCGCTCGAGCCGGAACTCGTAGAGCCACTGGCGACAGCCACCGCACGGCGAGGCAGTGATCGCAACCTCCTCCAGGTCTCCCGGGGAGCAGCCCTCGGCGACCGCGCACAAGATGGCGGACCGCTCGGCGCAGATGCCCAGAGGGTACGAAGCGTTCTCGACGTTCACGCCCTCGAAGATCCGGCCGTCGCGGGCGCGGACCGCCGCGCCGACGTGGAAGCTCGAGTACGGGGCGTACGCCCGCTCGGCGATCGCGACCGCTCGGTCGTAGAGGTCGCTGCTCACGCGAACACCTGGAACATGACGAGGACCGCGAGCGAGCCGAGCAGTGCCCCGTAGCTGACCTCGAGGAAGGAATGCACACCCGACTCGACGCGCGTCTGCGCGACGAGGGTCGCCATCAGGAAGGTCAGCGATGAGATCAGGAACCAGTGGCGGGAGTCGCCGACGACGTTCGTGATCGCCATCCAGCCTCCGAAGGCGACCGCGGCATGCCCCGAGGGCAGGCCTCCCCGAAGCGGCGTGCCGCGGCCCGTGTAGGCCTTTGTCCCGAGCACGAGGATGATCGTGATCACGAGCGCGATCAGCGTCAACTCGGCCGGCGCATCGCGCAGGCGCTCGATCAGCCGGGAGCTGTGGTTGACGATCCTGTTCGAGAAGACGAGATAGCCGACTGCCACGGCATTCACGGTCGCGATCAGGACGGCACCCGCGGCGATGTCCTTCGCGAGCTTGGCGAGTGGGTCGAACGAGGTCGTGGCGACGTCGATGCCCGCCTCGAGGGCCGTGTTGAGCATCTCCGCGATCAGGACGAAGGAGATCGAGATCAGGAGGGCAATCAGCTCGAGCCGCTCGACTCCGACTGCCACGGCCGCGATCAGGACAGCCGTCGCAATCGCGAAATGGATGCGCAGGTTGCGCTGGGTGCGCAGCACGTGGATCACGCCCTCGAACGCGAAGTTGAAGCTCTCGAGCAGCGAGGGCGCGTGTCGGCGCGGTGCGCTCATGTCGCGAGCTCCGCTTCGCGCTCTTCCATCTCGGCGCCGTGCTCGTAGCCGAGGAGGTGCAGGAGCGCATGCACGAGCGGCGCCCGCCAGGCTGCGCCCACGACCTGCGGACAGAGAACGGCGTCGCCGAGCTGGCGCGGGACTCCTGGCTGGAGCTCCTCACGTCCGTCGATCGGGAATGCGAGCACGTCGGTCGCCTCGTCCTGCCCGAGGTGGTCGCGCTTCAGGCCGCGCATCTCCTCCGGCCCGACGAAGACGAGGCCGAGATCGCCGTCCTCGACCCCCTCGGCCGCGAGCACCCGGCGGGCAAGCTCTGCGGCGGCCTCCTCGTCGACCTCGGTCCCGCTGCGATTCGCGATCTCGACCGTCACCACCTGTGCCCCATCCGGCAATACATGCCGGCCCCTGACCCGCGATCACGCGGCGCCAGAGCCCGCCCTCGTCCTTGCCAAGGCTGCGAGCCTTGGCCGCGGACGAGTGCGGCCTCTGGAGGAAGGCGGTCGTGCCGGCAAAGCCGCCACGACCTCTTCTGGTCGGCGCCGACGAGTCGGCGCCTTGGGCTCGCGACCCAGGAGCTCGGCGGCATCACTGGCAGGGGCACTGATGGCCAGCGAGCGATCGATCAAGGTCGGCACCGTGCAGATCGGCGGCGGCGCACCCGTCGTCCTCCAGTCGATGACCCTCACGCCGACACACGACGTGCC
>JBGOSR010000167.1:0-4234 GCA_041476065.1 Gaiellaceae bacterium
CTCAGGCCCATCCCGGCAGCCGGGTGGTCCGCTCGCACGGCGTGCACGACAGGCGTGCTCGTCTCGAGCGAGAAGCCGAGCCGGTAGCCGCCGCTTCCGACGACGTAGAGCGCGGTGAAGAGCATGATCGCGAAGAGGAGGTTCGTCCCCGGGCCCGCGAAGATGACGAGCACCTTCTTCCACGTCTTCTGGCGCCAGTACGCATCCGTGCCGAGCCCGTCCTTCAGCTCGGTCAGGCCCCGTTTTGCCGCCTTCCTCGCGTGTGAGCTGACCGAGGTTTCGCCGAGCGCGCTCTCGAGCTCCGGGATGAGCTCTCGGGCGGCCTCCATCTCGCCCTCTGCGAGGCGGCGCTTGACCTGCTCGATTGGAGCGAGGAGAGGTGGAGCTTCTGCCAGCGCCGGCCCGAGGAAGGTATCCAGATCGGACGGGGCCGGACGGTGCATCCCGGGGATCTTCACGTAGCCCCCAAGCGGGATCGTCCCGATTCCGTACTCGATGCCTTTGCGCCGGACACGGACGAGCGCCGGCGGAAAACCGACGTAGAAGCGGCGCGGGGTCATGCCGACGGCACGCGCGGTAAAGAAATGGCCCGCCTCGTGCACGAACACGAGGAGGCCCAGCCCCAGAATGGCGACGAAGATGTTCACGTGACCGCCGCCCCGGCTGCGCGCTCGGCGACCCGTCGGGCTCCCGCGTCGGCTTCGACGAGCTCTTCGAGATCTCCGACCGCCGTCCCGTCGACTTCACCCAGGGTCTCCTCGACGATGCCCGCGAGGCCGCGGAACGGGATCCGGCCCGCGAGGAACGCCTGGACGGCAACCTCGTTCGCGGCGTTGTAGGCGCACGGGTAGGTACCGCCCGACTCTCCGGCCCGCCGTGCAAGCGCGAGGAGCGGAAACGTCTCGAGGTCGGGCGGCTCGAACTCGAGGGACAGTCCCTCGGAGAGGTCGAGTGGCTCGACGGGGGTCGCGGCGCGCTCGGGGTAGGTGAGAGCGAAGGAGATGGGCACGCGCATGTCGGGATACCCGAGCTGGGCGAGGGCGGAACCGTCCCTGAGCCGGACGATCGCGTGGACGACCGAGGTTGGATGGACGACGACCTCGATGCGGTCGTACGGCAGGTCGAAGAGGAAATGAGCCTCGATCAGCTCGAGGCCCTTGTTGGCGAGGCTTGCCGAGTCGACGGTGATCTTCGGGCCCATCTGCCAGGTCGGGTGCGCGAGCGCGTCGGCGCGCGTGACCGTCTCGAGCTCCGCCTGGGTGCGCCCCCGGAATGGGCCGCCCGATGCCGTCAGGACGATCGAGGCGATCGTCTCGGGCGCACGTCCTTCGAGGCACTGGAAGAGTGCCGAATGCTCGCTGTCGACCGGCAGGAGCAGTCCTCCTCCCCGCTCCATCGCAGCAAGTGCCAGCTCTCCGGCGGCAACGAGGCTCTCCTTGTTGGCGAGCGCAAGCGTGACGCCGCGCTCGAGCGCCCACATCGTCGCCGGCAGCCCCGCGAAGCCGACGACGGCGTTCAGGACGATGTCCGGCTCGGCGTTGTCCAACAACGCAATGAGATCCCCGCCGACCTGTGCGTGCTCCACCCCACGCTCGGCAGCCAGCGCGTCGAGCTCGCTCGACCCGGAGGCGAGAGCGCACACCTCGAGCTCGGGCTGCGCGTCGATGATCTCAAGTGCCTGGCGCCCGATGGAGCCGGTCGCGCCGAGGACGGCTATCCGCTTCACACAGAAAAGTGTACGGGGCGCCTACAGAGCCAGACGCCGGCTACCGCGAGCGCCAGAACCTGACGACCCGAATGTACATCCGCCGCTTCATTCGGCTGAGCCATGCGTTCACCAAGACGGAAGCCTATCCTGGTCACGCCTGCCCGAACGCTGCGATCACGTAGTACGCGGCGACCCAGGAGAAGAGCAGGGCGTCCAGCCGGTCGAGCACGCCTCCGTGGCCGGCCAGAAGCCGACTCGAGTCCTTCACGTCCATGTCCCGCTTGATCGCCGACTCGAAGAGGTCGCCGAGGGGGGCGACGACGGCGATCACGACGCCGAGCGCGAGCGACTCGGGGATCGTGAGGAAGCTCTGCTTGTAGAGAGCGATGAACGCGACGGCGATCGTCGCAGCGGCTCCGGCGGCGAGCCCCTCCCACGTCTTCCCGGGAGAGACCGAGGGGGCCAGCTTGTGCCGTCCGAACAAGAGCCCGATGAAGTAGGCCGCCACGTCCCCGGCCCACACGGCCAACAGCACCGTGTAGGCGGCGAGGAGCCCGTGTTGGTCGAGGCCGCGCAGCAGAACGGCGTGAGCGAGACCGAGGCCGATCCAGCCGGCCCCGAGCAGCGTCAGCGACACGGAGACGGTGGTCGACTGACGGGTTCCGGCAACGCCCTTGAATACGAACGCGAGCGCAAACGTGCACAGGAAGCCCGCAAGCGCCCAGCCTGGCCCGCTCGTCGTTGCGCCGAGGAGAGCCGCGAGCGCGCCCAGGTAGCCCGCGAGCACGACCGGCCTCAGAGTCCGCGTGATCCAGTAGAGCTCGTGCAGACCAATGAGCGCGGCCACAACCGCGAGCGCGAACATCCACCAGCCGCCGAGGTAGACGAGCCAGAGGACGGTCGGAATCCCGACGACCGAGATGAGGATGCGAGACCAGAAGGAGCTCATCGGCCGCCGAACCGCCGGCGCCGGCCCGCATACGCGGTGACGGCTTTCCTGAGGTCGTCCTCGCCGAAGTCAGGCCAGAGCGTCTCGACGAACACGAGCTCGGAGTAGGCGAGCTGCCAGAGCAGGAAGTTCGAGATCCGCAGCTCGCCTGACGTCCGGATCAGGAGGTCCGGATCGGGCATGTCGGGAGCGTAGAGGTAGACGGCGAGCACGTCCTCGTCTACCTCCTCGGCCGAGAGCCCGGCTTCGATCATGCGCCGCGCCGCGTCGGCGAGCTCAGCGCGCCCGCCGTAGTCGAAGGCGATCCAGAGCTGCATCCGGTCGCGACCCGCCGTCTCGCGCTCGAGCTCGGCCATCCGCGCGCGCAGCGCTTCGGGCGCCCGGTCGCGCCGGCCGATGAACCGGGTGCGGACGCCTTGCTCGGCGAGATCAGGCAATTCCCGGTCGATCGTCTCCTCGAAGATTTCCATCAGAGAGTCGACCTCTGGCGGTGGCCGCAGCCAGTTCTCGGTCGAGAACGCGTACACGGTCAGCGAATCGATGCCGAGGTCGATCGCCGCCTCGACGGTCCGCCGGAGCGCGCGCGTCCCCTCGCGGTGGCCGGCCTCGACCGGCAGACCGCGCTGCTCTGCCCAGCGCCCGTTGCCGTCGAGGATGATCGCGACGGAGCGCGGTACCTCATCCGGCTCGAGTTGCGTCCGACCGCGGTTCCGGAACAGGTCACGGGTCCGGTCGAGCAGGCTCATGCGATCGATTCTCTCAGCACTCGCCGAGGCGGTAGCCGTCACCGCATCCGGTATCGCGAGCGAAGCGAGGCGAGAACATAGCCACCCGAAAAGTGCGCAGCACTCTTCGGCTGATCAAACTTCGGTGATCTCGGCTTCCTTGCGCTTCAGCAGGTCATCGATCTTGGCCGTGTGCTCGTCCGTGAGCTTCTGGACGCGTTCCTCGCCGCGCCGCTCGTCGTCTTCACCCACGTCGCCCTGTGTCTTCAGGTCCTTCATGTGCTTGTCGGCGTCGCGGCGAACGTTCCGGATTGCGATGCGCCCATCCTCGGCGATCTGGCGCACGACCTTGACGAGCTCCTTGCGGCGCTCCTCGGTGAGCTGCGGAATCGGGAGGCGGATCACCTTGCCGTCGTTCGACGGCGTCAGCCCGAGCTCCGACTCCTGGATCGCCCGCTCGATCTCCTTGATCGAGCTCGGGTCGAACGGCTGCACGGTCAGCATGCGCGGCTCGGGAACGTTGATCGTCGCAAGCTGCTTGAGCGGCGTTACCTGTCCGTAGTAGTCGACCGCGATCCGGTCGAGGAGCGCCGCAGAGGCTCGGCCGGTGCGAACAGTGTTGAACTCGAGTTGCGTCGACTCGACGGACTTGTCCATCCGCCGGGTCGCGTCCTGAATCAGATCGTCGATCACGCGTGCCCCTTCCAGTCATGCCGCCGAGGCTCTGGGTCGCGAGCCTGAGGCGCCGCCTCGGCGGCGCCGACCAGAAGAGATCGTGGCGGCTTTGCCGACACGATCGTCTTCATCCAGGGGCCGCACTCGCTCGCGGCCAAGGCTACTAGCCTTGGCAAG
>JBGOSR010000168.1:0-4133 GCA_041476065.1 Gaiellaceae bacterium
CGGAGGAAGAGCTCACACGCTCGTTCTTCGAGCTCCACGTGCGCACGAGACGGCGCCTCGGCGTACCTGTGCAGCCGCGCCGGTTCTTCGAGCTTCTCTGGCGACTCGTGATCCAACGGGGACTAGGCCACGTCCTCCTCGTGCTCGAGGGAGATCGTCCCGTTGCCGGCGCCGTATTCCTGAGCCAGAGCGGCACAGTGGTCTACAAGTTCGGGGCTTCAGACGAGAGGAGCTGGTCGCTCCGCCCGAACAACGTCCTCTTCGCCGAGGCGATCCGGCATGGGTGCGAAACGGGTGCCCACACCTTCGATTTCGGGCGAACGGACGCAATCGACGCCGGGCTGAGATCGTTCAAAGCCGGCTGGGGGGCAACCGAGCGGCCGCTGGCCTATACGAGAACAGGAAGCGCGCCAGTTCTCCGGGCTCCGTCGGCTGCAGCGCGCGCGGCAGCGGCGACCATCCGCCGCTCACCGCAGTGGGTCGCCAGAGGGCTCGGCGAGACTCTGTACCGATACGCGGGCTGAGCCGTGAAGGTCTGGATCGACGTCGACAACCCGCCGCAGGTGCAGTACCTGACGCCGTTGCGCCAAGCGCTCGCGACGACCGGCGCCGAAGTCGTCCTCACCGCCCGCGCCTACGGCAACACGCTCGACCTGCTCCAGTCACGTGGAGAGCCCTACGTGGCCGTCGACGGTGAGTTCGGGCGCTCGAAGGCTCGCAAGGTCGTTGGGCTCGCGCGCCGCGCGAGACGCCTGAGAAAGGTGGTCGCACGCGGAGGCGCGCCGAATGCCCTCGTCGCGGCGTCGAGGCCCGCTGCAGTTGCCGCCCGCACGCTGGGCGCGACGTCGTTCATCATCGGCGACTACGAGTACGCGAACGTCAGCGTCTACCGGCTGACTGGCTCGTATCTGCTGTATCCGGACGTCGTCGACCCCGAGATCCTCTGTCGCAGGGGCTTGCGCCGAGGGCAGCTGATCCCGTTTCAAGGCCTCAAAGAGGACATCTCGTTCGCCGGGCTCGACATCGAGTCTGCTCCCGTGCACGACTTTCCGGAAATCGAGGACGAACGCCTCGTTCGCGTGCTCTTTCGACCTCCGGCCGAAGAGAGCCACTACTACGACCCGCGCTCCGGCGAGCTCGCGCAGCGAGCGCTCGAGCACCTTGCAGGCCGCGAGGACGTCGTCCTCGTCTACGCGCCGCGCCACGCATGGCAGGTCGATCGACTCGCCCAGCTCAGCTGGGCAAACCGGCCGGTCGTCCTGCGCGAAGCAGTCCCCTTCGTGTCGCTCCTGAAGGCGGTCGACCTCGTGCTCTGTTCAGGAGGAACGATGTTGAGGGAGGCCGCCTACCTCGGAATCCCCGCGTACAGCCTTCTCCGCAGCCGCCCTGGGGGCGTCGACCTCTATCTCGAGTCGATCAACCGGGTGACATTCCTGAGCGAGCCGGAGGATCTCGACCGAATCGAGTTGCGCAAAACGGCGAGAAAAGTGCGGCTCGAGTCGAATCCCGATCTCATCTCGGACGTCGTCGAGATCGTCCTCTCTCACACGCCGAACGGCAATTAGCGCGATCGAGCCGGCCCGAGCGGAGACTGCTCGCGGACCACTGCGCCCGGATCGTTCACTCGTGCCTTCTGGTCCTGGGGCGGCGTCTCGACAAACGAGGCGAAGAGCAGCCAGACGATCGCGACCCAGACCGCGCACGCGAGCACGGCCTGAAGCGCCACCACCCCTGCGGGCTTCGAGCCGCCTCCGCCGCGAACAACGCGCAGCCGATCTTGGGCGGACAGGGCGGGGCGGCTCCGGCTCATCCCAAGAGGGTGATCCTTGCGAGCCGGAGGTGCAACTGACCAGTGGGCTAGCCGCTGCTTTCCTACGAGTCAGGCGGTGCAACTGACCGGTGGACTAGCCGCTGCTTGCCGTACCTAGCCCAGCCGATTGGCTACGTCGCGCCGCCGTTCGGGGTGGTCGCTTTCCTGGAGAAAACGGTCAACGAGGGCTGCAGACCTAGCCACTTGCTCGGCCGGATACTACCCGCCGGTCTAGGCAAAAAGACCACTCGACCTATGGACGGTCCGATGAGCACAGTGATACACCAAAGGAACACACCAAAGGTTTTGGATACTGCGGACAAAAGGCGGCCCTTTTGATTCAAAGCGGAAAATCTGCCGTTCTTCTCGATGAGCAACCCATGTGGCTCGACGCTTTGGAGCGCGTGCTCCTCTCCGTCGGAATCACTCCTCTTGCAAAGCTGACGAGCGGCGCCGAGGCGCTGAACGTGATCTCCGAGCAACGGCCTGACCTCTTCGTCCTCGACACTGATACGAACGGCGGCGTTCCGGACGGGCTGACGTGCCTCCGCGAGGCCGTGATGCGTGTCCCGTCGCTCAAGGCGATCGTGATCTCGGCTTCGGGCGACCAGGAGCGGATCGATTCCGCACTGTCCGCCGGCGCCGTCGCCTATGTGCTCAAGCGGGCCGAGCCGGAGGACGTCGCAGCGGCGATCCGCCAGATCTTCTCGCGCTCTCTCTACTTCTCGGGCGGGCCCGAGGTTTCTCGAGTCGCGCCGTCTGCCGAGGCCGACGACGTCGGACTCACCCGCCGCGAACGCGAGATCCTCGAATATGTGGCCGAGGGCAGCACGAACGGCGACGTGGCCCGCACGCTCTGGGTGACGGAGCAGACCGTGAAGTTCCACCTGGCGAACATCTTCCGGAAGCTCGACGTGACGAACAGGACCCAGGCGAGCCGGTGGGCCCACACGCACGGGCTGCTTCGGAGCCAGACCGAGGACGAAGTCGAGTCGGCCTCAGCGGCCTAGCGTCGAATCTTCGCAATCGCCGCAAGCTCCACGACGAGCTCGGCCAGGTCGGAAACCGCCTCGCCCTTCTTCAGGTAGCCGACGGCATCGACGGAAGCGCCGACCTCTTGAGCTTCTAGATCGATCTCAGTCGCGAGCACGATCGCCAGAGCGGATCGGGATTCAGCTCGCACTTTCGCCAGCTTGGCGGGATCGGGGCGCGGTGGCCCCGCATCGATGAGAACGACGTCTGCTGGCCGCGCGCCCGCAAGATCCGCGTGGGCATAGACGTCGGTGTCCCGGCGGCCGAGGCTTGCCGTCAGGAGGTGGGCAAGCTCCACGTCGTCACTGAGGAGGCGGACGTGCAGCCGTGCGGGAAGATGGGGCGCGTCCGGAGAGCCGATACCTACGAATATCTCATGCCGTAGGTCGCGCGTGCTGGCCGTACGGACAGGCTTTCCTCGGGAAACGCTTACCGTCAGGCGGTAGACGCGGTGGCGCGGGCTTCCTAGCCTGTGTTCGTGTCCAGCGCACCTACGGTGAGAAAGCCGACGACGGTTCCCTTCTTCGACCCGGGGCCGTCGTTCGACGGGGTTCGAGGCGAGCTGCTTGCCGAGATCTCCGAGCTCATGCAAACCGGCGCATTCACGAACGGGCCGCAGGTCGCCACGTTCGAGGACGCGTTCGCCGCATTCTGCGGGACCGGAGACTGCGTCGGGCTCGCGAGCGGGCTCGATGCGCTTCGGCTCGGCTTGCTCGCGGCCGGGATCGAGCCGGGAGACGAGGTGATCGTTCCGGCGAACACGTTCGTGGCCACGCTCGAGGGAGTCGCTCAGGCCGGAGGCGTGCCCGTGGTCGCCGATGTCACCGAAGACGACTACAACCTCGACCCCGCAGCGGTCGAGGCCGCGATCACGCTTCGGACCCGGTTCCTCATGCCCGTTCATCTCTACGGGCAGATGGCCGACATGCGGGCCCTGACCGCGATCGCCGAGCGCCATGGCCTCGAGATCGTCGAGGACGCCTGCCAGGCACAC
Organism: Gaiellaceae bacterium; assembly: GCA_041476065.1. Lineage (GTDB taxonomy): Bacteria > Actinomycetota > Thermoleophilia > Gaiellales > Gaiellaceae > VAXT01. Next base: position 3,837 of record JBGOSR010000168.1, read on the forward strand.
GGAGCCGAGCGGGACGGACTGCGGGCGGGAGCGAGCGGCGTCGGTGGCGCCTTCAGCTTTTACCCCGCGAAGAACCTCGGCGCCATGGGCGACGCCGGAGCGCTCGTCACCGACGACGCCGCTCTCGCCGCAGAGGTCCGCGCGCTTCGCGAGCACGGCCAGACGCGGAAATACCATCACGACCGCGAGGGATACACCGCGCGTCTCGACACGATCCAGGCGATCGTCCTTCTTCACAAGCTCCCGCAGCTCGACCGCTTGAACGAGGAGCGCCGGAGCGTCGCCCTGCTCTACGCC
>JBGOSR010000169.1:0-4131 GCA_041476065.1 Gaiellaceae bacterium
ACCAGTTCGGCGAGCCGGCGTTCGGCATGACCTGATGGAGGTCTCTGCCGTCTGCTCGCATGATGTCGATGTGGAAGAAGCGGCAGCCTCCTCCACAATCGTCCAAGCGAACAAAGGCGATTCGCTTGCCGTCGGGCCTCCAGGCCGGACGCGCAATCCCGGGCGAGATATCTGTGGGGCCGATTCGCTTCCACCGGTCGGGCGCCTGGACCGAGAGCAGGTAGAGCCCGTACGTGTCCGGGACAAGGAGGTGGGATCCGTCGGGAGCCCAGGCGGGGCGGCCGACGTTCCGTCGGCGTGGGGCGATCACCCTGCGCTGCGTGCCGTCGTCGTTGATGACGTAGAGGTGGTTACCGCCGTGGGGGTTGCTGACAAAGGCCAGGCGCGTACCGTCCGGGGACCAGGCTGCGGATCTATTGAACTCGCCGGGCGGGCTGAACGTGAGCTGGCGGACGGCTCGTCCTTCTGGGTTCATGAGATAGAGCTCCGAGTCTCCGCCCGCATCACCGCGGCTGAACGCGATTTCCGCACCGTCTGGCGAGAAGCTGGGAGCGAAGCTGTCGACTTCCAGATCGGTCAGCTGCCGCTGGTCCGACCCATCGGAGCCGACGCGAAAGATCTGCCAGCGAAAGAGCCCTGTCCGCGGCGACTGGACGCGAGCCTCAAATACGATCAGGCCGTCTCCTCCGAGAAAGCCACTCTTAGCGAGAAGCTGGCCCTGCCCGTTCCGCAGGTGGGATGCCGCAGGGAGCAGAGCTCCTCCAAGAGGAGAGGCCGCTAGCGCCAGGTCGATCCGGAACGAACCGATAGGCGCCGTTGGCTTCGACGCAGTGCCTGACCCGACGCTGAGCGCGGCGACCAGCACGAGCACCGTGAGCACCGACCTTCTCGCGAACCATGACCATCTGTCGGACGTGACTCTCCCTCCGAAGACGCCGCCATGTTGGCAGAAAGGCCGCTACTTGCCTCTACCGCACAGAGAGGGAGACGCGACCGCCTCGTAGAACTTGTTCAGGGCATGGCACCGACGCAGGACGCCCTCTACCGCGAGCTCGACGTCGATCCCGATCTCTCCTGGTCGGAACGCGACCTGCCCGAACGCGAGCGGACGAAGCACGTCCACCGGCTCCATCCGTACCTCGGCAAGTACGTGCCGCAGCTCGTCGAGGCGCTGCTCGCACGCCATCTGCCGCGGGCGAAGAACGTGCTCGACCCGTTTGCCGGCTCTGGGACGACGGTCGTCCAGGCGCTCGAGGACGGGCGCGAAGCCGTGGGAGTCGACGTCGCCGCCTTCAACTGTCTGCTCATGCAGGTCAAGACCCGTGAGTACAACCTCTTCACGCTCGAGCGCGAGCTCCGTGACTCGCTGCGTCGCTTGCAGACGTTCGAGGCGAACCGGCCTCCGCGCCCCTCCGGCTACATCGGCAAGTGGTTCGCCCCGCGAGCCGCAGCCGAGCTCGCCTTCTTCCGCTCCTTCGTCGACGAGTACGAGAACGCCGACGTGCTCCGCGTCGTGCTCGCCCGGGCCGCCCGCTCGGCGCGGCAGACGACGCACTTCGACCTCGATTTCCCTCGCGAGCCGCAGGTCGGCGAGTACTGGTGCCACAAGCACAAGAAAGTGTGCCGGCCGATCGACCGCGCCGAGCACTTCCTGCGCCGCTACGCACTCGACACTCTCGCGCGGATCCGAGAGTTCTCACGCGTGCGCGCGCGCGGGCGAGATGCTCGAGTGCTGCACGGCGACGTTCGCAACCTCGACCTTCCAGGCCCGTTCGACGGAGTCGTCACGTCGCCGCCCTATCCAGGGCTGATCGACTACCACGAGCAGCACCGATACGCGTACGAGCTGCTGGGCCTCGACGACAAGCGCGACCTCGAGCTCGGCGCGGCAGAGCGTGGAGTGGGCTCGCAGGCGATCCGTAACTACGTCGACGGAATCGCGACGGCCTTCACGAACGTGCGGGGCGCACTACGCCCGCACGCACCCGTCGTGATCGTGATCAACGACCGGCGTGACCTCTATCCAGAGATCCTGGAGCGGGCGGGGCTAGAGATCGAGGCGCGCTACCGGCGGCACGTCAACCGCCGGACCGGCCGCCGCGCCGGCGAGTTCTTCGAAGACGTGATCGTCGCCCGGGCCCGCTAACGGCTCGGCGGCGGAGCAGGTTCCACGTCGTCGACCCGGTAGATGTCCCACGTCTGGCGACGGCACAGGATGTTGTCGTAGTAGACCTGCGTGGTCGTCCGGGCCGGCGGGTCCGGGGGCAGCGTGTATGCGTACGTGACGTCGGCGTCGTGTCCCTTCGGCAAGGCGGTCAGCACCTCGGGCAGGCCGACGAGCGGCTGCTTGACGAGCTCCACCGACTTGCCGCAGCCCTGGGTGCTTCGCATGAAGTAGACCGTCCCGTACGGGTTGACCGACGGGCTGTAGGCGACCTTCCCCGGCAGCGTGGGCAGGGCCGTGGCCGAGGCCGTCGTCAGGTCGTACCGGTAGACGACGCAGTACGGATACGGGTCGCAGCGGCTCCACACGGCGTAGTTGCCGTTGATCTGCCCGGCGCTGACGAGGCCGTTCTTGTTCCGCAGGCTGTCGAGGACGCGCTGCTCGCCGGTGACGAGGTTCCGGAGGAGGATCGTCTGTCTCGCGGTGCCGTACGCGCGCCCGCGGCTGAAGAGGATCCAGTCGCCCGAGATCGTCCCGCAGCACTCCCAGTTCTTCGTGTTGATCCCCGCCGGGAGCGTCTCGAGCCGTCTCGTCTGGAGATCGAAGAGCCTGAGGTCGGACTCGGTTGCGAACTGGCCGCGGATCAGCTGGTAGAGGAGCCGCGTCCCGTCGATTCCGCCGCCGTACGCTTGCGTTCCCTTCCGGTTGACCTTGAAAGCCGGGTCGGTTCCATGCTGGGCGAAGAGGTCGTACGGGCTTACCCCGCGCTCGCGGCTTCTCGACCAGACGAGCCAGTCTGCGCCTGCGGTCGGGCCGACCTCGTTGTGGCGGGTCGTCTTGACCGGGACCGGCGCCGCCACCGCGCCTGCGACTGACGTGATCACCGAGGCGACGAGGAGCGAGAGCAAGAGTTCACGCTTTCGGCTCGCACGCGTGACAGACATGCGCACGATCTCAGCCTAGCCTGGGCACATGCTGGCGCGGACTGTCACGCATGCGCTCGTGGGGCTCGACGCGCGTCGCGTCGAGGTCGAAGCGCACCTCCAGAGTGGGGTGCCCGCGTTCGCGATCGTCGGGCTCGCCGACCGGGCGTGCCAGGAGGCGAAGGAGCGCGTCCGTAGCGGAATCGCCTCGGCCGAGCTCGAGTGGCCGCTCCGGCGGATCACCGTCAATCTCGCGCCGGCCGGTCTTCGCAAGGAAGGCTCGGGGTTCGACCTTCCGATTGCCCTCTCGATCCTCGCCGCCTCGGGCCAGATTCCCCGCGACCGGCTGGCCGAGCACGCCGCCGTCGGCGAGCTCGGCCTCGACGGACGGCTGCGCCCCGTCGGGGGCGTGCTGGCTTTGGCGGAGGCTGCGCGGCGGGCCGGCCTGTCCCGGATCCTCTGCGCTGCTCGATCTGCGCCCGAGGCGGCGCTCGCCGGCATCGAGCCGGTTCCGCTTCGCCATCTCGCCGAGGCCGCCGCGTACCTACGCGGCGAGGGCGAGCCCGAGCCCTACGTGGAGAGCAATGGACACCCGCCGGCGGAGGAGTCGGTCCTGGATCTTGCCGACGTCCGCGGGCAGGAACGGGCTCGCCGCGCCCTCGAGATCGCTGCGGCGGGTGGCCACAACCTCCTTTTCGCCGGGCCACCGGGAACCGGGAAGACGATGCTCGCGCGCCGGCTGCCCGGGATCCTGCCGCCGCTCTCGACGGCCGAGGCGCTCGAGGTGACGCGGATCCACTCGGTGGCCGGCATGCTCGCGGCCGACCGGCCGCTGGTCACCACCCGGCCTCTGCGCTCGCCGCACTACAGCGCCTCCGTGGCTGCGCTCGTCGGCGGCGGCTCCGGGCCCCGGCCGGGCGAAGTCAGCCTCGCCCACCGGGGAGTGCTTGTGCTGGACGAGTTCGCCGAGTTCCAGCGGCCTGCGCTCGAGGCGCTTCGCCAGCCGCTCGAGGACGGCGTCGTCAGCATCGCGCGGGTCGAGGG
>JBGOSR010000170.1:0-3929 GCA_041476065.1 Gaiellaceae bacterium
AACTTCTCCACCGCGCGGATGAGGCCCAGCGAGCCCTCCTGGATCAGGTCGAGGAACGAGAGGCCGCGACCGAGGTAGTTCTTCGCGATCGACACGACGAGACGGAGGTTCGCCTCGATCATGTGCGTCTTGGCGAACATGTCCCCGCGCTCGATCCGCTTCGCGAGGTAGACCTCCTGGTCGGCGGTCAGCAGCGGGACCTTGCCGATCTCGCGGAGGTACAGCCGCAGCGAGTCGAGCGACGGCTCGACGGAGAGATCGAGCTTCGGGCCCTTCTCCTCCTCGGCCAGCGCGGGTTGCTCGTGCGGCGGGTGCTTGTGCTGCTCCCCTTCGACCAGCTCGATCGAATGGTCGATGAGGAACGTGTAGAAATCTTCGATCTGTTCCTTCGAGAGGTCGACATCCTCGAGCCCCGCGACGATCTCGTCGTAGGTGAGGAAGCCCTTCTCTGTTCCGTCCTGTACCAGCTTATGGAGCTCTTCGACGTCCGGGAGGGAGATGTCGACTGTGAGCAATGGGCCTCTCTTTCGCGCTTGGTGGACGGAACCCCAGGAACGCAAAGAGCCGGTTCATCCTCCCCCCGGCTCCCTCTCGACGGTCTGGAACTTAACAGCTATCCACAGGCATGTGAAGAGGTTTTTTCAACAGGCCGCGAGCTCGCCGACGACCTCGTTTCGACTGTTGCGAATTGCCACCGGCCCGAAGGCGGACCCGTCGAGCCCCAGTGCGCCGAGGAAGGAGCCGAGCGCAGGCCGGAGCGCACGGGTCGAGCCGTCTTCGACCTTGAGCGCGATCCCGAGCCCGCCCGAACCGGCGGCGCAGAGAAGACCTTCGGCGCCGCCCTTGGCGATCCACCCGGGAAACGCCTGCATGAGATTCGTGTCGAGGCCCTTGGGGCCGCGAATCAGCTCCGGATACGCCCGCATGGCGGCGCAGATCGCTTGGCCGCCGTCGATGTCCTCCAGCCGGGCGAACGCGAGCGCCATGGACTCGATGGGAAACGCGAAGTTGACGATGCCACAGCCGTCGCCCGCCGTCGCAGCCGGAGGCGACCCGGCGGCGCCCGAGACCTCGGCCAGCATCGCCTGCTGGCAGGGGTGCTCGGCGAGGCGATAGCCCTCGAGCGGCCAGCCCTTCGCCCGGCAGAGGGCGAGCATCCCCGCATGCTTGCCCGAGCAGTTGTGGTTGATGCGCCGGGGCGGATCTCCGTCCGGGCCGCACTCGAAGTCCTCCTCCGTGGCGGGCGCCTTGTCGAGCAGGGCCTGAACGGCCGTCAGTTGTGCCTCGTCGGCCAGGTGGGAGGCCGAGGCGATCGCGAGGTCCCGGTCGTCCAGGTCGTGACGCTCCCGCGCCAGCGGCAGGGCCTGGATCGGCTTGGCCGACGAGCGCATGAACGTGACGAGCCCTGGGTCACCTGCGGACGTGACGACCTGTCCGGCTCGGACGGCAACCGCGTGGACGCGGTGGACGGACTCGACGTGCCCGCCCCGCCGCGCGGCTACGCTGATCGGCTCAGCCATGAGGAGACTGTAGTGCCCCTTCCAGCAACACATGCCGGCCCCTGGCTCGCGATCACGCGGCGTCAGAGTCCACCCTCGCCCTTGCCAAGGCTACTAGCCTTGGCCGCGGGCGAGTGCGGCCTCTGGCTTGGTGCTCGCGACCCAGGAACTCGGCGGTGTTACTGAAAGGGGCACCGTGCCGGAGTTGCCGGAGATGGAGGCGTGGAGACGTGCCTTGGACGGCCCGGTCTCGGCCTTCCCCATCGAGCAGGCCGGCCCCGCACACATCGCCACGCTGAAGACGATCGACCCGCCGCTCGCGGCGCTCGAGGGCCGACGCCTCTCCGGAGCCGAGCGGCGCGCGAAGCGGCTCCTGTTCCCGACGCAGGACGGCGAGCTCGTTCTGCTCGTCCATCTGATGACAGCCGGGCGGCTGCGGTACCTCCTCGCGGGAGAGAAAGGGCCGAAGACGCCGGCCTTCCGCCTACGCTTCGAGGGCGGCGCCGAGCTCGTGCTCACCGAGGCCGGGAAGAAGAAGCGTGCGGGAGTCTGGCTGCTGACGCCAGAGCAGGCTGAGGCCGAGCTCGCTCACCTCGGCCCCGAGGCGCTCGGTCTGGGCGCCGAGCGGCTCGGCGAGATCCTCACAACAGAATCGCGCCGGCTCCATTCGCTACTGCGCGACCAGCGCGTAATCGCCGGAGTCGGCCGCGCGTGGGCGAACGAGATCCTCCACGCAGCGAAGCTCTCGCCGTACGCGCTCTCGAAGGACGCGACACCGGAGGAGGTCGAGCGCCTGGCGGCGGCGATCGACTCGGAGCTTCTGCGCGGCCTCGCGTTGCGAGAGAGCGGCGCGAACGACAAGCGCACGTACCGCGTCCACAACGCGCTCGGCGCGCCGTGCCACGTCTGCGGGACACCGATCGCGCGGGTCGATTTCGAGGAGCACACGATCTACTACTGCCCCGAGTGCCAGACCGGTGGCCGCGTGCTGAAGGACCGCCGCCTGTCCCGCCTGCTTCGGTGAAGCGTCTCGCCTTGTCTAGGAGGGCAGGCGGACCTGGAGGCGTTGACCTTCGAGCTCGAGCGAGCCGCCGAGCGCTTCGACGAGCCGCCGTGCGGCGGCTGCACCGAGATCCTTGATGTCCTCTCCGAGCACGATCGGAGCCGCGCCGGGCGTCACCGGCTCGATCCACACCGAGGTGCCAGCCGCCGTCAGTTCGACCCGCTCGAGCGCGCCGTGCCGCAGGACGCAACGAGCGAGCCCCGCGAGCGCCCGCTCGATCGGGTCGCGATCGACCCGGACGGCTGCGCCGGCGCCCGTGGCCGCGGCCTTCTCACCGAGCCGAGACGCGGCCGAACGGGCAAGCTCTAGCGTGTCCGCTTCGGCGACGCTCGGCTCATAAGCGCCGGATTCGATCCGTGCCACGAGCCCGAGATCCTCGAGGAGCTCAGCGATCTGCTCCGACGCCGCCTGGATCATCCCGACGTATCGTCCGGCAGGCTCCCCTAGCTCCTCGGTCTGCTGCAGCGTGTGCACGAAGCCCGAGACCGTTGCGAGGGGCGTCCTCAGGTCGTGACAAGCGAGCGAGACGAATCGGGCGAAGCTGTCTTCTGAAGACACGGATCCCCTTAGGTAGGTTGCGCGGAGTATGGACCTTTCCCGTTTGCTCGAAAACGACCTCCAGGCCTCTCTGCCCGACGTTCAGCTCGGCCTCTCCCGCGCAGGGGTGACGGGTGCGAGCAAGGCGATCCGGATCAGGGACGGCGACCACGAGAAACAGATCGCGGCCGACATCGAGTGCACGGTCGACCTCGATCCGGCGCAGAAGGGCGTCCACATGTCTCGCTTCCCGGAGCTCTTCGAGGAGGCGATCGAGGAGGTCGTCATCGGCGAGGCCTTCCTCATCGAGGTCCTCGCGGAGCACATCGCGACACATGTCGTCGAGCGTCAGCAGGCGCTGCGTGCCGAGGTTCGGATCACGGCGCAGTATCCGATCGAGCGCACCACGCCCGTCACTGGTCTCCCGACACAGGAGATGGTCAGCCTGATCGGGATCGCAGCTGCGTCCGCCACGGGCGTGCGGAGGCTCGTCGGCGTCGAGGCGGCGGGCATCAACGCCTGCCCCTGCGCGCAGGGGCTCGTCAAGGGACGCGCGAGCGAGCGGCTGCTCGAGGCCGGCTTTGCCGACGGCGACATCGAGCGGATCCTCGAGCTCGTCCCGCTCGCGACACACAATCAGCGTGGCCGGGGGACGCTCTACGTCGGAACGCAGACGAGTGTGGACGCGGAGCAGCTCGTGAAGATCGTCGAGGGCTCGATGAGCGCGCCCGTCTACGAGCTCCTGAAGCGGCCCGACGAGCTCTTCGTCGTCGAGCACGCGCACCTGCAGCCACGGTTCGTCGAGGACTCGGTTCGCCTGGCACTGAAAG
>JBGOSR010000171.1:0-3876 GCA_041476065.1 Gaiellaceae bacterium
ACCTGCTCGAGGAGATCGGCATTCCACTCTCGCCCGTGCGGCTGAAATGCGCGCTGCTCGGGTTGACGACGCTCAAGGTCGCGCTGCACAAGGCCAAAGGCACGCCGCTGCCCGAGGGTCTCGCGGGCTTCGGCGAGCTCGAACTTCTCTAGTGGCCGAACTCGACGTCGCGCCGGCGGACGAGTTCCCGCCCGGCTCCGTCAAGCTGGTCACGGTCGTTCCCGGCACCTTCGTCGGCGTCTACAACTGCCACGGCCGGCTGTATGCGATCGAGGACCGCTGCTCACACGACGACGGCCCGCTGTGCGAAGGCGACTGGGACGAGGAGACGTGCACCGTCGTCTGTCCGCGCCACGGGTCGGCGTTCGAGCTCTCGAGCGGTCGCCCCCTGTCGCTCCCGGCGTACCAGCCGGTGGAGATCTATCCGGTTCGGATCGTCGACGGCATGGTTCGTGTCGACGTCGGCTGAGCAACCCCGTTGCTGGCCTGTGACGGACCCGCTCTACGTGAGCTACCACGACGAGGAGTGGGGTCGGCCCGTCACCGACGAGCGGGGCCTGTACGAGCGGCTGTGTCTCGAAGGGTTCCAGTCCGGACTCTCGTGGCTGACGATCCTGCGCAAGCGCGAGAACTTCCGGCGCGCCTTCGCGCAGTTCAAGCCGGACGTCGTCGCACGGTTCGGCGAGCGCGACGTGCAGCGGCTGCTCGGTGACGCCGGCATCGTCCGCCACCGCGGCAAGATCGAAGCGACGATCGCGAATGCGCGCGGCGTGCTCGAGCTCCGTGAGGCGGGGACGCCGCTGCAGGAGCTCGTCTGGTCGTACGCTCCCGAGGACTACGCGGCGCCGCAGACCATGGCGGACTGGCAGGCGCAGACTTCCGCGTCGAAGGAGTTGTCGAAGCGGCTGAAGGCAGCCGGCTTTCGCTTCGTCGGGCCGACGACCGTCTGGGCGGCTATGCAGGCGTGCGGCATCGTGAACGACCACCTGGCGACGTGCTGGGTGCGGGACGAGGTCGAATCCGCTTTTCGGAAAGTAAGCTCCCGCGGTGCTTGACGACCGCGTCCGCGCAGTGCTCGATCGCCTCGAGCGCGAAGACGCCGGCGAGCGGGAGCGGGGCGTACCCGCAGCCGAGCGCTCGCGCCAGGTCGCGCGCACGACCGGCCAGTTCCTGTTTGCGCTCGTCGCACCGCAGATCGACTGCGAAGTGCTCGAGATCGGCGGCTCGCGCGGCTATTCGACGATCTGGCTCGCCGCCGGCGCACGCCACCTCGGCGGACGGGTGCTGTCGCTCGAATCCGACCCGCGCAAGATCGAGGCCTGGCGGCGGAACATCGCAGACGCCGGGCTCGAGGAATGGGCCGACCTCGTCGAGGGCGACGCGCACAAGACGCTGCCGGCGATCGACGATGTGTTCGATGTCGTGTTCCTCGACGCGGAGAAAGAGGACTACGAGCGGTTGTTCGCCGCAGCGCGAACGAAGGTCGAGCCGGGCGGGCTCTTCGTGGCCGACAACGTGCTCTCCCACGCCGACCCGCTGGCCCGGTACTCCGCGGCCCGGAGGGCAGATCCGACCCTCGAGTCGGTCACGGTTCCGCTCGATCGCGGCATCGAGCTGAGCGTCGTCCTCCGCTGATTGCTATATATGCGGTAACGCGGAAAGGAGGTGGTCCGGGAGTGATTTCATCAAGTACGGGCAGTGGAGGTACCAGCGGGTAGAGGTGCGTCCCCGGGACCTACGGGGAATCGCCTAGCCAGCGTAGGGGACGACGCGTTTTCCGCGCCGCCCGGCGGACTACCTCAGCCGGAGCAGGAAGCGCCTCTGCCAATGCAAGCTGGTATCCGGATCGAGGGCCGCGTGAGCGGCCCTCGCTCTTTCTCCGGTCAGGCAGCGACTGCGGCGCCTGCAGGGGCCGCCTCGAGCGCGAGCGTCTCGAGTACGAGCCGTAGCCGTTCGAAGAGCTCGCCGTCGAGCAGGCGGCGGTCCGCGTCGAACTTCTCGTGTGCGCGCGTCACCGGCAGCTCGTCGCCGACGACCCGAGCGCCCGTGACCCCGAGGATCTTGCGCAGGTCGGCCTGCGCCCACATGGCGCCGAACTGGCCGGTGCTCGCGCCGATCACGGCGACGGTCTGGTTCGTGAGCGCGCCGGCGCGCACGGGCCGCGAGGCCCAGTCAACTGCGTTCTTCAGGCCGCCGGGGACGGAGCCGTTGTACTCGGGCGTCGCGAAGAGGATCGCGTCGGCCGAGGCCCAGTCCTCCCGGAGCCGCCGCACGGCGTCCGGGAGGTTCGAGCCTTCGAGATCCTGGTCGTAGATCGGCAGGTCGCCGATGCCGTCCCACAACTCGACCTCGATGCCCTCGGGCGCGGCCTCTGCGGCGGCGCGGAGCAGGCTCGTGTTGTGCGAGTCGGCGCGCAGGCTGCCGCTGACGGCCAGGATCCGCATCGTCAGCCTTCCTGGCGGACGAGCGCGAGCTCGGCGATGAGCTTCACGTCGTTGCCGAGGTAGTCGCCGCCGCCCTGGTTCGGCGCGTTCCAGCTGACGCCGTAGGCGGTGCGGTCGATGCTGGACTCGAGCCGGAGGCCGAGGCGCTCGCGGCCGAACGGATCGACGGACGGGGCCGGCGCGATCGTGCCCGCGAGCGTGATCGGCTGCGTGACGCCCTTGATCGTCAGCTCGCCCTTCGCCGAGACGGTGTCGTCGGCCGCGCGGGTGAGCTCGGTCGCCTTGAAAGCGATCTCCGGGTAGCGCGCAGCGTCGAAGAAGTCCGGCGTCTGCAGGTGCCCGTTCAGCTGCTCGTCCTTCACGTCGACCGAGGCGACCTTGGCCGAGCCCTCGAGCGAGTCGTCCTGGAGCGAGGCGGTGAAGTCGGTGAAGCTCCCGCGGAAGGTGTTGACGCCCGCGTAGGCGACCTCGAACGACACGTTGGAGTGGACCGGATCTGCCGCCCAGGTGCCGGCGGGTGCGAACGTCTTGGTGCTCTCGATGACTGACATGTGTGTATTGCCTCCTAAGGGGAAATCTGTATACTTGAGCTATCAACGATCATAGCGAGAAAATCTTGTCTAGTCAAGTATTGAGAACTCAAGGAATAACGGAGGTGGCCTGGATCCGGTTTCTCCGGGCCCACGCGGCCGTCACCCGGCAGCTCTCGACCCGCCTCGAGAACGCGCACGGGCTGACGCTCAGCGACTTCGACGTCCTCGTCCAGCTCTCCCTGGCCGAGGGCAACCGGCTGCGCCGGGTCGACCTGGCGCGCACCGTCCTCCTCACCGCCTCGGGCATCACGAGGCTCCTGGACGGGCTCGAGCGGGCGGGCTGGGTCGAGAAGCAGCGCTGCGCGAGCGACGCCCGCGTGACCTATGCCGCGCTGACGAAGGCCGGCCTCGAGAAGATCGAGTCGGCGCGCTCGAGCCACTCGGCCGACGTCGAGGAGCTCTTCGGCTCGCAGTACAGCGAGAACGAGAAGGCGACGCTCGACGAGTTGCTCGCACGCCTCCCGCTCGCGGATACTGCGTGCCAGAAGTGAGCCACGCGTTCTCCTCCCTCGACGAGCTCGGTGAGGGCTACGGCTTCCGGAAGATCCGGGCCGCGCTCGGCGTGACTGCCTTCGGCGTGAACGCGCTCTACTACCCGCCGGGCTACGAGGGGTTCTCGCACTACCACGACACGCAGGACGAGCTGTACTTCGTGCACCGCGGCAAGGTGCGAGTCGAGGTGGACGGCGAGACGCGCGACGTCGCCGAGGGCGGCCTCTTCCACGCGGAGGCGACGACGCCGCGCACGATCTCGAACCCCTTCGGCGAGGACGCGATCGTCTTCGTCGTCGGCGGCAAGGGCGGCTACGTCGAGCGCGACGGGCATCTCACCGATCCCC
>JBGOSR010000172.1:0-3831 GCA_041476065.1 Gaiellaceae bacterium
AAAGAACCCGTCTCCGGCGGTATCCAGCTCCTCGCCTCGGAACTGCACGAGCCTGCGGCGCACCGCCGAGGGGTGCCTCTCGAGCAGGTCGCGCCAGGCCTGGTCGCCGAGTTGCGCCGCACGCTCGGTCGACCCCACGATGTCGGTGAACAGGATGGTCGCGAGGACGCGGTCCGACTCGGGCGAGCGGTGGAGCTGCGCCACGAAGCGTGCGATCTCCCGTTGGGTGACCTCGTGGACATCGTCGTTCACCCACGTGAAGATTCCTTGGAGCTCGGGCAACTCGAAGAGCTCGGCGTGAGGCATCCGCTCAGCGACGTATGCAGCCGGATCGCGTTCCTTCGTCCTGTGAAAGATCAACGTCGGCACCCGGACAGCCGGCAGCACGTCGCTCACGTCGGCCTCCATCAACATCCGGAAGAAGGCGAGCGCCGCTCCGGGACTGAGGCTACGACGCATGTGATCGACGAACCACCGGTTAAAGCTCTCGTCGTCTGCTACCTCAGGAGCCTGTTCGCGGAGGCGCGCCTCGAAGTACTCCCGCCGCCCCCATCCTTCCCTGATCTCGACCAGCCGGCGGCGCCACTCCTCTTCGGTCGGCGCCCAGGGATACTCAGCGCTTCCGGTGCCCCTGACCCAGGGCTCGATGAGCATGACCCCGGCCGTGCGCTCCGGGTACGTCGCCGCGAAGAGCAATGCGAGCTGGCTCCCTTCGTGACCGCTGAAGAACAGCGTGCGCTCGGCCCCCGCGGCATCCATGACGGCCCGCACGTCGTCCATCCGCGTCTCGAGCGTCGGAAGGTCCCGGACGCGGTCGGAGAGCCCCGTGCCTCGCTTGTCGAGCATCAGCAGGCGCGCGACCGAGGCAAGCCCCTCGACGTGCCTCACGAGCAGCGGCTGCTCCCAGGTGGACAGGAGATCGCCGGTCAGCGCCCGGACGAAGACGAGGTTGTTGAGCCCATCCCCGACTACCTGGTAGGCGATTGAGACATCGCCGCTACGGGCGTACTGGACGTCCGGGATCTCCACCCGGAGAGTGTCCCATTACGCTGGATTTCTAGCTAGGCGCCTACGACGGAATAGAGGCGCCAGGCCCCCACGCCCTTGAGCTCGTGCTCACCGCGGTCTTCGAACGAGATCCCGGACCCAGAAACTAGATCGCGGACCGTGCTCGAGACGAGAACCTCGCCGGGCCCGGCCTGCGCGGCTACGCGGGCGCCTGTGTGCACCGCGATGCCGCCGATCTTGTCCTGCATCAACTCGCACTCCCCGGTATGGAGGCCTGCACGTATCTCGATGCCAAGCGATTGGACGCTTTCGCGAATCGCACACGCTGCTCTGATCGCTCGCGCCGGCCCGTCGAAGCTGGCGAAGAAGCCGTCGCCCGCAGTGTCGATCTCGCGCCCCCGGAAATTGCCGAGCTCGCGCCGCACGCGCAAGTGATGCTCGTCGACCAACTGGTGCCACTGCCTATCGCCGAGATCCGTTGCGCGACGGGTCGAATCCACGATGTCGGTGAAGAGAACCGTGGAGAGGACACGATCCGGCTCAGGGTCGGGCCGGGTCCCCGTGAGGAACTCCTCGATCTCCCCGAGCATCGCGTCCTGGTCTCCGGCCCAGAGGATGTGCGCGTCGCCGGGAAGCTCCACGAAGCGCCCGCCCGGTATCTGCTCGGCGATCCAGCGGTTCTCTTCGATCGTAACGTCGCGGTCTCCCGTCCGCTGGATGACAAGCGTCGGAACCCGGATCGCGGGCAGCACGTGGCGCGTGTCGACCTCTGAGTTCATCCGGAGAAATGTCGCAGCTGCTCCGGGGCTGGCGCTGCGGCGCAGGTAGACCGAGTGCCAGTCGACAAATGCCTGGTCCTCGCTCGGCGCGTAGTCGGTCAGGTCGATCCCCGAAGCCCATTGCCGCTCGACCTCGTCGGCAGACGCGAGACGTTCCTCCAGCGTCGGGGCCCATGGATAGTCGTCACTGCGGATGCGCTTGGCGAAGACGCCAACCAGGACGAGCGCACGCGTCCTTGCGGGGTACGTCGCGGCAAAGAGCAGCGACATGCTCCCACCTTCGGAGTGACCCAGCAACGCGGCCTTCGTCGAGCCCGCGGCGTCGAGGACGGCTCGCACATCGTCCATTCGCTGTTCGAGGGTCGGCAGCGCGTCCGAGGAGACGCGATCGGACATACCAGTGCCCCGCTTGTCGAACAGGATCAGCCGCGAGAACGACGCGAGCCGGTCAAGGAAGCGCTTCGCCTTCGGGTGCTCCCAGATGAGCTCGATGTTGGACAGCCAACCGGCGACGTAGACGAGATCGAAAGGGCCGTCGCCGACCACCTGGTAGGCGATGTTCACGTCTCCGCTCTTGGCGTAGCGTGTCTCAGGCGGCATAGGCTTCAACTATGGCTGCAACCGAGACGGAACGGAAGCTCCTGATCGGCGGCGAGTGGGTCGAGACCGGCGAATGGCTCGAGGTCCGCTCGCCGTACTCGGGCGAGGCCGTTGGGCGCGTGGCGAAGGCGGGCGCAGACGAGGCCCGGGCCGCGGTCGACGCGGCAGAGAAGGCCATGGCCGACCCTCTACCGGCGCACAAGCGTGCCGAGATCCTCGTCAAAGTCGTGGCGGGGATCGCCCGCCGGCACGACGAGATCGCCCGCCAGATCTCCGCGGAGGCCGGCAAGCCCCTGAAGGCCGCCAGGGTCGAGGCCAGCCGCGCCATGTCCACGTACACGTTCTCGGCGGTCGAGGCCCGCAAGCTTGCCGGTGAGATGGTGCCGATGGACGCGGCGCAGGCGGGCGAGGGCAAGCTCGCCTTCACGCTGCGGGAGCCGATCGGGATCGTCGGTGCGATCAGCCCGTTCAACTTCCCGCTCAACCTTGTGGCGCACAAGATCGCACCCGCGCTCGCAGCCGGCTGCGCGGTCGTCCTCAAACCTGCGAGCCAGACGCCGCTCTCAGCGCTGACGCTCGCGGAGCTCTCGGTCGAAGCGGGCCTTCCTCCCGGCTGGCTGAACGTGCTCGTCGGGCCGGCGAGCGAGATCGGCGACGTGCTGGTCGAGGACGAGCGAGTGCGCGCGATCACGTTCACGGGCTCCTCGGACGTGGGCTGGAAGCTCCGCGAGCGCGCCGTGCGCAAGAAGGTCCTGCTCGAGCTCGGCAACGCCACGCCGGTGATCGTCCACGGGGACGCGGATCTCGACGAGGCGGCCGAGAAGCTCGCGGCGAACGCGTTCTCCTTCGCGGGCCAAAGCTGTATCTCCGTCCAGCGGATCTACGTCCAGAAGTGGGTCTACGACGACTTCGTCGCCCGCTTCGTGCCGAAGGTCGAGGCGCTCGTCGTCGGCGACCCGGCCGACGAGGCAACCGACGTCGGACCGGTGATCGACGACGAGTCCCGCGAGCGCATCCTGAGCTGGATCGAGGAGGCACGAGACGCAGGCGCCGAGATCCTCGCCGGCGGCGGGCCGGAGGGTAACCTGATCCAGCCGACGGTGATCGCGAACGCCACTCTCGACATGAAGGTGTGCCGCGAGGAGGTCTTCGGCCCGGTCTGCGTCGTCAACTCCTACGAGGCGCTCGACGAGGCGATCGCGCTCGCAAACGGCACCCGCTTCGGTCTCCAGGCCGGGATCTTCACGGCCGACATCCGCGCCGCGCTCCGCGCCGCGCACGAGCTCGAGTTCGGCGGTGTGGTCGTCAACGAGGCACCGACCTTCCGCGCCGACCAGATGCCCTACGGCGGCGTCAAGGACTCGGGGAACACGCGCGAAGGCCCTCCTTACGCCGTGCGCGAGCTGACCGAGCACCGCGTCGTCGTCATCGATCTCTAGTCCCC
>JBGOSR010000173.1:0-3808 GCA_041476065.1 Gaiellaceae bacterium
GATCTACATCGACGCGAGGGCGCTCCTCCCGCACATCCCCTCGCTTCAGTACCCCGGGCAGGCGATCGCGGTCGAGATCTATATCGCAGGAGGTATCCGGTCAGTCGAGATCGGAACGGTGATGTTCGGCCGCGCCCCCGACGGCAGCGAGTCGCCGGCGCCGATGGACCTCGTGCGGCTTGCGATCCCGCGGCGGACGTACACGCAGAGCCACGTCGACTACGTGATCGAGGTCTGCGCGCGGGTCGTCGAGCGCGCGCCGCAGCTTCGCGGGTATCGGATGACCTTCGAGCCGCCGACGCTAAGACACTTCACCGCCCGCTTCGAACCTCTCTCGCTTCCCTGACCGGCGGGCCCCGCCCGTCGGGTGGGCCCGGTGCTACTTTCGGCTCGTGCGGAGACTCGTTCACGTAGCGCTCGCCGCGGTTGTCGTCGTCTGCTTGCAGTCCGGCGCCTCGGCGGCTCCGCAGGCTCGCGTCTCGGCCGGCGTCTACGGCAACGTCGCCCGCTTCGACGGCCTGACCGGACAGCACACCGAGTCCGGCCTCGCCTTCCTCGGCTGGGATCAGGGACGCACGTGGGGCAAGCCGTACAGCTACTTCCTCGACACGCTCGGGGCGCGGCCGCACATCGAGCTGGCGACGAACCGACTCGGGCGCGGCTTCATCTCTCCGCGTGCGATTGCTCTCGGCCAGGGCGATGCGCACCTCGTGGGGCTCTCGCAAGCGATCTCGGACTCGCAGAAGCCGGTTTTGCTGCGGCCCCTCGGCGAGCCGAACAACTCAAAGAGGGTTTACTGCGCGTGCCGCGGCGGCAGCTACAACGCCACGAAGTGGTACCGGAAGGCGTTCCAGCGCATCTACATCCTCATGCACGGCGGGGCAGCGGCCTCGATGAGCGCAAAGCTCCGGGCGCTGAACATGCCGGGCGTCGCGGGCGACCTGCCGGTGAACCCTTACCCGCGGATGACCGTCGCCTGGAACCCGCTGGCGATCGGCGACCCCGACGTCTCTGGCAACCGCTTCCGCGACTACTTCCCCGGGCTCCGGTTCTTTGATGTCTACGGCAACAACTACTACGACTTCGGCACGTACGCCTTCGTGCGAACGACCGACCTCTACAAGGCGTATCCGAGCAAGCCGTACGTGTTTTCCGAGTGGGGGCTCGCGATCGACGACCCGGGCTACGTCCGCGCCTTTGCCGGGTTCGTCCGCAGCCACCGGCGTGTGACGTTCATCGGCTTCTACAACGGCCGAAACGGCGGCATGTTCGATCTCGCGAAGAAGCCACGGAGCCTTGCGGCGTACAAGCGGTACATCGTTCCGCTCACCCGCTAGCGGGGAGACTCCTTACCAGGCGCCGCCTCCACCGCCTCCACCACCGCCTCCTCCGCCGCCGGAGAAGCCGCCGCCGAATCCGCCTGAGCCGGACGAGCTAGGGGGCGAGAGTACCGAGCCGAAGCCTGAGGAGAGGTCGCCGATCGCAAGTGCGGTCGGGCCCGAGCCGAGGTCGCCGGTCGGGGTGATCCAGTAGAGCGAGCTCCGGTCGTGGAGCGCCTCGGGCATGTGCAGGTGCGCACCCTGAAGGACGCGCTCGGCGATTCCGAACGCGATCCCGTAGACGAGGTAGCGCTCCCAGAGCTCGAGCGTGGCCGGAGGCGCCTCCTGGAGGCGCGGGAAGTCCGTCAGGTAGCGCCGGAAGGCTTCCCAGCGCTCCGCCTCGGTCTGGCCCGCTGTCGTCCGGCGGCGCCAGACCTGCACCCTCGTGGCCGCGAAGATCAGCGAAGCCGCGTTCGTCACTGCGCAGATCCCGAGCGCGACCGTGACGACGTCCCTCCACCGGGGCGCGACCGACCGGAATCCGTGGATCCCGATCAAGAGCAGCACGATGGCTGCGAGGATGAAGCCGACGATGCCGACCGCGAGCACGCGGAGGCCGTCGCTCAGATACCACCGGCGTGTGTCGATCGCCGACGAGACCTTCTCCTTGAAGGTCGTGAAGCGCTTGCTGTTCGACTCGCGGTCGCCCTCGATCTTGTCGCGGAACTCGGTGAGCCGCTCGCCGTCGTCCCCGACGACCGAGTCGGCCACCTTGGCCACGGGCTCCTCGAAGTCGGTCAGCTGCACGCTCTTGTCGCCGATGGTGAGCTGAAGGTCGGCGACGTCCTGGTGGCGCAGCCCGCCCCAGAGCTTTCGCTCGGTCGTGATCGGGGTCGACTTGTACCGGCCGCGGCGAATCAGGTCGAAGAGCGTCGCGGTGAACTCGTTCGAGCCGGGCGTTGTCTCCTGGCGCAGGAGTGAGGGCACGAGGGCAGGCTCGGTGTCGGAAGGCGGCGCCTGTTCGTACTCGCGGTCGTAGCCCGTCCTTCGCTCCCGGCCGTAGATGAGCCACACGAGGGCCATCAACGCGATCGCCGGCCCCTGCCCGAAGAGGAGCAGGTAGAGCATCGTCCGGCCGAGATGCCGCTTCGCGTCGTCGATCCGCTTCCGGTCGTGCTCGTACGAACGTTGCGAGCCCACCTCCTGGGCCACGATCTTCTCGAGGCCGCTTCCGTGGCGGACCTGCGCGCCCGCGGTCGACGTGAGAACGCTCCGCGGGAAGACGGCGCGCAGCTCGACGAACTGGTGCGCTGGTATCTGCGAAGCCTGCAGGACGACACGGTCGGGCAAGCGCGTCACGACCCCGCGCACCCACACCGGGCTGCCCCAGACCCGGTAGGAAGGGGAGAGCCTGGTCTGCCTCGGGAGCTGCATCGTGGAGGTCAGGCTGACGAGCGTGGCCGGCCAGTGGTCTCCCCAGACGCGCAGGTTGACGTCGACGACGTCGTCATAGGCGACGGCGAGGCCGCGGAAGAGATAGGAGATGAGGAAGGTCCGGCGCTCGCCTGTGGCGGAGTAGTGCCAGACGATCCGTAGGCCGCTGCCGATACGCGTGACTCCGAAGGTGCCCGGCGCGCCGAACCCTCCGAGCTCGGTGTTGCCGCCTCCCTGGTAGCGGGTGCTTCCCTCGCTGACCGAGACGCCGACGATCGTCTCCCCCCGGCGAAGCGGGATGTCCCGATAGGCGCCGCTGAACGGGCCGGCAAAGTCGAAGGTGATCTGCTCGCGAACGAGGACCGACCCGTCGCCCTGAATCGTCGCGCCGACGTTGGCCGTCGGCAGCGAATACGACTTGGCAGCACCGGCCGCGGGCCAGAGCAGCGTGGCCGCGAACAGCGCCAAGACGGCTGCGCCGAGCCGGGTCAGGTCGAGAACTTCACGGCCGGCGCCTCCCGCGTGGCGCCTTCCGTCTCGAAATAGACCCGCGGGCTGAAGTTGAAGAGGCCGGCGACGATATTCGTCGGCACGGTCTCGAGCGCGTTGTCGTATGTGAGGACGGTGTCGTTGTAGACCTGGCGCGCGACCACGATCGCCTGCTCGACCTCGGCGAGCTGCGTCTGGAGTTGCTGGAAGTTCTCGGTCGCCCGCAGCTGTGGATACGCCTCGGCGACCGCGAACAGCCGCCCGAGCGCCGCCGTGAGGATGTTCTCCGCCTTCGCCTGATCCTCGACCCCCTGCGCCTGCTGGGCTCCCGCGCGCGCCTTGGTGACCTCCTCGAACGTCCCCTGCTCGTGGGCCGCGTAGCCCTTCACGGCCTCGACGAGATTCGGGATCAGGTCATACCGGCGCCGGAGCTGGACGTCGACCTGCGACCAGCTGTTCTCCGTGCGGTTACGGAGCCGGACGAGCCGGTTGTACATCGCGACGACGACGAGTGCCAGGACGAGCACGATCGCCACGACCACGATCACCCAGAGCATGGCTCTACC
>JBGOSR010000174.1:0-3729 GCA_041476065.1 Gaiellaceae bacterium
ACCTCTGGTGGGCCGAGAACGACGGCATGAGCGGCCACGTCTGGCTCGGCGCCGGCGAGCTGCTCGCGCTCGGCGGCGAGATGCTTGCGCAGGGGATGGCGCGCGAGGGCGAAGGCACCGGAGTGGGGATCCCGCTCGCAGAGCTGGCGCCAAGCGGCCGGGAGGGTCGGATCTCCGTGACCGAGGTCGAGCATGCGCTGGACGCCGCCTCGCCCGAGCCGTTCACCCTCGACGACTCGAAGCTCTGGGAGGACTGGCTGCGGTTCCTCGAAGGCGCCGCCACGCACGGCGGCATCGTTGTTCGCTGATTCGCAACGCGCGAAGCGGGTTAAGCTAGCGCCGACGGCCACAAGGAGGCTGGAAGATGAAGACGATCGTGGTTGGCTACGACGGTACCGAGCCGGCTCAGCGGGCACTCGAGCGCGCGGCTGACCTCGCCCAGGCATTCGGCTCGAAGCTCATTGTCACGAGCGTGACACCCGTTCTGATCTCCCCTGGACGCTCGATGGGTGCGATCGACCCCGCCGACCCTCCGGAGGAGCACGAAGGCGAGCTGGCGAAGGCAAGGGCATTCCTCGAGCAGCGAGGGCTCCAGGCCGAGTATCAGCCCGCGGTAGGAGAGCCTGCGGACACGATTCTCGAGGTTGCCGAGCGCGACAACGCCGACCTGATCGTGGTCGGGACACGGGAGCCGAACCTCATCCAGCGGCTCCTCGGGCAGAGCGTCAGCGAGTCAGTGGCCAGGCACGCCGGCCGCGACGTCCTGATCGTGCACTGACGGACAACTCAGGGACAGTCCCCCCGGGACTGTCCCTGGCAGCTAACGAGGCGGCTCGGTCCAGCCGAGGGCGTTGGAGATCGTGCCGGCCCGAGCGAGCAGGGCCGGCAAGGCGTCGCGCATCGCCGCTCTGTCGAAGCGAGACGCCGGTCCCTGCAGGCCCAGGATCGCCGCCAGCGACCCGCGGGCCTCGAAGACCGGGGCTGCGATTGCGTTCAACTCCTCCTCACGCTCGCCGATTGCCTCCGCGTACCCGCGCTTGCGTACGCGCTGGATCTCACGCTCGAGCGCGCGGGAGTCGGTGATCGTTCTCGGCGTGAACACCTCGAACGGCGGCTTGGGCAGCTCGACGGCCCCGAAGGCGAGTAGCACCTTTCCCGTGGCGGTCGCGTGGGCGATGCTCGGGCGGCCGACGCGCGCCACGCTCTGCACCGATGCTTCGTCGCTCTGGACGAAGTCGACCGTGATCGCGTCTCGCTCGCCCGGAGCCGAGAGCGTCGCCGTCTCCCCCGTCTCGGCCACGAGCGCCTCGAGCTGCGGCCGGGCAACCCTGCGCAGGTCGAGCCTGCCGAGCACGGCGTTGCCGAGCTGAAGCAGCCTCAGGCCGAGCCGGTACCGGCCGGTCTCGGGAACGTGCTCGACGAGCCCGCGCGCCGTGAGGGTCGCGAGCAGGCGCGAGACCGTGCTGGCGTTGATCCTCGTCCGCCGGGCGAGCTCGTTCGTCCCCAGCTCCTCGCCCTCGGCAAGAGTGTCGAGCACGGTCAACGCCCGCTCGACGGCGGCGACGTGACGCGCGGCTGGCTCTCCGGTGCGGACCATGGTAGGCTCGGTTCAAGTATTTTGACACACTATTGCCGAGGAGGCAATTCGATGAACCTAGCCAAGTCCTCGCCCTACGTCGTCGTCGGCGCCGGCATCCACGGTCTCTCGACTGCGTACCACCTCGCCGGAGAGCTGCGCGCGCGCGGGCTCGGCTCGGGAGCGGACGTCCTCGTGCTCGACAAGCGCTCTCCCGGCTCCGGCGCGTCCGGGATCGCCTGCGGCGTCGTCCGCAACAACTACTTCCAGCCGGCGATGAGCGAGCTGATGCAGGCCTGCGTCGAGGTCTGGGAGTCGGATCCCGAGGCGTACGCGTACAACCCGGTCGGCTACATCGCTCTCGGCGCAGCCGTTCAGGAGCCCGACCTGATCGCCGTCGCCGAGCGGCAGGAGCGGATCGGCTACCGCTCGGAGCTGATCGTCGGCGAGGCCGAGGCCAACGCGCACATGAAGGCGCTGTTCCCCGACTGGCGGGCGCAGGGCGTGACAGTCTGCCTGCACGAGCACCAGGGGGGCTTCGCGTTCAACATGGCCTCGGTGATCGGGCTCGTCGAGAAGTGCGAGTCCGAGGGCGTCCCGATCCTGTCCGAGGTCGAGGTGACGGGCTTCGAGCCCGGCCCGGACGACTCGATCGCCGCCGTGCACACGAAGCAAGGGCGAATCGAGGTCGGCGAGCAGGTCGTCGTCGCGCCCGGTCCGTGGGCGAAGCGGTTCTGGACGATGCTGGAGCTGCCGCAGACGATCGACATCCGCACGCCGTCGGGCGACGTCGTCAGGGATCGGCCGATGTGGACGTACTGGAACCTCCAGGAGGGCGAGATCACGGTCGACCCGCTGATGTTCGCGACGGCGGACGGCGGACCGCCTCCCGTAATTCACCTCGACACGGACGCACCCCTCTACACCGACGACGGCGAGCTCGTCACGGACGAGCTCTTGGGGATCTACTTCAAGCGCGACCGCCACGGCGTGCAGGGCGGCGCCTCACCGCTCGTCGTCGACGGCGACGTCGAGCTCGACCCGTACCCCCAGACGACGAACGTCGACCCGACGTACCCGGACATGTGGTGCGCGGCCCTCTCGCACTCGATGGCGCGGTTCGAGGGTTGCCGGAAGCTCTACAAGAATGCGCGCTCCGGCGGTGTCGGCGCGTTCACCGCGGACAACTTCCCGGTCTTCGACTACCTGAAGCCGAACCTCTACGGGATCCTCGACTCGAACCACGGCTACAAGATGATCGGCGTCGGGCGGGAGGTGGCGAAGGTGCTCGTCGGCGAGCACTCGAGTCTGCTCTACCCGTTCCGCTTCGAGCGATTCGCGACGGGTGACCTGCACCCGGTCTCGAACTCGCCCTATCCGTGGTCTTGAGCTTCCGCTAGGCACGGCGGGGGTGCCGAGCGCGGCCCGGCACCCCCGCCTCGAAGCTCAGCGACTCACGAGAGCCACTTCTTGACCTTGGCCTGATTGGCCTTGCCCCACTTCTCGGCCGCCTTCGCCGGGCTCAGGTGCTGGCCGGCGATCATGTTCGCGACGGTGTTCTGGTCGTCGTTCGACCAGCTGAACTTCTTCAGCAGGTTGTAGGCGGGCGAGCCGCTCTTCGAGAACTTCGTGCTGAAGACCTTGTTCAGCGGGTACGTGTCGTAGGCGCACTTGTACTGGTTGACGTTCCCGCCGCTCTTCGCGTCGTCCTTGCAGCTCTTCGTGCGCTTCGGGAGCTGCACCTCGGCCAGCTGGTACGCGCTGTTCAGGTACTGCGGCGTGTACCAGTAGAAGAGCACCGGCTTGTGCTGCTTGTAGAGCTGCGTCCAGCGCGCGACCTGAGCCGGCTCCGCGCCGACGCTGACGAACTTGAAGTTCAGTCCGAGGGCCTTGATCAGCTGCTGGTCCTTCTGGACGTACGACGGGTCGCCGCCGAGGAACATCCCCTGAGAGCCCGACTCCGGGCTCTTGAAGAGGCTCTCCTTGCCCTTCAGGCCCTGCCATGTCTTGAACTCCGGATGCTGCTTCATCAGGTAGGCCGGGATGTACCAGCCGATGTGGCCGTTGACGCCGTTCGAGCCGCCCAGCACCGACGTGTGCTGCTTGGTGATGTACTGCTTGTACTGGTCGACGTGCTGCCAGTCCTCGAGGAC
>JBGOSR010000175.1:0-3728 GCA_041476065.1 Gaiellaceae bacterium
CGCGTGAGCCACCGTTCGTCTCCCGTACGTTCGAGCAGCGCCAAGAATGCGTATCCGTTCCCCGCTGTGCCGTGGCAGAGGTTCGCGCCCTTGCGCAGCGGCCCAGCCTGCCACGCCAACTCGCCGCCCGCGACCGCAAGCTCCTCGTCGAGGACGTGAGCGAGCGTCGCGACGATCCCCGGCGCGCCATGACACCACTGGGTGCGGATCTGACCGTCGCCGTTTGCGTCGAGTCGCATCCCCGGGCGAGGCGGCCAGTTGGCGAGCCCATCCTCCTCGACGGCAAAGCGCCGGAGCGTCTCCGAGACGGCGGCGGCATCGCCGAGCGCAAGCACGCACCCTGCGAACCCGTGTGCAGGACCGAGATAGCGCGTGCTCTTCCCGGACAGGTGCTGCGTCCACAGGCCGTCCGTGTCACGTCGGCCATGCAACCACTCGCTACTCGCCGTGACGTCGAGCCCGAGCTCGCGACCCGCGAGAATCGTGCCGGGGCTGCCCCACATCAATTCGCAACGTTCGTCTCGCTCGTTCGCCGCGATCAGCTCCGCCAGCCGCTCGAGATTCGCCTGCGACGGTGCAAGCCTCTGTAGCACCAGCCGGATTCCCGTCTCGCCCATCCAAAGGCTGCGCTCCGGGTCGTAGTCAGGAAAATCGGGCGGGGCTGCGAGCGAACGCTCCAAGTACGGGACATAGTCCCGCCGTAACTCGACGAAGCCCCGCCGCGCGAGGCGGTAGAGGCCGTCCACGACCCCCGCACCTCCGAGATATACCGTCCGGAACCGCGCACTCGCGTCGTCGTCTTCCTCCTTGTCCTCCGCGTGCAGGAGCCAGCCGTCGTCGAATGCGCTCTCCGCGTCGGCAACGATCGAGGCGATCGCCGCCCGTGCCTTGTCACCGCTCCACGGTTCGTCCGTGAGCGGCTCGTGCGCGTCAGGCGAAAACAGCATCGGGCGAGTCTATTGACGCCGTTTCGGGACGTTCCCGGACGCCGGCCCGGGGCTGACCGCTACAACTCGTCGGACTGCGGGAGGTCGTCGGTGATCTTGAACCACGATGCCTTGGAGCCGACGAATATGTGCTGTGTCGGGCGGATGCTCGGAGCATCCACCAACGAACCCATGGCGACGTGCACATAGGCGCCGTCCCTCACGACGGAGAAGAGGAAGCATCCGCATGCCCCGCACCGCGTGTCGTTGAGGTCTTCCTCCCCAAAGACAGCGATGTCCTCCAATCCCTCCGTGATCGTCAACTTCTCCCGCTCGATACCGGCGAACGCTTTGAAGGCGGAGCCGGTCGCCGCTCGGCATTCCGAGCAGTGACAGTTCGCCGCGTACAGAAATGCATCTGAGACCTCGTAGCGAACCGCCCCGCACCGACACTTCCCCGCGAGCACGCGGGTACTCGCCTTGCTCTCGGATGACGTCATGTGTCCTCCTTCTGCAGCTAGCTCTGTCACCGACCCGGCCCCCTGATCGAACCCTTTCTACTAGAGACTCGCTGTCCGAGGCCGAGCCAGATGCGTGCGCGTTCGCGGTGCTAGCGTGGTGAACCATGCGTGATCCCGTCTCCTGGCTGCAGATCGAACAGGGCTGGGACGTGGTCACCTCCGACGGCGTCGCTGTCGGCACGGTTGCGCAGGTCGAAGGCGATAAACAGAGCGACATCTTCGACGGACTGGCCGTCGCCTCCCGGCAGCCCACACAGATTCGCTACGTGCCGGGCGAGCAGGTCGGGGCGATATTTCCCGGCGAGGTGACCCTGAAGATCGCATCTGCGGACACCGACATGCTCGAGCCGTTTGAAGCGTCGCCGCCCGAGACGAAATGGCTCCCCGGTAAGGAACCGTTCGCGATGCGGATGTCGAAATGGCTCCGAGGAAGGCGCTGATCGGACCGGCCGGCGGCTAGACCGGTCCACCTTGAAAGCTCACGCTCAGCCGCCACTTCGGATGGGCCCGCCTGGATTCGAACCAGGGACCAACGGATTATGAGTCCGCTGCTCTAACCAGCTGAGCTACGGGCCCCGCGCCGGCAAGCGTAGCCCAGCCCTCCCAGGAACATGTCGAGCGATGACATGTCCGCGTGCCTGGCACCTGGGCAAGGAACGTGACCGAGCCGTGGCAGCACCTCGATCTCTTGGCCCACACGTACAGCTTCCCGCCCTGCTCTCGCATCAGTCGGACCGCCTCGGGCGAGGCTTGCACGCGCACGTGCCGAACGGTACCACCGCCGCATCGAGCAGCCCGGCCCACATTCTGGGGAGAGCTCGTGTCCGGGTGGGAGTATCGGCGCTATTGTCGCTCGGACACTGCAACGAAAGGGGCGAGATGGACGAGCAAAAGAGCACAGACCCGCAAGAGCAGGAAGAGAACATCGACGATCTGGAGGTGCCGGACGAGGAGGGGGATGCCGTCACGGGCGGCATCGGTGCAGGCGTGCCCGAGAATCCCACTGAGAGCGTGACCTAAGGCGGTAACCGGCTTACCCTAGATCGGTCGAACGGCTCTCCGGCTCCGAGGTCGAGCCCAGAGGTGGATCCACTCCGAGGTGCGGAGAAATCCGGGCGGGCCCAGCGTGCTTTCCTTGACCGGCGCATTCACGTTCTCTCGTCGCTAACATCGGCGCCGGTGAAGGTGTTCCAGCATGAGCGGCGTCTGCGGACGGCCGGGGGGCTTTCGGTACGGGACATCACCGATGAAGTGAGCGAGTCCGTGCGCGAAAGCGGCGTGCGCGACGGCATCGTCTGCGTCTACTCGCCGCACACGACCTGCTGCGTCCGTGTCAACGAGTTCGAGGACGGCTTCCTCCAGGACTTCACCGCTCTCCTCAAGAGCCTCGTCCCGAACGACAAGTACTACGCGCACGACGACTGGGAGCGCCGCACCGAGAATATCTGCGAGGAGGACATGGAGATCGGCAACGGCCACTCGCACTGCATGTCGATGCTCCTCGGCTCGGCCGGCGAGGCGATCCCTGTGCGAGACGGCGAGCTCTGCCTCGGCACCTGGCAGCGCGTCCTCTTCCTCGAGCTCGACCGCGAGCGCGAGCGCCGCTGGATCGTCCAGGTCGTCGGCACGTAAGCCAGATCAGCGTTCGGTCAGCGCCAAGCGGAGTCCGAGCCCAACGAGCACGGAGCCGGTGAGCGATTCGAGAGCGCGCCGCGGACGCGGGCGGCGCAGGACGTTCCCGGCTCGCTCGACGACGACCGCGTAGCAGGACAGCCAGGCGAGCGTCATCGCCGCGAAGATGAGGCCGAGGACGATGAGCACCGCGAACGATGTCCTTCCCGCAGGCACGAACTGCGGCAACAAACTCGTGAAGAAGACCACGGTCTTGGGGTTCCCGAGGTTGCTCAGAACACCTTGCCGGTACGCAACCACCGTGGAGAGCCTGGGGGACCGTCCACGGTCGAGCGCGTCGGGCCGGTGTGTGCGAACCGCACCGGCCAGCGTGGTAACCCCGAGGTAAACGAGGTAGCCGGCCCCAGCGAGCTTGAGCGCGGCGAAGGCGGGCTCCGAGGCGCGCAACAGTCCCGCCAAGCCGAGGCTCGTGGCCAGCACCCAGGTCAACTGGCCGGTGACGACGCCGAGCGCGGTGAAGATCCCGCCGCCGCGCCCTCCGGCAAGCGTGTTCTTGACGGTCAGCGCGGTGTCCTGCCCCGGCGTCGCGATCACGACAGCGGACACTGCGAGGAAGGCCGCCAGATCAGCCTGCATAGCGCGACGTTAC
>JBGOSR010000176.1:0-3703 GCA_041476065.1 Gaiellaceae bacterium
AAGGACGCTCCCTGAATCGTCCTTGCCTCCCCGGACGACAAACCCCGGCGAGCCGGGGTTTGTGCGACAGCCTCTAGTCGGGGCTTTTCCGTCTCTGGGTGAAGCGTCGTCTCCGCTGCCGCGCTCTTCGACTCAATCAACTGCGCTGAGACGATCCGCGATCAGCGAGACGAGCTCGAACATGAGCGCGGTCGCGTTCATCGCGGTGATGCCGTTCGGGCTGTCCTTCGTCGGCATCAGGCAGACGACGTCGGCGCCGATCACGTCGGCGCCGCGGAGGCCCTGGAGGATGCGGGAGGCCTCGGTCATCGTGAAGCCGTCCTCGCCGGGCTCGATGTTCGAGACCCCGGGCGCGACGCTCGGGTCGAGCGAGTCGAGGTCGAAGCTGACATAGGTCGGCCGGTCGCCGATCCGCTCGCGGATCGCCTCGATCAGGGCGTCGAGACCCATGTCGTCGCACGCGGCCTTCTCGATCACGAGGTAGCCGAGCTCGTCGGAGACATTCGACTGCGTCCACGGCGACATGTGGCCGCGCATGCCGAGCTGGATGCTCGCGGCGGGATCAACGAGATGCTCGTGGACGGCGCGGCTGGCCCAGTGCGCCGCCGAGTCGACGACGCCGAACCAGGTTCCCATCCGGTCGTACGTGTCGAGGTGCGCGTCGATATGCACTAGCGCGAGCGGCTCGTCCTTGCCGAGCGCGCGCAGGATCGGCAGCGTGATCGAGTGGTCGCCGCCTATCGAGACGGGGAGGGCGCCAGCGGACGCGATCTCCGCGAAGCGCGCCTCGATGTCCTTGACCGCAATGTCAGAGACCATGAACTCCGGCATGACAACGTCGCCGACGTCGGCGAGGCGGGCGAGCTCGTGCGGGACGATGCCGAAGCGGCGATGGCGCCTGCGGTAGCCGGCCGAGACGTGGCGGACGGCGCGCGGTCCGAGATGCTGGTCGCGCTCGGTGGAGCCGTTGCCGCTCGAGTGCGGAACGCCGACGAGCGCGATGTCGCAGTTCTTCGGATCGGGATCGTGGCCGGCGGCGAGCAGCGTCGGGATGCCCCACCAGTACGTGCTGGCCATCGTGCGGACGGCGGCGTCGTCGCTCACGTGCGCAGTCTAGGACGTGCGCAGTCTCGGGTATGCGCATTCGCGCCCATCCGGTCGTGAAAGCGCGAGCGGAGACTCACCATGGCCGACACGTTCGAGTAGTCGATGGAAGACCGAGAAACGTTTCGTCGATGCGGCGGCACCGGCGGACAAGCCCAACTGCAACTGCAGCCAGCCGAGGGTAACTTCGACGTTACCGCGACCTTCCGGGTGCACATCTCCGCTCGGTCTACGACCCCAACAGACTGCATGTCCGGCGAGGCCGCACCCACTGTGGAGACTGCGCTCGAGCTGGCACCCGCGGGCGCCGGAGCTACTGGCTCGCCCTAGACGGCATACGCTCGCTGGCGTTAGCAGGACGCGGAACCTCGAGCACGCCGCGGCTCACTCGGGCCTCCCCTGCCGGGCGGTGGCGCTCACGAATCGCATCGCTCGTCGGCTGCGATCAGTACACCTCTGCGCGGGATGACCTCGCGGCAGAGCGCCGACCAACAACGGCGTACGATGTCGCCGGTGGGCGTCATCGACACGAGCACCGAGCTCGGATCCCGAGCCGAGCAACGCCTGCGCAGCGATTGGACGATCTGGCTGGCCACCGTCGCGCCCGACGGTGCTCCTGCCGTACGGCCTGTCTGGTTCGTGTGGGACGGAGACCGATTCCTTATCTACAGCCAGCCCGGCGCGGCGAAGGTGCGTCACATCTCGGCGAACCCCAGAATCTGCCTTCACCTCGAATCGGACACCTGGGGCGAGAACATCGTCATCGTGACCGGCGAGGCACACGTCGCCCCCGACCATCCACCGGCGGACCAGACGGTCGCATACGTCGAGAAGTACGCCTCTGGTTTGGAGCGGCTTGGAGTCAGCGCCAGCGAATACGCCGCCGACTACTCAACCCCGATCTTGATCACATTCGGGCGGCTCCGCACCTACTACTGACCACGAGACTTGCGAAGATTCGCCCTGCTGGCACATCAGGAGGAGCTTCTCGCCGCGCTGACGCCGATGCTCGCAACCTATCCCTCACGCGAGTTGCTCGATCTGCTCGACGCCGCCGGCGTACCGTGCGGGCGCGTTCAGCGAGTCGAAGACCTGTTCTTCGACGAGCAGGTGCTCGCGAACGGCCTGATCGTCCAGACGGAGCACCCCACGGCAGGGAAGGTATGGACGCTCGGGCTCCCGGTGCAGTTCATGGGCACCCCAGGGGTTATTGAGCGGCCCGCACCGCTCCTCGGTGAGCACACCGACGAGGTGCTCAGCGAGTTGGGTTACGACAGCCGGGGAATCGCTGAACTTCGAGCGGCCGGAGCCTGCCGGTGACGAGTCAGATTCCCTCTCGGGCGCAAGTTGTGATTGTCGGCGGCGGCGTCGTCGGTTGCAGCGTCGCCTACGGCCTGACGAAGCGTGGCTGGCGCGACATCGTGCTGCTGGAGCGAAAACGGCTCACCTCAGGGACGACCTGGCACGCGGCTGGACTGATCACCCAGCTTCGGGCCACGACGAGCCTGACGCGACTCGTCCTCGACTCGATCGAGATACTCGAGAGCGTGGAGGCCGAAACCGGGCTCTCGACCGGATTCCACAAGAGCGGCCAGATCACGATCGCGGCGAACGCAGCGAGGTGGGAGGAGGTGAAGCGTCAAGCCTCGATGGCGCGCGGGATCGGCATCGAGGTCGAACTGCTCGCCACCCACGAGGTGGTCGAGCGGTTCCCGCTCCTTGACCCGGTGGGCGTTCTCGGTGGGATGTATTTCCCCGGCGACGGAGTCGCGAACGCCACCGACACGACGTTGTCGCTTGCCGGCGGGGCGCGCATGGGCGGCGCGCAGCTCTTCGAGAACACGCGCGTGACGTCGGTCAAGCAGACAGGAGGCCGAGTCACCGGCGTATCGACCGACCGCGGGGACATCGAAGCCGAGTACGTCGTCAACTGCACCGGAATGTGGGGCCGCGAATTCGGCGCGCTCTCAGACGTCCGCCTCCCGCTCCAGGCGACCGAACACTTCTACATCGTCACCGCGCCAATCCCCGGCCTCCCAAACGAGCTGCCAGTCCTCAAGAGCTACGACGACTGGTGCTACATCAAGCGCGAGAGCGGCGACAAGCTCATGGTCGGCTTCTTCGAACCCGGCGGAAGCCCCTGGGCACTCGACGGGATTCCCGAAGACGCAGAGTTCGTCACCCTCCCAGAGAACTGGGATCACCTCGCGCCGTTCATCGAGCAAGTGGCAAAGCGCGTCCCGGTGCTGCAAGACGCAGGCATCCAGCTGTTCTTCAACGGCCCGGAGAGCTTCACCCCCGACGCGAAGTTCCACTTCGGCGACGTTCCCGCCCTCAAGAACTACTTCGTCGCCTGCGGATTCAACTCCGTCGGGCTGCTGACAGGTCCGGGCGCCGGGCGCGCGCTGGCCGATTGGATCGTGGACGGCCATCCAGCCATCGAACTCTGGGACGTCGACGTGCGGCGCATGATGCCGTTCCAGTCGAACCGGGCGTACCTCGCAGAGAGGATCCCCGAGACGCTTGGGACGCTGTACGACATGCACTGGCCGTTCCGACAGTTCGAGACGGCGCGGGACGTCCGGCGCTCGCCACTCCA
>JBGOSR010000177.1:0-3643 GCA_041476065.1 Gaiellaceae bacterium
ACGGAGTGCCCGTGCTGCGGGCGATGCCGAACACGGCGGCAACGGTGCACGAGGGCGTAGCCGGCCTCTGCGCGGGCGCGCATGCGAGCACGGAGCATCTGGCAATGGCGCAGGAAGTGCTCGAGCACGTCGGTCGAGTCGTCCAGGTGCCCGAGCCCTACATGGACGCCGTCACGGCTGTCTCCGGATCGGGGCCGGCGTACTTCGCGCTGCTCGCTGAGGCCATGATCGAGGCGGGCATCCTGCTCGGGCTCTCGCGCGAGGTCTCGACGGAGCTGGTCGTCCAGACGATGTTCGGCACCGCGAAGCTTCTCCGGGACGAGCACATGCACCCGGTCGAGCTGCGGGAGATGGTCACCTCGCCGGGGGGCACGACGATCCGGGCGATCCGTGAGCTCGAACGCGCCGGCGTGCGCGCGGCGTTCCTGAACGCGATCCAGGCGGCGATGGAGCGCTCGCAGGAGCTCGCCGAGGGCGACGACTGATCGATTTCAGGGTCTTCGACTCTCCAGGAGAGGCGCAGACTGCGGCGGCCGAGCTCCTCGTCAGAGCGGCGCGTGCAGGCGAGCAGATCGCGCTCTCCGGCGGAGGCACGCCCGGGCCCGCCTACGAGCTGGCCGCCGCGCTCGAGCCGGATTGGAGCAACGCGACGCTCTGGTGGGGAGACGAGCGCTGCGTGTCGCCCGAGGACGAGCGCTCGAACTACCTGCTCGTCAAGCAGACGCTCCTCGACCGGATTGAGCGGCAACCGGCCGAAGTGCATCGCATCTACGGCGAGCTCGGCGCCGGGCGGGCCGCGGCCAAGTACGACCGGGAACTGGAGAACGTCACGCTCGGGCTCGCGCTCCAGGGGGTCGGGCCGGACGGGCACACGGCTTCGCTCTTCCCCGACTCGCCCGCACTCGAGGAGCGAGCGCGCCGGGCAATCGCCGTTCCTCGCGACGACGTCGAACGCGTCACGATGACGCTGCCGGTGCTCTCGCGGGCGAGCCAGGTGGTCTTCCTCGTGGTCGGTGAGGAGAAGGCCGAAGCGGTTGCGCGCGCGTTTGCGGGCCCGCCCGACCCGGCGACGCCCGCCAGCCTGCTTCGCTCTACACAGGGCGAGACGGTCGCCTTGCTTGACCGGGCCGCCGCCGCTCGCCTTGGTGCCTAGAGGCGATCCGTGCGTCCCATATAGCGCGGAGATGCGGACCAAGCCCCCTCATCTCTTCGTACGTGAGTAGTTGGCTCTTGATCTGGTTACACAGAGCGCAGCAAGGAACAAGGTTTGCAAGCTCGTACGGTCCGGAATTGTCGATTCGGTCGACCCCGATTGTCTCGTACCGCCTTTTCGTTCTCGGGTTCACTAGATTCAACTCATACAGCTGCGCCGAGTCGAGATCGCAATAGCTGCAACGGCGCCGCTCGGGGGAGGCTCGCTTCCAAAGGACGAACTCCTCACGGGTAAAAGTGACCCCGCCACCGGTCTTCTTGGTCTCGAGATTTCGAAAGTTCTGGCAGTCGTAACAGCGCGTCATCTTTCCGGAGCGATAAAGCAAAGACTCTTCGGTCGACCCACAATCCGAACACGGAACCACAGGCATAAACCGACGCTACCAGCGCTCCCGGCGGACGGCGCCAAGCTTGACAACGTAGGCCGAATTCCTATATGTAGCTTTGCGATGCACGAGGCCGTCCCCTCTGCTCCACCCGATGTCCTGACGATCGAGCGGGCGGAGCAGCTCAAGGCCCTCGGCCATCCACTGCGACTGCGGGTGCTGGAGATGCTCGGCCGCGAGAGCGACGAGCCGCTTACGAACCGCGAGCTTGCGAACCGGCTCGGCGTCGATCCCGGCCACCTGCACTTCCACGTGAAGATGCTCGTGCGTGCCGGGCTGATCGAGCGCACCGCAGGCGGCAAGGGGCGTGAGAAGCCCTACCGCGCGGTCGCGACAACCGTTCGAGTTGGGCCAGAGCTTCTCCGATCACGCCTGACGGGCGACCTCCAGGCCGCAATGCTCGACGAGGTTCACGAAGGCTTCGGGCTGCGGGACCAGGGCCAGTTCCGTAGCGCGCAGGTGAACGCGCGCGTGACGCCAGAGCAGGCGATCGATTTGATCACGGAACTCGTCGAGAAGGCGCGCGTCTTGGAAGATCCGGCGATCGACCCGCTGATCATCACCGCCTTCATGCACCCGCCGCGTTCCGGCTAGCCCGGCAGGAGAGGCGAGGAGAGCTCCACCGCGAAGTCGCGCCGCGACGCGAGCGCCTGGAGAACGAGCACGGTGTCGGCCGCCGGGAGGTCCTCGAGATATTCATCGCGGGTCTCGAACGACTCGAGGACCCGCTCGACCGCGAGGATGTAGCCGGGCCGGTCGGAGGCTGCGAATGTCGCCAGGGCGTCAGCGACATCGCGCGGAAAGTCGTCCCGCTCGCGCAGTGAACCGGCCACCGGACGTGCATCCGCGTCGCGTCCGAGGACGAGCAGCGCGAGGCTCCCGGCGTAGCGCCCGATCGGCGACTCGGCCTCGTCAGCGCCGAGCTCGAGCGTCCAGCGCGCAGCGTCCTCGGCTCCGGGCCAGTCGCCGGCGATCACGAGGGCCTTCATCGCGCCGATCGGCCGTCCCCAGCTCCCCGGCGGCGCTTCGGCCATGCTCTCCCGATAGCGCTCGGCAGCACGGTGGAGCCACTCGGACGCCTCCTCGGCGCGATCGCCCATCAACAGCGCGAGGCCGGCTCCGCCCGCTGCGTTCCCCATCCGCGTGAGCTGGCGCTGGCGGGCGTCGGAGTCGGCCGCCTCGGGCAGCCGCTGCTCACCGTCGCGGTAGCGCTCGATCTCCCGCTCGACGTGCGCGGCCCAGTCCACCATCTCGATCAAGCCTAGACTCCATGTGGATGAGCGAGCCCGTGACCCGGTTTACTCTCGAGCGGGTCGACTCCGTGGCCCTCGTGACGATGGACGACGGAGCCGGACCGGGCCGCCCGAACGTCTTCGGCCGCGCGGCGCTCGAGTCGCTCGCCGCGCTCTTGCCCGAGCTCGAGGAGGGCGACTTCTCCGCGCTCGTGATCACCGGGAAGGTGGGGAGCTTCTCGGGTGGCGCCGACCTGGACGAGTTTCCGCGCATCGAGCGGCGTGAGCAGGCGATCGCGGGCAGCCGTGCGGGACACGACCTGTTCGGGCGAATACGCGACCTCACGTACCCGACCGTTGCCGCAATCAACGGGGCAGCGCTCGGCGGCGGAGTCGAGCTCGCGCTGCACTGCGACTACCGCGTGATCGCCGACGACGTGCGTCACTTCGCCTCACCGGAGTGCCTCCTCGGCTTTGTTCCGGCCTGGGGAGCGACCCAGCTTGCGCCGCGACTGGCAGGCCCGGAGGCGGCTGTGAAGCTGCTCGTCGCCAATCCGATGCGGCAGAACAAGATGTTGGGCGCCGTGCAGGCGCTCGAGCTCGGTTTCGTCGACCGGGTCGCCGAGCCCGAGCTGCTCGTCGAGGAGGCGATCGCGATCGCCGGCGAGCACCCTGCCCGCGACGAAGCGGACCTCTCGGCGACCGCCGACGTCATCGCTCGCGCCCGGCGGCAGCTCGACGACTCGCTCCACGGTGCGGCCCCCGCCCCCTACCGCGCGCTCGACCTGATCGAAGGCGCCGCCGGCTGGAGCC
>JBGOSR010000178.1:0-3637 GCA_041476065.1 Gaiellaceae bacterium
CTGGACCTGTCGCCGTGCCTGGCACCGGGTCATGGCCGAAAGAGAGAGCCCAGTGTCCTCGACGTGTCCGCCCTGGACCTGTCGCCGTGCCTGGCACCGGGTCATGGCCGAAAGAGAGAGCCCAGTGTCCTCGACGTGTCCGCCCTGGACCTGTCGCCGTGCCTGGCACCGGGTCATGGCCCAAAGAGAGAGCCCCGCTTTCGCGGGGCTCTCGTCGTTCTCGGCTCTGAGGAGGAGGACTAGTGGAAGCGAACGCGCTCGCAGCCACGCAACCGGTCGCGCTTGTCGGCGCGAACCGAGTCCTTGCCGGCCCCGCAGCGGACGGTGTCGGGCTTGCCGTCGCGGACGTTGATCGTGTCCGCGCCTGCGCCGCCGTTCACCGTGTCGGCTCCTGTGCCGCCGATGAGCGTGTCGTTGCCGGCTGAGCCGATGACGTTGTCGTTGCCGGCGCCGCCGTCGAGCGTGTCGTTACCGGCGCCGCCGATCAGCGTGTCGTTGCCGGCATCGCCGTTCAGCGTGTCGTTGCCCTGGCCGCCGTCGAGCCGGTCGTTGCCGTTCTCGCCGTCCAGCTCGTCGTCGCCGTTCTGGCCGGAGACATGGTCGTCGCCGCCGCCCGCGTGGACGGTGTCGTTCCCATCGCCTCCTTCGACGGCGTCATTGCCGTCGCTACAAGAGAGATCGTCGCCCTGAACGCTGGTGCCGTCGCCTTCGTCGGGCGGCGGGGGCGGATCGGTGAGAGGACGCATCGCCTCGGTGGCGATTTCGTCGGCGGGTGGAGCAGGATCCTCTCCCACGGAGGGATCGGTCGGGTCGGCCGTCACGCAGGTGTCCAGGCCCTTCGTCGCCGTAGCGTGTGAGCTCTTGCCGGCAGCCGGGCTCGAAGCCGCCACCGTGGCGGCGGCGAGGACGAGGATGGCAACGGCGAGCGTTAGCTTCAGAATCTTCACAGGGAATCTCCTCAGGGCCGATTTGCCGCAATCCGCGGCCGTCGTACAGCTATCGGCCCTCTACGTTCCCCCTGCACACTCGAAGTGATGAAGATGCCCCCATGAGGATCCTCCTGTGGCACGGATATCTACTTGGGGGCACCGGCTCCAATGTGTACACGCGTGCGCTCGCGCGCGAGTGGAGCAACGGCGGCCACGATGTGGTCGTCTTCTCGCAGGAGCCGAGCCCGGAGCAGTACGACCTGGGGGGCGCCGAGGTCGTGCGGCCTGACATCGGCCGCCTGCTGCCGGTCTTCGTGCTCGACCAGTACGAAGGATTCGATGCGCGCCGCTTGCCCGAACTGACGAAAGCAGAGCGCGAGCGCTACGTGGCGGCCAACGCGGCCGCCCTCCGCGAGCACCTCCCCGCTGATCTCGTCTTCGCAAACCATGTCCTGCTCGGCGGGCCAGTCGCAGCCGCCAGCGGCGCCCGCTATGCGGTCAAGGCGCACGGCTCCGAGCTCGAGTACGCGATGCGCGGCAATCAGGAGCTCGCGGCGTGGGGGAGGGACGCGCTCGCCCGCGCCGAGGCAGTCTTCGTCGGCTCCGAGCACATCCGAGACGTGCTCGAGGACGTCGTCGGCCACGTCGACCGAGTCCAGGTCGTACCGCCGGGCGTCGACGTCGACGAGTTCGTGCCGCTTCCCCGCGAAGAGGCTCTACGCCGCCTCCTCGACGAGAGCCGCGCCGATCCGCCCAACCCGGGCAATGCGAACGAGCGGCTGCCCGACGAGGGCAACGCCGAGCGCCTCGAGGCCTTCTTCGCGGCGGATGAGCCGACGGTCCTCTACTTCGGCAAGCTCCTGCACAACAAGGGCGTCCATGTATTGCTCGAGGCTCTCCGCGATGTCGACGCTCGTGCGGTCATCGTCGGCTTCGGCGACCACCGGACGAAGCTCGAGGCGCTCGCGCCTGACCGGACGCTGTTCACCGGCCCGCTCGAGCACCGTCATCTCGCCGCGCTGATCCCGCTCGCGAACGTGACCGTCGTGCCGTCGATCTTCCCCGAGGCGTTCGGCATGGTCGCCGCGGAGGCGGCGGCGGCAGGGTCGCTCCCCCTCGTCGCGAACCACTCGGGCCTTGCCGAGATCGCGGCGGGCCTAGCCGCGGAGTATCCCGAGGCCGATCGCGACCTGACGAGCTTCGCAAGCGGCGATGCGGTCGATCTCGCGGCGAAGCTCCGGCGCCTGCTCGCCCTTGCTCCCTCAGAACGAGCCGCGCTGGCCGAGGCCGCGAGGGCCGCCGTCGTCGCCCGCTGGAGCTGGGCAGGCGTGTCGCAACGCCTTCTCGAGCCCTTCGCGTAACCTCTCGCCGTGGTCGAGGAGAAGTATCTAACTGCCGACGAGCAGCTCCGAGTCGCGCGCGAGCAGTACGAGTCCGCCGCTGATTTCACAGTCGCCGTCGAGGAGGAGTTCGCGATCCTCGATCCGGAAACGCTGTCGCTCTCGAATCGCTTCGAGGAGCTGAAGGCGTCCGCTCAGGAGACGGAGCTCGAGGAGCACCTCGTCGGTGAGCTGATCGCTTCCGAAGTCGAGATCCGGACCGGCCGTTGCGACACGTTCGCCGAGGTGGCCGCGCGCATCCTGGAGAGGCGCGCCCAGCTGAGCGCGCTCGCCGAGAAGCTCGGCGTCAAACTGGGTGCGACAGGCACGCATCCGTGGAGCCCGTGGCAGGAGCAGCGGATCATCGACACGCCCCACTACCGCCTGCGGGACGAGTTGCTGCGCTACGTCGTCTGGCGGAACAACTCGTTCGGGCTCCACGTTCATGTTGGGATCAACGGCCTCGATCGAGCCGTCCAGGTCTCGGACGGTCTCCGAGCCTATCTGCCGGAGCTCCTCGCATACTCGGCCAGCTCGCCGTTCGTCGAGAACGTGAACACGGGCCTCCACTCCGCCCGCTCGCAGATCTTCACCCGCTTCTTCCCCCGCTGCGGTGTGCCCGACGTCTACGGCGACTGGGTGACGTTCGAGAAGTACGTCCGGCTCCTCTTCGGCACCGGCTCGATCGTCGACCACACCGAGATGTGGTGGAGCGTGCGCCCGCACCTCTCGTTCCCCACCGTGGAGATCCGGATCTCGGACGCGCAGCCGGTCCAGGAGGAGGCGATCTCGCTCGCCGCGCTCACCTACTCGCTCGCGGCACGGGTGGCGCGCGCGCTCGACGACGGCGAGCCGGCGTTCGTGCCCACCAACCGCGAGATCGAGGAGAACTTCTGGCGCGCGATCCGCTGGGGGCTGTCGGGAGAGCTCATCGACCTGCGCACGTACGGCATGCGGCCGGCGAGGGCTGCGATCGAGGAGTTGATCGAGTGGGTCCTGCCGGTCGCCGAGGAGCTCGGTGCGGCGGAGTATTTGACCGTCCCGGCAGCAAATGCGGCCGAGCGTCAGATCGCCCGCTTCGAAGGAGGCGCGAGCCTGGAGGAGATCTACGCGGAACAGGTCCGCCCCAAGGAGGCAGTGAGTGGCTGACGAGCAGATGCAGTCGGAAGAGCTTTCACCCGAGGAATTGTTGGAGCACATCCAGCGGATGAAGGTCTCCGACCTGCTGCTCTCGACTATCTCGACCGTCGCCCAGCTCGGCTACGCGAAGCTCGATCCGGCAGGCCGAGACCTGGAGCAGGCGAAGCTCGCAATCGAGTCGCTCCGCGC
>JBGOSR010000179.1:0-3628 GCA_041476065.1 Gaiellaceae bacterium
AGGAACCCCCGCGCCAGCTCCTCCGCGCCCGGGCCGCGGCTGACGCCGCAGCAGCGCTTCGCCTTCCGGCCGCTCCCGCAAGGACATGGATCGTTTCGCCTGTAGCCGGCCATCGAATCCTCCTTCGTCGCGCAGACAATCCTGGCGACCCCGCCGGACGGATCAGAAAGCACGCCGCTTGTGCCGTAAGTGACACGAGCCTGGAACGAATTACGGCCGATCGCTCCGTCTATCCGCCGCGGTCGATAGGCTCGCCGTGATGCAGCAACGCCTCTTCTCCGACCCGGCTGAGCCCGCCGAGCGTTCGGAAACGGGCTACGACCCATACGGCGAGCTTAGAGTCGCCGCGCGTCGGTTGACCACTGAGTTCAGGATCGAAGAGAGCGAGGCGTTCGACGCGATCCTCGCCTTCGGCTCTGAGTCCGGTGCGCGTCGTATCCTCCGTCAGCGATGGTGGATGGGCGAGGTCGAGCTGCGCAGGGAGCCGGAAGCGGCCTGACGACCGGACCGACGAGGGTCACGGACCAAGCACGAAGGCTCGCGCGGGCTTTCGCCGAGGCTGCTTCGCAATACCCCCGCGATGAGGCGGGCTTTCGTGCCTCGGCTGAGCGCGCGCTCGAGGAGATCGCCGGCGAGCGCGGCGTCGTTCTCGACACGCAGCGCGAGCTGACCCTCGCACACGGTCGCGCCGACGCCGTCTTCAACCGCCTGATCATCGAGTGGGAGCCGCCGGGAGGCTTGGGTGCGAATCTCGGCCACCGCGGCAATCGGCACGCCGTCGAACAGCTCCGTGCCTACGTGGACGGCCTCGCCACGCGCGAGCGACGGGAGCTGAGCGCGCTCGCAGGCGTCGCGTGCGACGGTCGCTTCATGATCTTCACCCGCTACCGGGCGGGACGGTGGATCACCGACGAACCTGTGCCGGTAGACGAGCGCTCTTGCGAGCAGCTTCTCGAGAGCCTCATCGCAGCGCAGACAGGCAGGGCGCTCACGGCCCGCAACCTCCTGCGGGAGTTCGGCCCCGACACTCAGCTCGCACGCCAGATGAGCCGCGCACTGCTCGAGCAGCTGCGCGCCGAGCTCGGCCAGAACCCAGAAGGGCTTCCGGCACAGATGTACGGGCAGTGGGAGACGCTATTCGCGGTCGCAACCGGCGTCGTCGGCCGGAGCGATGAGCTGGATTCCGGCGCGCGGACAGCGCTGGCGCGGGTGTTTGGCATGCGCGCGCGAGAGCTGGAACCGGCGCAAGGGCTCTTCGCGCTCCAGACCTACTTCGCGATCATCACGAAGCTGATCGCGCTGCTCGCGCTTTCGCTCTGGGTCGAGGGCGTCGAGCTCGACCTCTCGGAAATGGCCGTCGGCGGCGACGCCGAGCTGTGGGAGGACATGGACGAGCTACAACGCGGCGTGGCTTTTCGCAAGGCGGGCGTCGCGAACGTCGTCGTCAACGACGTCCACGCTGTGTACCACGCTTCGAGCGAGCAGGACCGGGATGGCATCAGAATCGTTAACCACCGGCTCAAGGAATACGACCCGACCACGCTGCACGTGAGCCCCGAGGACGCCCGAGACCTCCTCAAGGATCTCTACCAGGGCCTTCTCCCGAGGCCGGTTCGCCACGCGCTCGGCCAGTACTTCACCCCGGACTGGCTCGCCGAGCAGCTGCTCGAGCGGGCCGGCTACGACGGCGACCCGGACGTGCGCCTCGTCGACCCGGCGTGCGGGACGGGCACGTTCCTCGTGCTGGCGATCGCCCGCCTGAAGGAGCGCCTCCGCCATGACGGAGCGTCCGAGGCCGACGCGCTCGCAACCGTCCTGCGGAACGTCGTCGGCTTCGACATCGATCCGCTCGCGACCGTCGCGGCGAGGACGAACTACGTCCTGGCACTCGGGACGCTTCTGCGTGCAGCACCTGGGAAGCTCGTCGACATCCCGGTCTACCTCGCCGACTCGGTCGTGACCCCCAACCTCGGCGAGACGCTCCTCGTCCAGGGTCGGCTGTTGCTCGAGACCGTCGCGGGCACCTTCTCTCTCCCGACGTGCATCGA
Source organism: Gaiellaceae bacterium (assembly GCA_041476065.1). Classification (GTDB taxonomy): domain Bacteria; phylum Actinomycetota; class Thermoleophilia; order Gaiellales; family Gaiellaceae; genus VAXT01. The sequence goes on from JBGOSR010000179.1 coordinate 2,049, forward strand.
CACAGGAGACGAGCTGCGAGACGTCTGCGACCTCGCCTCAGAGGGGCTCGAGCGAGGCTGGTCGGTGGCGGAGTACGTCGAGCGGGCCGCGGCCGCTTGCCGCGCAGGCGCCGCGGACCGGCTCGTGCTCGAGGAGTTCTACGCCTCTTGCCAGGAGCACCACGCTCGCGGCCTCGACGGCCTCTGGCCGTTCGTACTGCGCAACGCGTTCAGGGAGCCTACGGGCGCCGCCCCTCTCGCGAGTCCGTCGTGCGCCTACGTAGGGGTTAAGTGCCGCCGCCGACCGTGAACGTAGGCAGGAACCGCCGCACGTAGTCGCCGACGTAAGAGCTCGCCTCGGCAACGTGCTCGGGCGTGACCGCCTCCCTGGGTTCCTTCGCGGAAAGCCTGGCACTGGTTGCCTCGCCTCCTAGAGCGACGGAAGGTCAGCCATCGTTAGCTGCGGTCGATTCGACCTGGGGGACGCCGCGACCTCACCGATGCGCCGGATAAGCGCCTTCACGGCCGCCTCAAGCCAAGCGCGCTCCTGTCCTGTCAGAGGGCGGAGCTCCGCCGTGGCCTTTCGGGCTGTTGTTCCGTCGCCGGTCTCCGTCGAAAGCTCGCCGAGCTTGTTCAAGACGCTGGAGGAGATCGCATACCGGCTCACCGCGCCTTTCCGACCACCGTGCATTTCCAACAGGGTCAGGCAGAAGTAGGCCATGGCCTGGAGAGGCTCGCGCCCGGCGAGATAGCCCTCCCATCGATGCCAGAGCGTCTCTACGTCTGCGTCGAGCGCGAACCCCGCCGGTGGCGCCGGGTAGGACCCGCGACTGACGTGCAGACTCGCGGTCGCGGTCGCCTTGACAATCGCAGTCGCAGTCAGATGAACCGTTCGCGCCTCGCCCGGCTTCGGCGGAGGTGGCGGATTCCGGTCGATGATCTCCGACCGGTCGAACTCGAAACGCAACTCAGGCCGGCCAGCTGCGAGTGCGTGATGAATCTCCCACGCACGCAGCAACTGCTCGACAATCCTCCTTGCCTCCCGCTCGGTCCCGTAATGATCCTTCATCCGGATCGACAGCTTGCCCTCGTCGATGCGGAACTTCAGCCCGTCCTGCAGCACCTCCAGTGGCGGCGCATTGTCGAAGTCAACGCTCTCGGCGAGCACGAGGCGATAGCGCAGGGCCTCGACGTGTGGATCCCTCATCGCTCAGGCCGCTGCCGCGACCTGCGGCAGCACCCGGCGCAGGAACTGCCCGGTGAAGCTCTCCTCCACCTCGGCCACCTGCTCCGGCGTCCCCGTTGCCACGACCTCGCCGCCCGCCTCGCCGCCCTCCGGGCCGAGGTCGACGATCCAGTCGGCCTGCTTGATCACGTCCAGGTTGTGCTCGATCACGAGGACGGTGTTGCCCGTGTCGACGAGGCGCTGGAGCACCTCGAGCAGCTTCTCGATGTCGGCGAAGTGGAGACCCGTCGTCGGCTCGTCGAGGATGTAGAGCGTCCGGCCGGTCGCGACCTTCGAGAGCTCCGACGAGAGCTTCACCCGCTGCGCCTCCCCGCCCGAGAGCGTCGTCGCCGGCTGCCCGAGCTTCACGTAGTCG
>JBGOSR010000180.1:0-3592 GCA_041476065.1 Gaiellaceae bacterium
AGCTCTACCGGGTCCTCGCGCTGGAGGGGGCGCTGCTAGCGACCGTTCCGGCCCATTTCACGCTGTACACAGGCAAGGACCACTGGCAGTTGCTGCTGCGGGCACGTGCGGTTGAGAACGGTTTCTACGTCGCTGCGCCGGCGCAGGTGGGGGAGACGGGCATCGGGCGCCCGAGCTACGGCCGTTCGCTGATCGTCGATCCCTGGGGCACGGTGCTCGCGCAGGCGCCCGACGAGGAGACGGTGATCTCCGCCGAGCTCGACCGTGCCTGGCTTGAAGAAGTGCGCCGCCGCCTTCCGTCGCTTTCGCAGCGCCGACCCGAGGCGTACCGCTGGCCGGCTCCGGCCTAGACCGCGCCTGGCAGGATCGGCTCCCGCGGCTCGTCGAAGAGTGCGCGGAGCAGTGGGGCCTCGAGCTGGAGGATCCGCTCTCGGGCGGCAACGTCTCGGTCGTCCTTCCGGCCGGCGATGCGGTGCTGAAGATCCAGTGGCCCCACCGCGAGAGCGAGCACGAAGCGGCTGCGCTCGAGCTCTGGGACGGCGACGGAGCCGCGCGGCTGCTTGCTTACGACGAGGAGCGCCACGCAATCCTGCTGGAGCGCTGCCGGCCGGGGACGCAGCTTCGCGAGCTCGGGGCTGATGCCGCGGTCGGGGTGCTGACCGGGCTTCTGCCCCGTCTCTGGAGGCCGGCTGGACCTCCGTTCCGGTCCCTAGTCGAGGAGGCCGGCTGGTGGGTCGGCTCCATCCGCGACGAATGGGACAAGGCAGGGAGGCCGTTCGAGGAAGAGCTCGTCGACGCGGCCGTCGCCGCGCTCGAGGAGCTGGCGCCGACCCAGGGCGAGCAGGTGCTGATCCACCAGGATCTGCACGCTGAGAACGTCCTTGCTGCCCAGCGCGAACCGTGGCTCGTCATCGACCCGAAGCCACTCGCGGGAGAGCGCGAGTTCGGGATCGCCCCGATCGTCCGATCCTTCGAGCTCGGCCACAGCGAGGGCGCCGTGGTCGACCGGCTCGACCGGCTGAGCTCGGAACTCGGCCTCGATCGCGAACGGCCCGCGGATGGGCATTGGGTCAGACAATTGCGTGGAGCGTCGGCAGCGAGTTCCACCAGGGGCACATCGAAACGGCACGCTGGCTGCTACAAGCCGAGTAATGCTAAGAGCCGTCCTCTTCGACGTCGACTTCACCCTGGTCAAGCCGGGGCCCGACCTCGGGCCCGAGGGATATCAGCTGCTCGGGCGGCGGTTCGGGCTCGAGCTGGACCCGGCCCGCTACGCAGAGGCCAGGGCTGCGGCGATCGAGACCGTGGAACGGCACCCCGAGCTCGACCACGACGAGGAGGTTTGGGTGCTCTTCACCGAGCAGATCATTCGCGGTATGGGAGGCGATTCCGACCGAGCCTACGAGTGCGCCGTCGAGATGACGCGTGCGTGGGAGCACGCGCACAACTTCGAGCTCTTCGAGGACACGTTGCCCGTGCTTGCCGAGCTACGCGCGCACGGCCTGAAGATCGGGCTCGTCTCGAACACCGGGCGCGACCTCACTGCCTTCGTCGCCCATCACGCGCTTGATGTCGACGCCGCAGTTGGCTCCGCTGCGCACGGGAAGACCAAGCCGCACCCATCGATCTTCCAAGCCGCGCTCGAGCAGCTCGGCGTTGCCGCGGAAGAGGCCGCGATGGTGGGCGATTCGCCTGAGGACGACGTTGACGGCGCCCGGGCGTTCGGCATGCAGGCGTTCCTCATCGACCGCGACGGCCGCTACCCGGAGATCGAAGACCGCCTCGCCGATCTCCGAGCGCTCCCAGCTGCCCTCGGCCTTCATTGAGCAGGGGCTAGCACCGCGTCCTCAGCAGGGCGCGATAAGACGGCCACGCCGGCAAAGCCGGCATGGCCTCCAGGCGGCATCGCAAGCGATGTGTCGATAAGACGGCCACGCCGGCAAAGCCGGCATGGCCTCCAGGCGGCATCGCAAGCGATGCCTTGGGCCTCAGCGGCAGACCGGCTCGGCCAGACGGCTGAGCCCGAAGCCCCAGACCTGCTCGTCGACCACGTAGAACGAGGTCGTCGTCCGCCCGCTCCGTAGCGTCAGCACGGCGTACGTTCCGCAGTCGGTACGCAACAGCGGGCCGTAGAGCCCGGCGATGCGCGCCGCGGTGTCGCCAATCCGCAGTCCGCGGTTGGTGCGCCAGCCCGGCGGGCTCCACACCGTGAAGAGCGCGACGACTCGGCCGCGTCGGAACGCAACCCCCGCGCCCTGCGGCTCGAACGGCCGGAGGTTGAAGTACCACGTCTGCTCAAGGCAGTCGCGACAAACACCGTGGCGCGATCCCCAAGCAGCGCGAACCTGGGCCCGGGACGCTCCTAATGTGAGCCCGCCAAAGGTTCGTCCCGGTACGACGATGCCGCTTTGCGGAGGAGCAGCGTCGGCGCTGGCAGTTACGAAGACAGCGAGGATGCCGACAACGAAGGCGCGCATGGCCGCATCATGATGTCCCGACCAGCCATGTCGGAGGGTCAGACCCTCGGACCGGTCCCGACAGGCCATGTCGGAGGGTCAGACCCTCGGACCTGTATCGACAAGCCGCGGCGGAGGGTCTGACCCTCGGACATGTGGGAAAAGTGCGTCAGTGCTGTGCCGCCTGAGGGACGGCGTATGTTCTCGTTCCGGGCAAGAACTACGGTGCCTGAATGCCCCGTTACCTGCGTACAGCTCTACCGGACGGGTTCTTCCACGTCACGGCTCGCGGAACCGCTGGAGGGGACATCGTCCAGGACGACTTGGACCGGCAGGCTTTCGTCCACCTCCTGCGGCGAGTTGCGGGGAGGCACTCGTGGCGCTGCCACGCGTACTGCTTGATGACGAACCACTACCACCTCGTCGTCGAAACCAAAGTGCGACTTCTCTCGGCGGGCGTGCAGCAGCTAAGTGGCCGTCATGCCCAACGATTCAACGAGCGGCACGATCGTTATGGCCACCTCTTCGCAGGCCGCTTCAGCTCGTTCGTGATCGACACGGAGGACCATTTCGCCGCCGCGTGCCAATACATGCTGGAGAATCCCGTTCGAGCCGGACTGTGCAGCCGCCTAGAAGACTGGCCCTGGAGCGGCTCGCTAGGCGACTACCGCGAGGACAGAACCGGAGCCCACGACGCGATCGGCGAGACGTCTCCGCCCCGGCCGTTCAGGTTGCGATAGCCGAGCGCGTGCTCGGCCTGCATCATCTTGTGGATCTGCGTCGTGCCCTCGTAGATGATCGGCGCCCGGGCGTTCCGGAAGTAGCGCTCGATCCCGTACTCGGCCGAGTACCCGTAGGCGCCGTGCACCTGGATCGCGAGATGCGCGGCGCGGAACGCCGATTCGGTCGCGTGCCACTTCGCAAGCGACGTCTCCCGCGTGTTCCGCTTGCCCTCGTTCTTGAGCCACGCGGCCTGCATCACGAGCAGCTTCGACGTCTCGTAGCCGAGCACCATCTCGGCGATCATGTCCTGGACGAACTGGTAGCGCCCGATCGCCTCGCCGAACGTCTCGCGCTCCCGTGCGTACTCGACGGAGCGCTCGAGCATCGCGCGGACGACTCCGCAGGCGCCTGCC
>JBGOSR010000181.1:0-3532 GCA_041476065.1 Gaiellaceae bacterium
CGATCGTCGCGAGCGACTCGCCCTCGACGTCCTCCGCCACGATCAGCAGCGGCCTGCCCGCCTGGATGACCTGCTCGAGGATCGGCAGTAGATCCTTGACCGCGCCGATCTTCTGGTTCGCGATCAGGATGTACGGCTCGTCGAGCACCGCCTCCATGCGCTCCGGGTCGGTGACCATGTACGGCGAGAGGTAGCCCTTGTCGAACTGCATGCCCTCGGTGAACTCGAGCTCGAGCCCGAAGGTCTGGCCCTCCTCGACGTTGACGACGCCGTCCTTGCCGACCCGGTCGATCGCGTCGGCGATGACGTCGCCGATCTCGCGCTCGCGCGCGGAGATCGTGGCGACCCGGGCGATGTCCTCTTTGCCCGAGATGGCCTTCGACTGCTTCTTCAGGTCCTCGACGACAGCGTCCACGGCCTGCTCGATGCCGCGCTTGATCCCCATGGGGTTCGCGCCGGCAGCGACGTTCTTCAGGCCCTCACGGACAATCGCCTGGGCGAGCACCGTCGCGGTCGTCGTGCCGTCGCCGGCGACGTCATTGGTCGCGGTCGCGACCTCCTTGACGAGCTGTGCGCCCTGATTCTCGAACGGATCCTCGACCTCGATCTCGCGTGCGATCGTGACTCCGTCGTTCGTGATCGTCGGTGCGCCGAACTTCTTGTCGAGCACGACGTACCGACCCTTCGGGCCAAGGGTGACCTTGACCGCGTCGGCGAGGATGTTGACGCCGCGCTCGAGTGAGCGTCGCGCCTCCTCGTCGAACTTCAGTTCCTTATGAGCCATTCGGTACTCCTTCTTGTGACTAGGCGTGACTGGTAACTAGGCGGACGCGCCTACGAGCTCCTTCTTCTTGCTCGACTTGGCACCCTTCGTTGTGACCTTCGCGAGCACGTCCGACTCGCGCAGGATCAGAACTTCGTCGGCGCCGAGCTTGATTTCGGTGCCGCCGTACTTCGAGTAGATGATCTCGTCGCCGACGGCGACTTCCATCGGCACGATCTCGCCCGCGTCGTTGCGGGCGCCCGGGCCGACTGCGAGGACCTTGCCGCGCTGCGGCTTCTCCTTCGCGGTGTCGGGCAGGACGATGCCGCTCGATGTCGTCATGTCCTCTTCGAGGGCTTCGACGATGAGGCGGTCGCCCAGTGGTTGCAGATCCATGCAGGACCTCCTATTCAGACTTTGTGACACGTGTTGGCACTCAACGACGCTGAGTGCCAAACCATACTACCCGGTCGCAACGCGGCTGTGCAAGCGGTCTCGGGACGTCTCAACGACCCGGATGAGAGGGGGCAGATGTCAGTTTGTAACAGGTTTGCGCCGTGCTAGCGTGAGCCGGTGCGAAGGGAGTTCTCGGCCGGGGGCGTGCTCGTGCGTCGTCTACGCGGGCAGTGGATGCTGGCGGCGATCCGCCCGGCCGGAAGGGAGCCGCCGGTGTGGGCGCTTCCGAAGGGCCTCATCGACCGAGGCGAGAAGCCAGAGCAAGCGGCCCTGCGGGAGGTCGCGGAGGAGACGGGAATCGAAGCCCGCCTCGTGACGAAGCTCGGGGACATCCGCTATGTCTACACGTGGGCCGGCGAGCGGGTCTTCAAGGTCGTGAGCTTCTATCTCCTGCGCTACAGCCGCGGCCGCCTCGGCGAGATCGCCACGGAGCAGAAGATCGAGGTCGCAGGGGCCCGCTGGTTCCCGCTCGAAGAGGCTCCCCGGGTGCTCGCCTACAGAGGCGAGCGCGACATGGCGGAAAAGGCGCTCGCGTTCCTACGCGACAAAAGCCTATGATGCGCCCGCTTTACGCCCTTGCCGCTATGTACGCACTGAACTTCTACTCGCCGATCGTCGCCGACCAGCTACGGAGCCGTCGCAAGACCGCAACGATCCGGCTCGGCGACAAATCCAAGAAGTACAAGAAGGGCATGGTCGTGCAGGTGCTCGTCGGCGCGCGGTACGGCCCGCGCGAGCGAGTGTTCGACGCGGTCATCGACAAGGTCGACGTGAAGAGGCTCGCCGAGCTCTCACCGAAGGAGATCGAGCACGACAACCCCGAGGTGCGGCGGCCGGAGGAGCTCGCCACCTTCCTCGGCCAGCTCTACAACCGCCAGATCACCTCGGAGGAGATCGTCACGCTGATCCGCTTCTCCGAGATCCGGGCTTAACGCGCCGGATCGGGGTGCCGAAGGCCTCCGCGGGCCGCAACTCGGCGCCGCAGGATTCGCACTCGACTGCGAAAACCGAGCTGAAGCGCGCGTCGCACTCGGGGCAGCGGGAGCGCATCTCGCCGGCGCACTGCGGGCATCTCGGCGGCAGGTCGCCCTCGGACTCGTCGAAATAGCGCATCGCGAAGCCGCACGTGAGGCAGAACGACACCCAGTCGCCGAGCGTCTTGCGCCGCTCCTCCCGCAGCCAGTCCGAAGCCTTGCCCATGCCTAGACCTTAATCCGGAGAAGGACAGTCCCCACCGGGGGACAGTCCCTAAGGAGGGACAGTCCCTCGAGCTAGCGGTTCTGCAGCGTGTCCAGGCCGACCGCGAGCGCGACCACGACTCGCCGGTCGAGCTTCTTCTCGCGATCGGCGGAGACATCGAGGATGTACTGGTCCCGCAGCTTGAACTTGCGGTCCATCCCGCCGACGACCTGATCGCCCACGAGAATCTCGAAGTTGTATGGGATCGGGATGTATTCACCGACATACGGCACGAAATCCACGAGACGCCGCGCGACAGCGCCGGCCGCGGACCGTTCGCGCGCCAGAGCGATCTCCTGCTCGTCCGGCCCGCCGACGTGCCAGGTCGTCCTGATGAGGGACTCGCGGAACTTGTGCCAGAGGAGGCCGATCCGCTCGTCGCCCTCGAGCACGTCGTACCGTGAGCCGCCGAAGTCGAGCAGCGAGCGGGCCTTGATCCGGAACAGCTCCTGCGTCTCCCCCTCGTCCGCGTAGAAGCGGATGTCCTCTTTGATCTTCAGCTTCTTCTGGCGGACGTATGCGATCGGAGGGCCGGCGGGAGTCTCGCCGGCGGCCAGTGGTGTGACGCGGTAGAGGTTCGCCACCGGCCGAATGAGCTGGTCGACCAGGAACCGGTCGTAATCGAACGGCATCGCCGTAGACCCTAGTCGTTAGAGTTGGGGCGCCATGGCGATCGCCCGAGAAGCAGAGCCCGTCAGCTCGCTGCACGAGATCCGCGAGGCGGGCCTCGATCGCGAGGACCTGCTCGCGATGTACCGCTACATTCTCACGACACGCGGGATCGAGGAGCGCGGCCACATCCTCTACAAGCAGGGCAAAATCCCCGGCTCGTTCTACACGGGCCGCGGCAACGAAGCCTCCTCGGTGGGCGTCGCGACCGCGATGGGCCCCGACGACGTCGGCTGCCCGCTTCATCGCGACATGGGGGTCCATGTCACGCGTGGAGTAGAGCCCTGGCGAATCTTTGCCCAGTACATGGGACGCGTGGACGGCCCGACGCACGGCCGCGACGGGAACGTCCACATGGCCGACTCGAAGCTCGGGCTGCTCGCGATGGTCAGCCACCTGCCCGCG
>JBGOSR010000182.1:0-3482 GCA_041476065.1 Gaiellaceae bacterium
CCCGCTCCAGCCGGCGGGCCGTGTGGCTAACACTGTCCCCCCGGCCTACGCGGGCCCAGCGACACGTCAGGAAACCGAGAGGCACCTAGTCAAGGACCGCGGAACTCGCTTCAGGGAAGCGAGAGCACTCCCTCTAGCGGAACTTCCTTATTGGTTGCGGTGTAAAAGCAGCGGTGGTGAGCCGACCACCCTCAGAAGAGGAGCTCGTCGAACGGGCCAGACGGGGCGACGAAGACGCCTATGAGGAACTCGTGCGTGCACACCAGGGGATCGCTTTCCGAACCGCGTACCTCCTCGCCGGGAGCGCGGCTGAGGCCGAAGATGCCGCCCAGGAGGCCTTCGTCAAGGCCTATCGCGCGCTGGGCCGGTTTCGCCGCGGCTCGCCGTTTCGCCCCTGGCTACTCCAGATCGTCGCCAACGAGGCGCGGAACCGCCGGCGGTCGGCAGGCCGTCGATCCGCGCTCACGTTGCGGGCAGGCGCCCAAGGATCCTCGGGGGGCGCGGCTCCGTCCCCCGAGGGGGCTCTCCTCGCCGGTGAGGAGCGAGAGCGCCTGCTTGCGGCGGTCAACGCACTTCGCGAGGAGGAGCGGCTCGTGATCGCGTGCCGCTACTTCCTGGAGCTCTCGGAGGGGGAGACCGCAGCCGCGCTCGGCCTGCGGCTCGGCACAGTCAAGTCGCGCACGTCGCGCGCGCTGGAGCACTTGCGGGAGAGCTATGCCTGAGCTCGACGCCGTCCTTCGCGAGCTCGGCCCTCAGGTGGCGTTCCCGGCGACGCCGGATCTCGCTGCCGGCGTGCGGATGCGCCTCGGCCGAAGGCACCCGTGGCACCGGCCGGTCGGCATCGGGGTCGCCGTGCTCGTCGTCGCCGTCGGCGCCACACTCGCAGTCCCGCCCGCGCGCACAGCCATCCTCGACTTGCTAGGGCTGAGTGGCGTGCACATCGTGCGCGTCGAGCAGCTGCCTCCTGCGCCGGCCGTCGGGCACCTCGATCTCGGCCGGCGCGTCACGCTCGCCGAGGCGCGCCGCCGGGCGCCGTGGCTACTCGTCCCCGCCGAGGCTCCCGACCGCGCCTACGTCAGCACCGCGATTCCGGGCGGAAAGATCAGCCTCCTCTGGGGCACGCCGGCGAGCGTGCGCTTACTTCTCACGGAGTTCCGGGGCCAGGCCTACATCGAGAAGCTGATCGAACCGAATGCGAAGGTTGAGCCCGTCGACGTCGGCGACACGGGAGCGTGGCTCGGGGAGCCGCACGTCCTCGTCTATCGCGATCGCGACGGCAACTTCCGCGAGGACACGGCCCGGCTCGTGGGCAAGGCGCTTCTGTGGCAGCAGGGCGCGGTGACGCTGCGTCTGGAGGGCAAGCTCTCGAAGGAGGAAGCACTCCGCATCGCCCGCTCGGCTGGCTAGTCTCAACGGCGTGTTCAGGACGCTGCCGCTCATGCTCGGGCTTGTGCTCGTGGCAGCGGGCTGCTTCGGCGGCGGGGGCAGCCCGGTGTCGCGCGCGAGCGGCGAGTCGCTGGTGCTCTCGCAAGCGGACGTCGGCGACCAGTTCACCGAGTTCGACAAGGGCCCCCAGCGCCTGCCCGACTACAGCCCGCCCCGTGACGACCCCAGCCGCTTCGGGCGCACGGGCGGCTGGAAGGCACGCTTCAGCCGGTCGGGCACGCACACGACGGACGGGCCGCTCCTGATCTCGTCGCTCGCCGACCGCTTCGGCTCGACGACCGGCGCGCACAAGGACTTCGACCTCTACAGGCAAGCGCTTGCCGAGTTCGTCTCGACAGGGGGCAGGCTGCTGAGCGCTCCGGCGCTCGGGAACGAGTCCCAGGCGGTCACCTACAAGCAGGGCCTTGCGCCGAACGCGGTCCGCTTCTACGTCATCGCGTGGCGCGACGGAAATGTCACCGCCTCGCTCGACGTGAACGGGTTCAAATTGACCTGGGAGCAGGCAATTGCGCTCGCAGAGAAGCAGGATCAACGGATCCGCGCCGCTCACTGAGCGGGTAAAGAGTTTGTGAAATGTCGATATCACCCTCTAGAGGGAGATCCGCTTTCGACGTCTGACCGAACATGGGGTCAATCGGCGAGAAAGGACAGCGTGGCGGCGACTGACATCTACCTGGTCGATCAGACCGAGATCGAGCGCATCGAGCGGTGGCGGGCGGAAGAGCTCGAACGCGCAGGGTTCGAGCCGCGCCAGGCCGGTCGACTTGCAGTGCGGCACGACATCGACCTTCACACTGCGACCGACCTCCTCGAGCGCGGCTGTTCTCCCGATCTGGCTCTGAAGATCCTCTTGTAGGCAGGGTCGAGCGCAGGCGGGCAGAATCACTGCTCGTGATCGCGTCGATCCCCTCACCTCACACGGGCACCATCGATCTGGGCCCGTTCGTCGTGCACCTGTACGGGCTGATGCTCTTGCTCGCGATCGCGGCGGCCGTCGGGCTGACCGGGATTCGGTATCTGCGGCGGGGCGGCGACTGGGATCTCGTCCTGCGGGTTGCGGTCTGGGGCGTTGCCGCGGGCATCGTCGGCGCCCGCCTCTACCACGACGTCACGAGCTGGAACGAGGTTCCGGACCCCAAGTGGAAAGGCGTCTTCGAGGTCTGGAAGGGCGGTCTCGGGGTTTGGGGTGGGGTTCTCTTCGGCGCAATCGCCGGCGCGATCGTCGTCAAGCGCTCGGGCCGTAGCGTGCGCGAGTTTGCCGATGCCGTTGCGCCTGGGCTCCTGCTCGCCCAGGGGATCGGCCGGATCGGCAACTGGTTCAATCAGGAGCTGTACGGAAAGCCGACCGACCGGCCTTGGGGGCTCGAGATCGACGCCCAGCACCGGGTGTCCGGTTACGAGGCCCACAGCACGTTCCAGCCGACCTTCCTCTACGAGCTGATCTACGACGTCTCGATGGTCGGCCTGCTCCTGCTGATCGACTGGCGCTTCCGGATCCGCGCGCCGGCACTCTTCGCGCTCTACGTCTCGCTCTATACGTTCGGGCGCTTCTTCGAGGAGCTGCTCCGGATCGATCCAGCACATCAATTCGCCGGCTTGCGGCTGAACGCGTGGGTCTCGCTCGTCGTCTTCGCGTGCTCGACCGCGTTCTTCGTCTGGTGGCAGTTCTTCGGCGGCACGTGGCCGCGGAGGCGGTCGGAGACTGGGGACGGCGAGCCGCGAAAGGGGCCGCGGATGTCGATTCCGAAGGGCCGCCGCGTCCGGCCCTCCCGTTAGGTTCTGACGGGATGAGCGTCCGCGAGCTCGAGCTCGACCTCGACGCGTTCGAGGGTCCTTTCGACCTGCTTCTGACCCTCGTCCTGAGGGAGGAGCTGCCGCTGGTCGAGGTCGACGTGGCGGGCATCGTGCTCACATTCATAGAGCGGCTCGCGGAACGCGACGAGCTCGACCTCGACGCGTGCGGGGAGTTCCTCGTGCTCGTCGCGTCGCTGCTTGAACTGAAGGCGCGGGGCCTGTTCGCGGGCGAAGCCGAGCTC
>JBGOSR010000183.1:0-3478 GCA_041476065.1 Gaiellaceae bacterium
ATAGACCGGCTCGATGTTGGCCTCCTCGTTGTACACGGGGATGACAACGCTGACGTCTGTCCGGCTCACTGGCCCATCCTGCGCAAAACGACGAGATTGCGGATCCCGAACGGCAGCTGTAGCGGAAGAAGCTTCTCGAGGCGCCACGAGATTCGTCCCAACCTCGAGTCGGACGTGCCGGCGATGTCCGCCGCAACCCGCTGCTCGAGCCGTTCGCCCTCGAGATCCCCGTAGCGCCGTCGGTTGCGCTGCTTCACGAGCCAGAAGGCTGGGTAGATCAACGACGCCAGATGCTTGTCGACGACGACCTCGAGCCCGGCGTCGCGAGCCTTCCCCGCCAGCTCGCCTCGCGCGTAGCGACGCTCATGGCCCAGGAAGCGGTCGTAGTAGTCGTACGTGCCGGGACCTGCCGGCACGACGATCGCCGCTCGCGCACCGGGCCTGAGCACCCGATGGATCTCGAGGAGTGCGCGACGATCGTCCCGAACGTGCTCGAGAAGGTTGGCGCTCACCACGGCGTCGACGCTTTCGTCCGACAGAGGGAGGCCGCAGACATCGGCCTGAATCAGAAGAGCCGTTGGCACGAGCGCATGAGCGTTGCGCAGTCCGGAGGCGACGAGATCCACGCCGACCAGCGTCGCATCCGGATGGACGAACCTCAGATCGTGAAGGAGGTGGCCGGTGGAGCAGCCAAGATCGACGATCGTCGCGCGCTCGCGAAGGCCGCGAGTCTGCTCGAGAATCGCTGTGCGTGTCCATACGTCGAGAAAATGAGTGCGGCTGCTCTCGGAGTGAAGACGCTCGAGCTCCTCGGACCAGTTCGCCTCCTCTGTGCCACCGGCGTACGCCAAGTAGGGAACCGGAGACCCGCCGTCGGCGACGGCCCAACCCCCGTCGTACGGAGGCACCAGGTTCATGCCGGGCGGCGCAAGGCGCAGGATCAGATCAGGTCTCCATTGGGTTTGCCGTAGCATTGGAGGGTGACCGTCGAGCGCCGGGCAGCGCGTCCAGCAGTCTAGTGGCGTCGGCCCGTTTCGTCCTCGGTTGAGCTCCGGCGATCAGCCCGTGGAGGTTGGACTTCTCGGCCTCTGGCATCTCGGCAGTGTGTCGGCTGCAGCGTGGACCCGCACCGGACGGCAGGTCAAGGCCTGGGATCCGGATCCCAGCCTCCGCGCAGCCGTCGGCGCTGGGCAAGGACCGGTCTCCGAACCCGGAGTCGACGAAGCGCTCTCCGCCGCGCTGGCACGGGGCGCATTGACGATCGTCGACAGCCCCGCGGCGGCGGTCGAACGCGCGGAGGTGACGCACCTTGCATTCGACACACAACTCGGAGAGTCCAACCTCCCGGACGATCCACGTCTCGACACTGCAGTCGAGAGCTTCGCGTCCGGCGCTCCCGCAGGGGCGCTCCTGCTCGTCAGCTCACAGATTCCCGTCGGGACCTGCCGACGTTGGAAGAAGCTGCTGGACGACGAGCGCCGGGGTCTTCTGCTCGCGCATGTGCCCGAGAACCTGCGGCTCGGCGTGGCGCTCGACGACTTCCTGCACCCACCCCGGCTCCTGGTCGGCGCCGACGACGACGAGGCGTTCGACCGAGCCGCGGCGCTTCTCGCGCCATTCGAGACACCCCCGGTACGACTCGGTCTTGCCTCGGCCGAGATGGCAAAGCACGCGACGAACGCCTACCTCGCCTTGTGCATCGCCTTCGCGAACGACCTTGCATACCTGTCCGAGTTCGCCGGAGCAGATCCAATGGAGGTCTCCGAGGCGTTGCGCGCCGATCCTCGCGTCGCACCGACTGCGCCGCTGCGACCCGGTGCTGCGTTCTCGGGAGCCACGCTCATCCGAGACCTCGCCACACTTCGCGCGCTCGGCGAGGAATGCGACCGCCCGGACCTGTTCGCGGCGGTGATCGCGACGAACGAACGGCATGCGGCGCTGGCAGTTACGTGGCTCGAGGACTCGCTGGGTTCTGTTGCAGGACGACACGTTGCAGTTGCAGGACTCACGTACAAGCCAGGCACCTCGACTCTTCGCGACTCCCTCCCGCTCCGTGTCGTTCGCGACCTCCTCGCGCGCGGCGCAACCGTCAGCGCGTGGGACCCGGCTGCCGACCTGTTCGAGCCGCCGGCCGGGCTGACCCGTGCCGCATCGCTCGAGGAGTGCACAGCGGACGCTGACGCGCTTGCCGTGCTGACTGCGCTGCCGGAGCTTCGGATCGCGGACTGGGTGGGACTACGTCCGCGCGCAAAGCTCGTCGTCGACGTTTGCGGCGGCGTCGATCGATCGGTGGCCGAGTCTGCCGGTTGGACGTATCGCGGGTTCGCGCGCTAAGCACAGAACGGCTCGTCGCCGTCATCCTGCCTTTTTGATTGCGCCAAAGAACATCCCGTCAATGCGACGAACGGTGGCAAGGTCCTGTTCGGAAACGAGGCGCTCCCGAAAGTCCGCATCGCGCCATGGATCCCACTGCGCGGAAATCAGCTTGCCGGAAAACGGCACGCCTGAGAGCAAATAACACACGAGCTCGGCTGCCTCTACCACCGGAAAGCCGCCACTCTCCAGCTCGTGCTGGGTGCGCTCGTAGAATGCGCGCCCAGCACGTTCAGGACCGGCCGCAAGCGTCTGCTGATGGAGGCGCGTGGCCACGAGCCCGGGGGCAACGCAATTGATCGGCACCGGCGCAAGTGTCGTTGCGAGATTCTCGGTCAGCCGCACGACCGCCGCCTTCGAGGCCGCGTACGCATCGAACCGCGGCAGCGGGCCGGTTGCACCTCCGCCACCGAACGTGACGACCGAGCCGGCGGCCTTTCGGAGAGCCTCGAGCGAGTGGTGCACCGCGAGGAGCGTGCCCATGACGTTGATCTCCAGCGTGCGCTTGAAGTCGGCCGGTGCGTACCCGCCGATTGGCCCGATCGGATCCATCACTGCTGCGGCGCAGACAAGGCCATGCAGCTCCTCGAGCTCGACCGCAGCCCAGCTGTCCTCGTCGCTCACATCGAATGCATGCCACGAGTGACGACCCGCGCCGAGCGACGCGACAGCAGTCTCGAGGGCATCCGCGCCGCGTGCGACGAGCACGAGCTCGTAGCCCTCCGCGGCGAGCGCCTGGGCAACCGCAAGCCCGATCCCCATGGATCCTCCGGTGACGAGAACGCGCTTCATCCGCCGACTTCCTGCCGTAACGCGCCGTACGGCCCAGCTGCGTAGGCGTCCTCCACGCGCGCCCACGCATACTCCGCGTCCTTGAGGGAGCCGAGTAGCGGAACGTCGCCTGCGATTGCAGCAGCGAAGTGCTCCCACTCGGCCGTCCACGAGACATCGTCGTCGGGGAAGTGGACCTCCTCGAGCTCCGGTGGCCCGAGCTCGGGTTTCATGCGGTAGATGCGCAGGGTCTGCGGTCCGTAAGAGCGCGCCAGCCCGTCGACTTGGAGTTTCGCCGTGCGGCAATAGATCTCGAGCGAGAACATGTTCTTCC
>JBGOSR010000184.1:0-3352 GCA_041476065.1 Gaiellaceae bacterium
GGTCGCCGGCATCGCCATGGGCCTGATCAAAGAAGGCGCGAAGTACGCGATCCTGTCGGACATCCTCGGCGACGAAGACCACTTGGGCGACATGGACTTCAAGGTCTGCGGCGGCGAGAACGGCATCACCGCCCTGCAGATGGACATCAAGATCACCGGCGTCACGCAGGAGATCATGCGGACCGCGCTCGAGCAGGCGAAGCGGGCGCGCGAGTTCATCCTCGACAAGATGGCCGAGGCGATTCCGGAGACGAGAACGGAGCTCGCGGAGCACGCACCTCGCATCTCCAGCGTCAAGATCGACCCCGAGCAGATCGGCATGATCATCGGCAAGGGCGGCGAGACGATCCGCGGCCTCGAAGCCGACTACGACGTGCAGATCGACATCGAGGAGGACGGGACGATCCTCATCTACGCGACCGAGGGCACGAAGGCCGAGGCCGCGATCGAGGCGATCGAGTCGATCACGAAGACGCCCGAGGTGGGGGACACCTACACGGGCAAGGTCGTGAAGACGACCGACTTCGGCGCGTTCGTCGAGCTGAAGAAGGGCACCGACGGGCTGCTCCACGTCTCGAACGTGGGGCCTGGGCGCGTCGGACATATCGAGGACGTGATCGCGAGGGGCGACGTGCTCGACGTGATCGTCCAGGAGGTGGACAAGGATCGCGGCCGGATCGGTCTCAAGCTCGTCGCGAAGCACGAGAACGGCACGCTCGTCCAGCCCGACGAGTTGATCGAGCGGGCCAAGGATGCCCCGCCCCGCGAGCGGTCGGAGCGCCCACCGAGGCGCGACGGGGGCGGAGGGCGAGGAGGCGATCGCGGCCGCGGCGGCCGGGGCCGGGGGCGCGACTAGCCCGCTCGTCGACGCGCGGGCCCAGGCGCTCCTGATCGTTCCGGTGCGCCTGGCGATCGCAGGCGCCGGGTTCGTGGCGGCACGGATGCTGGGCGTCCCTTCGGGGACGGCCCTGGCGCTTTTCGCCTTCGGCACGAGCATCGTGTTCTTCACGCTCCAGCTGACGACGAAGCGGCGCCTCTTCTGGCTCGCCGTCGCCGATGCGGAGCCGGTCAACCCGGCGCGCCCGGTGCAGGGCCGTCTGCGGACGACGCTTCGCGCCACGTACCCGAGCACGATCGGCCTGACAATCCTCATGCTGATCGCACTCACCCGCGATGCGCAGCTGGGGGCGTTTCTCGCCGGCACGATCGCCTCGCTCGGGCTCGGGAGCGCCGCCTTCGGCGCAGAGCTCGTGCTGTGGGAGCGGAGCCGCGGACAGCGCCTCCTGCTCGGGTCAGAGACCGTCTATCTGAAGTAGCGGCGAGTACGATCTCGCCGTGCAGAAATACGTTCTCAGCGAGCTCGACTCGGGCCAGCGCGTCATCACCGAGCGGATCCCCAGCGTTCGCTCCGTCGCGCTCGGTTTCTGGATCGGAGCAGGCGCCCGCGACGAGACACCCTCGAAGGCGGGCGTCACGCACTTCATCGAGCACCTGCTCTTCAAGGGCACGCGCTCCTACTCTGCCCAGGACATCGCCGAGATCTTCGACGCGCTCGGCGGAGAGCTGAACGCGGCGACCTCCCGCGAGCACACCGTCGTCTACGTCCGGGTCGCCGACCACCACCTCGAGCAGGCGCTCGACGTGATGAGCGACATGGTCTACACGCCGCTCTTCGCCGAGCTCGACTCCGAGCGCGAGGTCGTGCTCGAGGAGATTGCGATGTACGAGGACGCCCCGCATGAGCTCGTCCACGACCTGATGAGCGAGGCGATCTTCGGCGACCACCCGCTCGGACGCCCCGTGATCGGCACGGCTGACGTCATCTCGTCCGTCGGACGCCGCGCTCTGACGAGCTACCACCAGACGATGTACCGGGCCGGCAACGTCGTCGTCGCCGCCGCGGGAAACCTCCGCCACGACGACCTCGTCGCCCAGCTCGAGCGGGCGCAGCGCAAACAGGCGAAGTCGCCCGCCAAGGGACCTCGTGTGCGCTCGCCACTCGTGAGCCCGCCGCGTCCGAGCATGCGCTTCCAGCGCAAGAAGACCGAGCAGTACCACGTCTGTCTCGGCGCTCCGGGTATTGCTCGTTCCGACCGCAGGCGCTTCGCAGCCTCGGTTCTCGACGCGCTCCTCGGCGGCTCGGCCTCCTCCCGGCTCTTCCAGGAGATCAGGGAGAAGCGCGGCATGGCCTACGCCGTCTACACGTTCGCCTCGCAGTACACCGACACGGGGCTGATGGGCTTCTACGTCGGCACCCGTGCGGAGAACCTGGCCGACTGCCTCGAGATCGCGACCGAGCAGATCACGGAGGTGTCCGGCGGCAAGTTCCGCAAGGGCGAGCTCGAACGCGCGAAGGAGAACCTGAAAGGGCGCATCCTGCTCTCGATGGAGTCGACCTCGAACCGGATGAGCAGGCTCGGGAAGTCCCTGATCAGCGACACGGAGCTGCTCTCGATCGACCGGATCGCCGCCGAGATCGACGCCGTCACGCACGATTCCGTCGCCGAGCTCGCGGGGGTCCTGCTCGCGCCCGAGAAACTCTCCGCCGCCGGGATCGGGCCGAGCGAAGAGCGGTTCCGGGAGGCAGTGCGGCGGGTCGAGCCGCAGCTCTCCGCGCGAGCGGCGGCGTGAACGTCGCGCTGCTTGGCTACGAGGGCAAGGTGGGTCGCGTCCTCGGGCCCGCGCTGGAGACGGCCGGGCACGAGGTCAAAGGCATCGGCCGGGGGGACCCGGTCGACGTCGAGGGGCTCGACGCGGCGATCAACTTCACCCAGCCAGACGTCGCGCAGGCAACGGTTCGCGCGGCGCTCGAGCAAGGGGTGCCGAACATCGTCGGAACTTCCGGCCTCGGCCAGGAAGAGCTGGACGATCTCGAAGAGCTCGCTCGGGCGAAAGGCATCGCGCTCTTCGTCGCGCCGAACTTCGCGATCGGGGCGGTCCTGATGATCCGTCTCGCGGCCGAGGCGGCGAAACATCTCCCGCGGGCCGAGATCGTCGAGCTCCACCACGAGACGAAGCTGGACGCGCCCTCGGCCACGGCGAAGGCAACCGCCGAAGCGATGGGTGGCGGCATCCCGATCCATTCCGTGCGACTGCCCGGACTGGTCGCCCACCAGGAAGTGCTCCTTTCCGAGCCGGGCGAGCTGCTGACGATTCGCCACGACGCCTTCTCGCGAGAGGCGTACGTGCCCGGGGTTCTCCTCGCGCTCGAGCGGCTCTCCAGCCTGCCGCCAGGCCTGACGCTGGGCCTCGAGAATCTGCTCCCGGGACCGCAGGAGTAAGATCGCAGCGTGCTCGGCGAGGTTCTGACCGCGATGGTCACCCCGTTCACACGGGACGGCGCTGTCGACTA
>JBGOSR010000185.1:0-3351 GCA_041476065.1 Gaiellaceae bacterium
ACGAGGAGCCCGGACGTGTCTCGGTCGAGCCGGTGCACGATCCCGGGCCGGTCGTCTTCCCCGCCCTCGGCGCGTCCGACGAGGCCGTGCACGAGCGTGCCGCTCCCGTGCCCGGCGCCCGGGTGGACGACGACTCCCGCCGGCTTGTCGACGATGAGGAGATGCTCGTCCTCGTAGGCGACGCGAAAGTCGACCTCCTCGCGCTCGAGCGCCGTTCGCTTCTCCGCGGGAAGCTCCAGCTCGAGCTCTTCGCCGCCCTCCAGCCGGTAGCTCTTCGGGCGGACGCTCCCGTCGACGCGCACGGAGCCCGCCTCAATGAGCCGCTCTGCGGCCGAACGCGTACCGATCTCCGGCAGCTCGGCGAGGAAGCGATCGAGGCGGTCGCCCGCCGCCTCGTCAGGAACGCGGGCCTGGAACGTCTGGAACCGGCCGCGGACGAACATGCGCCCTCTGGGGGAGCAGGAGCGCGGCGAGGAGGACGAGGACACCGAGGACGATGAAGCTGTCGGCCAGGTTGAACGCGGGCCAGAAGCGCAGGTCGATGAAGTCGGTCACGTGGCCGAGTCGAATCCGGTCGGTGAGATTCGAGGCGCTGCCCCCGATCAGGAGCCCGAGCGCAACCGGGAGCACCGGGTGCCGGGCCCCCGAGCGCGCGAAGAAGAACAGCATCCACCCGACCGCGACAGCGGTCAGTGTGGTCACGATCGGCGTCGCGCTCGCAAAGAGGCCAAAGGCGATTCCCGAGTTCTGGACGTGGTGGATCGACAGCGGCCCGACGACGTGCCGCTCGCCGTCGAGCCCGAGACGACTCGAGACGATGTGCTTCGTCAACTGGTCCCCGGCCAGCGCAGCCAGGGCGATCGCCGACAGGCCCAGCCACTGCTGGGCTCGCGCGGCCAGCGAGCGCTGAGCGCCCGCCAGGGGCGTCAAGGCATCGGTGGACGAACCGACGCGCACATCGACTCGACGCGCGACGGGCTCGGTCAACCGCGTTCCTCGAGACGCCTGCAGTCGATACAGAGCGTCGCCCACGGCAGCGCCGCCAGCCGCTCCTCGCCGATCTCCTTGCCGCAGTTCACGCACTTGCCGTAGGTCCCTTCCTCGAGGCGCTGAAGCGCTGCGTCGATCGCAGCGAGCACATTCTCCGAGTTCTCCTCGAGCGTCGAGTCGATCTCGCGGTCAAGCGTCTCTGTGGCCGTGTCGGCGAGGTTGTTGTCGGACATCTCGTCGGGCGTATTGTCCTCGATCGAGCCCGGGTTCTCCCTGTGGAGGTACTCGATCGCGTCGAGCACGCGGCTGCGCTCCTCCTCGAGGAGCGTGCGGAACCGCTCGACATCGACCGGCATGACCCTCAGTCTAATCGGGAGTCAGGCGGCCTCGGCGGCCTCGTCTTCGCCGTTCCCTTCGTCGACCATCGCGAGCGCCGAGCGCAGCAGCGAGCGGATCCGGCTCGCCTCTCCGCGCAGGTGCTCACGCTCCGCAAGCGCTTGTTGCTTGATCAGCCGCGCCTCCGCGTGCGCCTCCGTCAGGTACACGTCCGCCTCGCGGCGAGCCTGCTCCTTCAGCTCCTGGGCGCTCCGCTCCGCCGAGACGAGTGTCTTGCGAAGAAGCGTCTCGAGGTCGCGGTAGCGTGCGATGTCCTCCTCCATGCGCTCGAGCTTGTCCTGAAGGTCGGCCCGCTCCCGCCAGACCTCTTCGAAGCTCTCGACGATCTCTTCGAGGAGCTTGTCTGCGCCCGCCCGGCGGTACCCGAACAAGCCGCGGCCGAGCTTCACGTGGCGAATCTCTACAGGTGTCAATGCCATGTCTCCACCTCCTTTCTCAGTGCAGTCGATTGAGGATGTTCTTGATCAGGAAATCGATGAAGTAGAGGCTGAAGACGGCGATGATCGGCGAGATGTCGAGGGGCCCCATGGGCGGCAAGATCCGCCGGAAGATGCGCAGGTACGGCTCGCAGACGTCGACAAGGAACCGCTGGACCCGGTTCAGCCAGGGCTGGTAGGGCAGTCGGAGCCAGGACATGATGATGTAGCCGAAGATCAAGAGCACGTAGACGGCGATGAAGACGTCCACGAAGTTCCCGATCCTCTTGATCGCGTCGGCAAGCACGAGCGAACCGCTCATGCGGCGATGTTCGGCCCTGAAAGGCCCGTTCCTCTTAGTGACTACGCTTGGTTGAAGAAGCCGCCGCGCTCGAGGAGCTTGGCGCGTTCCTCGGCCGAGACCTCGACGTTTCGCGGCGTCAGCAGGAACACCTTGTCGGCGACGCGCTGCATGCCTCCGCCGAGTGCGTACGTCAGGCCGCTCCCGAAGTCGATCAGCCGCTTCGAGAGATCCGAATCAGAGCTTTGGAGGTTGAGGATGACCGGCGTCCCCTCCTTGAACTTGTCCGCGATCTGTTGCGCGTCGTTGAAGCTTCGCGGGACGACGAGGTGGACGCTGACGGATGCGTGTCCCGGCGCCGCCTCGACGGCGCGCGGCCGCGTGGGCCTGAGGACGGCCGTCCGGGCGCTCGGAGACGCCTCAGGCTCCGTCCAGTCCTCGAACTCGGCTCGCCGGCGCCGGGGCGAGAGCCGGCGCACGTTCGGGCGCTCGCTGTAGGAGCGCTCGAGCTCCTCGTTCGTCACGTAGCCGTCCTCGTCCCAGTCTTCGTCCTCCTCGGCGATCCCGAAGTAGACGAGGGTTCTGTTCCAGACGTCTGCGAAGCCCATAGCGGCGGAATGTTAACTCTGATACAGCACAGACCCAATTCGAATCATGGTCGCGCCTTCCTCTGCAGCCACTTTGTAATCCTGGCTTGTACCCATCGAAAGCGCTGTCAGGCCGTGTTCTTGAGCTAATTCACGCAGTTTTTGGAAGTAGGGACGCGATCCTTCGGGATCGTCGGTCGCCGGGGGCATCGTCGAGAGGCCGAAAATCGCGGGATAGAGCTCGAGGAACGCCGGGATCTCATCCGGCGAGACGCCCGACTTGCTCTCCTCTGCCGCCAGGTTGACCTGGAGCAGCGCCGGCACCTCGAGACGGCGGGCGGCGGACCGGGAGTCGAGCGAGTGCACGAGCTCGCAGATCTCGCTCACAACTTTCGCCTTTCGACTCTGCAGATGGCCGATGAAATGCCAGCGGAACAAGTCTCCGTGGGCAGCGTGCTTCTCCTCGAGGTCCTGAGCGCGGTTCTCGCCGACGACCTCGACCCCGGCATCGGCCAGGACAGCCATGTCCGCGACGGAGACGTACTTCGTCGCTGCGACGATCGTCACCTCAGGCCCGACCTCCTCCCGGACGCGCGCGAGACGGTCGCGCACCTGGTCAGCGGACAAGCCCAAGAACGCCCTGTGTGCCGCGGGGCTTACC
>JBGOSR010000186.1:0-3306 GCA_041476065.1 Gaiellaceae bacterium
CACCACCACCACCACCACCACCTTCGCCACCTCCACCATCACCTTCGCCATCTCCACCACCTCCAAAGTGCAAGGTGCCGCGGGTGATCGGCCGCACGCTCACGAAGGCGAGGCAGCTGATCAGCCAGGCGGGTTGCCACACCGGGCGAGTGCGCAGGGCGCGATCGAGCAGGAAGGTGGGCATCGTGATCGGGCAGCGACCGGCTGCCGGGAGGCTCGTCGCTCGCGGCTCAGCGGTGACGCTGGTCGTCAGCAAAGGCGTACGAAACGCGCCTCACTAGCGCGCCTGCCGACCGCGACCTCCTCCGCGTTTTCGCGGTCGGAGTCGGCGTGACGGCTGCGTCCGCATGGGACATCCCGCTGGTCCGGGCCTGATCGCTCCTTGAAGCGGTAGCTAGAATCGCCTCGTGGGCTGGCTCTGGATCGTTTTGCTCGCCTGCGCCGTCGCCGTTCTCGCAGCCGCCGAGTGGCCTCGACTGACAACTCGCTTCGGTTGGGAGGGGAGACGCGCCCGCTCCCGCGCGCGGCGGAAGGCTGAATGGCGCCTCCTCAGGCCCGAGCAGGAAGACGACAGCGACGAGTTCGCGGCCAGCGTCGAACGGGATCTCGCCAAGCTGCCGACGACGAACGACCCGGATCGAAGCTAGCGAACCCGGAACGTGGTCGTGAGGCGCCGCGTGTTGGGGAGGATCCGGTGCACGTTCTCCATGTTCTTGGACTCCTGGTAGTCGGAGACGAGCAACCTCAGCGCATGCCGGCCTCGCGGGAGACCGGGAATCGAGGCAAGCACGAGCCCGTGGCCGGCGTCGTAGCTCGCAGATCGGCGGCGGCCGTCGACCGAGAGGCGAATCCTGGCAGGGTCGATCCCCGATCCGGTATCTCGCACCGAGATTCGCAGCAGCCCGCCTCGAGCGGACACGAGCCGGGCGGTTGGCGGCGTCGTGTCGCCGATCCAGAACCGGAACGTGAACGGCCCGGCGCCCGACTGCAAGGCGCTGTCGAAGACGATGTCGTAGTCGCCCGCTCCGGGGAGCGCGGCGCCGGCGATCCGCGCCGGGACCTCGAAGCCCGCCAGGTAGGGGTTTGCGTTGTAGGGGAGTGCCAGTTCTCCGAGGAGCTGGTTCTCGTCGCCCGCGCGAACGACGCGCGGCTGGACGAGGCTGTCGCCGCCGGTCACCGCAACGCCGAAGTTCGCTACTGGCTGCGAGAGGGACACCCTGAAGACCTGCTCCGGTCCGAGCATCGTGCGGGACACGCCGAGCTCGCGGGGATCGTCGGGATAGCGGTACGAGTCGACCAGCGCGGGATGTCCCCGCGTGTCGCCGCTGTACGTGCCGGTTCGCGTCAGCGGGGTCGTCGGCTCCGCGCCGAGCGCGGGCGCGGCGACGCGGAACCAGTACGGGATCCGTCTCTGGTCTGCGCCGCGGGTGAGGACGATGAATCCCGAGTGCTCGGCCTGAGTGGCGCCCGGTGCGGCTGCGGCGGTCACGACGAGCTCGCCGGGAGCGCTCACCATGAGCGGCGCCACGCTCAACGACGAGCCGGCAGCCGGCTGCTGTGCGGAGACGGTCGCGGTCCAGGCGCTGCTTCCGCCACCCGCGTCCGAGAGAGCGATCGTGCGCACCGCCGCAGGTCCTCCGGGGGCGACGAAGCCGAACGAAATGCCCGTCGGTGACGCGAACAGAAGAGGCGAGTTCGCCCGGACGAGGGCGATCGTCCCTCCGCCC
Source organism: Gaiellaceae bacterium (assembly GCA_041476065.1). Lineage (GTDB taxonomy): Bacteria > Actinomycetota > Thermoleophilia > Gaiellales > Gaiellaceae > VAXT01. The sequence continues at coordinate 1,728 of JBGOSR010000186.1, forward strand.
TCGCGGGTGGCATCGGCCTCCACCTGCGGGAAGCCGACGAGAACGGGCTGGCCCGTCTGGACGAGGGCAGACTTGAGCTGCTCGACGGTCCAGCCGTGATGCCGCTGCAGCAGCAGCGCCGCCGCGCCGGCCACGTGCGGCGCCGCCATGCTCGTGCCGCTGAAGTTCTGCCACGTGCCCTCCCGCCGAGGAACGGACGAGAGCACGTTGACGCCGGGTGCCGTCACGTCGGGCTTCATGCGCATCGAGAGTGGGGTGGGGCCGCCGGAGGAGAAGCTCGCAATGGTCGGGCCCGACTCCGTCTCGGCAGCGACCGAGATCGCTCGGTCGGAAGTGCCGGGCGATGTGACCGAGCCCGCGCCGAGGTCGCTGAAAGAGTTGCCGGCGGCGACCACGGGCACCACGCCTGCAGCGGCAGCTCCGTCGAGCGCGGCGGCCACGATGTCGTGGGCGGGGTCGATCTCCGCCTCTCCGAGCGAGAGGTTGATCACGTCCATGCCGTCTCGAACGGCCGCCTCGATAGCGGCCACGATCTCCGGCGAGTTCCCGTTGAGGCCGAAGCCGGGGGTCGGGATCGTCAGCACCTTGTAGTTGCCGAGATAGGCCTTCGGCGCCACGCCCGAGATGCGGGTTCCCCTCGCCGGCGTGCGGTAGTTGCCCGCGGCGATACCCGCGACGTGGGTTGCGTGATCGGAGTTCAGCGGGTCGAACGGCCTGCTGGCGTAGCGCCACTTGGGACTGCGCGGCGCGAACGCGCGCGCGACGATCACCTTCGCGGTCGTGAACGCCTTCTGGCCCTTCGGGAAGCCCTTCGGCATGCGGTATCCCCGAGGGTTGAAGTACTTGTGCGTCCTGTCGAGGCCGTCGTCGATGATCCCGATCTTCATGCCGTTCCCTGCGGTGGCCAGCTTCGGGCCCCAGAGTGCCGTCGCCCCGATGAAGCCGGGGCTCGACGAGCGCAGCGCCCCGTAGGCGACGCTCGGGTAGACGCGTGCGACGCCGTCGGTGCCCTCGAGCTGCCCGAGCTGGCTCTGCGGAAGCGTGACCGCGAAGCCGTCGACGACGACCGCGTAGCGGCGTTGAATCGTTAGGTCCGGGATCTCGTCCTGGAGCCGCGCAGCGAGCACGCGCTGCGTCGAGGAAAGCCGCCGCATGTACGACATCGCCATCGGGGTGCGCAGACCAGCCGTCCGCTCAGCGCGGGCAAGTGGTGGTTGGTCGAATGTGATGACGACCTCGACCAGGCCGCCAGCCGAAACGGGCGCATGCGGCGCGGCTCCGGCAAGTGCCGGCAGCAAGACGAGCAAGATTGTCGAAAGAAAAGCGACCCGCGTCAGACCGGACATGGTAGTTACGGAAACGACCGCGGCTAGAATCGGTTAGCTGCGCGGATGTGGCGGAATTGGTAGACGCGCACGGTTCAGGGCCGTGTGGGGGAAACCCCGTGGAGGTTCAAGTCCTCTCATCCGCATCAGCGCTCATCCCCCGCCGCCCTTCGGCGGCGAGTTGGCGAACGTGGCCTCGAGGCCACGGATGAGCGCCGAGCGCTCGGCGGCGCTCAGGCTCGCGTTCGAGTGCA
>JBGOSR010000187.1:0-3304 GCA_041476065.1 Gaiellaceae bacterium
ATGTAGGCAGCCGAGCCGCCCATCAGCGAGATCAGCCGGCCGAGCGCAAGCCGGCGAGCGGCAGCCATCTAGAACACTCTTCGGTGAAAGAAGTTACACATACAGCATCAAGACTGATGTATGATCAAGGAGATGAGACGACTCCAGATCATGATCGACGAGGACCTCGACGAGGCGCTTGCGAGCCAGGCACGCGAGGAAGGCACCTCGAAGGCCGCCCTCATTCGCCGCTACGTCCGTGATCGGATCAAGCCGCTGCCGCCGATCGAAGAGGACCCCCTGTGGGCGTTCGTCGGGATGTCGGAGGGGAGCCCTGACGACTCGATGAGCGTCAACGACGTCGTCTATCCGCGTTGATCTTCGTCGATACGTCTTTCTGGGTCGCCGCGCGGTTGAGCCGCGACGATCACCACAAGGACGCGATCGCGCTCTTCGAGAGCGTTTCCGAGCAGCGGCTGGTCACGTCGAACCACGTGCGGGGGGAGACGTGGACGTTTCTCGGCCGTCGCGACGGCCACGCAACCGCTGTCGCCTTCCTCGACATGCTTGCTCGGACGTCCTGGGTCGATGTCGTGAGCGTCAGCGAGGATCAGGAGACACAGGCTCTACGCTGGCTGAGGAGACACGACGAGCGCGAGTACTCATTCGTCGACGCGACGAGCTTTGCGCTGATGCGCTCCCTGAAGATCCGTGATGCGCTCGCCTTCGACGGCGACTTCGCGGCCGCCGGCTTCACCGAGCTCAGACCGAGCTGAGCGCACCCGCGAGCGAGGGGCAGATAGGCACAGAGCCAACACACTCTCGCCACACACGGAATGGCAAAGTGTCTAGTCTTGTTTACACTTAGGTCGTGCGTCTAATCCGTGACCGGACGTCAAGTCCTCCGTCGCCTCAGGCGACTCGGCTGCGCGGAGGTCAGGCAGCGGGGCTCACACGTGCGTGTGCGCTGCGGGGAATGCGAAACGACGGTGCCGGTTCATGCGAACGCGGATCTTCCGGCTGGCACGCTCCGGGCGATCGAACGTGATCTGGAGCCCTGCCTTGGACGGAGGTGGTTGCGATGAAGCGACGTAGCTACCGGGCTCTCTTCGAGCGAGATACCAGCGGCGCCTGGCTTGCCCGTGTGCCGGCCATCCGTGGCTGCCATACCTACGGCAGGACTCTCGAGGAGGCGCGTCGCCGGCTGCGCGAGGCGTTGAGTCTCTGGGTCGACGACGCAGACACAGCTGAGCTCGAAGAGAAGGTGCGTCTCTCCGCCGAGATCCGGAGATCGATCCGGCAGCACGAGGCCTCGCGCCGACGAGTCCAGCATGAACGGGCAAAGGCTCAGGCGTCGACGGCCCAGGCCACGAGGATCCTTGTCCGTCGTTTCGGGTTCAGCCTTCGGGACGCGGGCGAGCTGCTGGGACTCTCCCACCAACGAGTGCAGCAGCTTCTCAAGAAGCCGTCTGCCGCTACGAAAGCGCCTCGCTGAGCCGCTCGAGCCCGGTCTCGAGCACCTCGTCCGTGACCGCCAGCGAGAGCCGCGCCCAGCCCGCGCCGCGCGAGCCGAAGCCCTCGCCGGGCGCGACGGCGACCCGGTGCTCGGCCAGGAGAAGCTCCGGCGTGAGGCCCTCAGGCAGCTCCCACCAGAGGTAGAAAGAGCCCTCGCACTCGAGGTGGGGGAGAACCTCGCGCATGCGCTCGCGCCGGCGCCGATAGGTCTCGACGCGCTCGGCGACCGAGTCCTGCGGCCCGGTCAGCGCCGCGATCCCCGCGTGTTGGACGGGCGTGAAGATCCCGACGCGCGCGTGGTCGGCGAGCAGGTCGAGGCGCGAGACGATCTCCGCGTTGCCGACGACGAAGCCGAGCCGCCAGCCGGCCATCCCGTAGGTCTTCGACATCGAGAACATCTCGACGCCGACCTCGCGCGCGCCCGGCTCGGCGCGAGGAACGAGGAAGGCGTGCGCCCGTCGAAGACGATGTCGCCGTAGGCGAAGTCGTGGACGACCGCGGCGCCGGTCTCGTGCGCGTAGGCGACCGCGGCCGCGAAGGTGCCCTCGGGCGCGCAGACCGCGCAGGGGTTCGAGGGGTAGTTCAGGAAGACGGCGGAGACGTCGTCGCGAGGCGCGGCGGCGAAGTCGGGCGCCCAGCCGGCCGCGCGGTCGAGCGGCACGAACCCCATGCGAGCCCCGGCGAGCGCGGGCCCGGAGGGGTAGTCGGGGTAGTAGGGGTCGGGGAGGACGATCGTCGACCCGCGCTCGGCGAGCACGAGCGCGAGCTCGCAGATCGCAGTCTTCGTCCCCGGCACGATCGTGACCTCGGAGTGCGGGTCGAGCTCGACGCCGTAGAGCGCGGAGTAGCGAGCCGCAATCGCCTCGCGCAGCGCGGGCAACCCCCGAAAGGGTGGGTACCCGTGCGCGGAGGGCTCGTTCGCCGCCGCAGCGAGAGCGTCGATCACGTGCTGAGGCGGCCCAACCTCGGGATTCCCGCGTCCAAGGTCAACGAGTGGCTCCCCGTCGAGCGCAGCGTGCTCGGCAACCTGCGCTAGCAGCGCGGTGAAGTACTGCTGCGGGAGCCGGTCGAGTCGATGGGGCCTAGGCCTGCGCAAAGTCGTCGTAAGCTAATCGCGCGTGCGCCCAAGGGCGCCGCCGGACATGTTGGTCAAGCCGTTCTATCCCAAAAGGAGGGGATATGCCGACAGTAATTGAGCAAGGTGAAGAACTGTTGCAACGCGCGGAGGAGCTGATCGTGCAGGTTCTTGGCGCAGAGCCACAAGGTCTCACGAATGCGGAGATTGGTGAGCGGACAGGTCTCTCTGTGGCGATCGCCCGCCAGCAGGGATACATAAGTTGGTCGCTTCTTCAGCGCATGCACGAGCGGGGCCTCGTTCGTCGTGATGGCCGTCGATACGTGCTTACAGCGTGAGCGGTCCACTCTGCGCGTTAGCTCTTGCTGGGGAGTCGCTCAAGTCGAGCCGGCATCTCATCTTGTTCCGGTGACCACGTGCTCCATCATTTCGGTGAGCTCCGTTTCGGAAGGCTGACTGTCCTTTGAAGACGGGTACGATGACGCGCCGCCCTGGCGCAGCGGTCTCGGGGCTCCGATGAATTACAAGGCAATCCTGACTGCGACCTCGGAATCTCGCTCGTCCAGGTACGAAGTTATTCGAGATCCTCCATTAAACCTGGATGATCTTCGTCCCGCGCTTCGGCGACAGCACGAGGCATGGCAGCGGGAGGTTAAAGAAGCGGGCCATGAGCTTGCGCTCGGCTTCCTCGATGAGGTCTCGGCGGAGCTTCAATTGCTGACGCGTCAGCTCGTC
>JBGOSR010000188.1:0-3225 GCA_041476065.1 Gaiellaceae bacterium
AGAGCCCCGCGAAAGCGGGGCTCTCTCTTTGGGCCATGACCCGGTGCCAGGCACGGCGACAGGTCCAGGGCGGACACGTCGAGGACACTGGGCTCTCTCTTTGGGCCATGACCCGGTGCCAGGCACGGCGACAGGTCCAGGGCGGACACGTCGAGGACACTTGTCCTTACCGTCGCGGCTCAGGTCAGGTGGAAGTACAGCGCGTACAGGAGATCGACGGCCGGGTTCGACGTGTGCACCGCGACATCCGAGGGGACGTCGAGGAGCGCCTCCGAGTAGTTGAAGATGATCTTCAGGCCGGAGCCGACGAGGTCCTCCGCCGCCTGCTGCGCGCTCGTGGCCGGCACCGCGAGGACGCCGACGATGATGTTCTTCTCCCGGACGAGATCGCTCAGCTCGCGGTAGTCGCTGACCTCGACGTCGCCCACGGTCCGCCCTACCTTCTCGGGATCCGTGTCCACGATCGCCGCTATATGAATGCCGTGCTCGGCGAAGATCGGCGAGCTCACGATCGCCTCCCCGAGCCGCCCGGCGCCGACCAGCACGATGTTGTGCTGTCCCTGGGTGCGCAGGATCTTGCGAATCTCGCCCAACAGGCTGTCGATGTTGTAGCCCACGCCGCGCTTGCCGAACTTCCCGAACGCAGACAGGTCGCGGCGGATCTGCGTTGCGTTGATGTTCGTGTAGTCCGAGATCTCCTGCGAGGAGATCCGGCTCTTCCCCATCTTCTTCGCCTGGGTCAGGATCTGCAGATAGCGGCTGAGCCGCGCCGCGACGCCGACCGTGAGTCGCTCCGCAGCCGGCACCGGTCCCGGCGTGGGGGTTTGTAACACCACACAATGATTCTTACAGTTGGCGTCTCTGCTTGCGTCGGATTGTCACAAAGTCACCGCTCAAGGCGTGGTTTGTGCGAGCTTCCGCCGCAGCGCATCTGGCTGCACGAAGTAGACGAAAGCTTGCTTGCCGTCGATCTCGACGACCGGGATCAGCTCGCGGTACCGCGCTTCGAGCGCCGGGTCGCCGTCGATCACCACCTCTTCTAGCTCGAAGCCCAGCTCGTCGCGGAGCTCTTCGACCGTCGCCCGCGCGCGGTCGCAGAGATGACACCCTTCCCCTCCATAGAGAACGACTCTAGGGATAGAGCCCGCGCGTCGTCGTGGCCTCCGAGACCCGCTGAACCGCCAACCCGTACGCGGCCATGCGCATGCTCGTGCCGCGGCTCTCCCGGGTCGCCCAGGTCTCGTTGAACGCACGCGTTGCGATGTCGTTCAGCCGCGCATTCACCTCGTCCTCCTTCCAGAAATACTCCTGGAGGCCCTGCACCCACTCGAAGTACGAGACGACGACGCCGCCCGCGTTCGCAAGCACGTCGGGCAGCACGAGCACGCCGCGGTCCTCGAGGATCTCGTCGGCCGCGGGCGTCGTCGGCCCGTTAGCGCCCTCGCAGACGATCCTCGCCTTGATCTTGTCCGCGTTCTCGGTCGTGATCACCTGCTCGAGCGCGCACGGCGCGAGCACGTCGCAGTCGAGGAGCAGCAGCTCCTCGTCGGTGATCTCCTCCGTTCCGTTCAACCCTGCGAGCGCGCCCGTCTCCTGCTTGTGCGCGATCGCTGTCTCGACGTCGATCCCGCTCGCGTTGTAGATGCCGCCCGACGAGTCGGAGACCCCAATCACGGTCGCCCCTTCCTCTTGAAGAAACTTCGCCAGGAAGCTGCCGACGTTGCCGAAGCCCTCGATCACGACCCGCTGGCCCGCGATCGTCGCGTCCTGCTTGCGCACAGCCTCGCGGATGCAGTAGAGCGCCCCGCGCGCAGTGGCCTCGAGCCGGCCGAGCGACCCGCCGATGTTGAGCGGCTTGCCGGTGACGACGCCGAGCACGGAATGGCCCTTGTTCATCGAGTACGTGTCGAAGATCCAGGCCATGACCGAGCCGTCTGTCCCGACATCGGGAGCCGGGATGTCCTTCTCCGGGCCGATCTCGTTGATGATCTCCGTCGTGAAGCGGCGGGTCAGCTTCTGGAGCTCCATCTGCGAGAGCTTCTTCGGGTCACAGGCGATCCCGCCCTTGGCGCCGCCGAACGGGATCCCCATCAGCGCGCACTTCCACGTCATCCACATCGAGAGCGCCTTCACCTCGTCGAGCGTGACGTCGGGGTGGTAGCGGATCCCCCCCTTCGACGGGCCGCGCGCGATGTTGTGCGTCACCCGGTAGCCCTCGAATGCCTTGACCGAGCCGTCGTCCATGACGACGGGGATGGAGCAGACGACGGCCTTCTTGCACTGCCTCAGGACCTCGATCAGGTTCTGGTTGATCTGGAAGACCTCGCCGACCTTGCGAAGCTGATCCTGGGCGAGCTCGAACGGGTTCTCGCGGAGATGGGAGACGGGGGCCTCGACGGTGGTCACTCTGTCGCTCCTTGTTTTCGCTGCAAAGAGAAGAAAACTACTTCGCGCCGAGTATAAGGCGCCCGGTCGAGCTAGCGGATGGCGAAGAGGACCGATGCTCTGCTCGGGGGCCCAGCGCCGGTCGGATAGGCGGTCAAGCTCATGCGATAGCGGCCGGCCTTGAGCGTCTCGCCCTTCGCGTCACGGCCGGTGAGGCCGAACGCGTAGCGCCCCGGCAGAAGATCGCGCAGCTGGGCGAGGACGCCGAGCTGGGCGCCACCCGGCCCGCGAAGATCGAGCTCGAGGCGAGCCACCGGCTCGAGCTGTCCCCCGCTCGCGATGCGCCCCGCCCGGAAGGAAAGCACCGCAGGGGCAACGTCCGAGGGACGGAATGACGGCGTCGAGAGGCTGACGGAACCGAGCAGCTCGTCGTGTCGGGGCCCGAAGGTGACGAGCCACGGAACATGGATCGAGGCGCTCCCCTCGGGCCGAACGGTGAACATCCCCTCGATCGGAGGCCCAGGAGCGGTGAGTGAGCGAGCTGCGACGTAGACCTGGGCGATCCCCCCCGGTGGAATCCGCATCCTGGCCGGCGCGAAGGCGAAGACGAGGCCGCGCGCGCCGCCCTTGTCGCGCTCGTCCGCGAAAACCCGGAGCCGGAGCGGGCGAGACGAAAGGTTGCGGAGGATGAGTTTCCGCATGGCGTGCCAGCCGGCCCCGGTCGCTCGGCCGAAGCTCATCGTCGTCGGCAGCGCGGCTGCCTCGTCGGCGCGGGCGGCGCCGAGGTCGAGGAGCCCCGCGCCCTGCGCTGCGACCGATTCTCTGGGCAGTGGTTTCGCA
>JBGOSR010000189.1:0-3218 GCA_041476065.1 Gaiellaceae bacterium
CCGGACTGGGCGTGCACTTCGCGCTCCTCGCTCATCGCGAGCCGCAGATAGAAGACCAGAAGCACGGGGAACATCGCCAGGGTGGCGAAGGTCGGCCACTGCAGTAGGAAGCCGACCATGATCAGGATCAGGCCCAGATACTGTGGGTGCCTGACGCGCGCGTAGGCGCCCTCGGTGGCGAGCCTGCCCGCACGCTGCGCTGCGAAGAGCACCTTCCAGGCAGCGGCCAGAAGCCAGAAGCCGCCGCCGATGAAGACGTAGCTCGCGAGATGGAACGGCGACAGGTGCGGGTCGCCATTCCAGCCGATCAAGTCCGTCCAGAGGTGGCCGGCGTTGTGCGAGAGGTCGACGCCGGGGACGAGGCCCGACAACGGCCCGGTCAGGAGATAGACGGTCAGTGGGTAGCCGTACATCTCGGTGAAGAGGGCGATCACGAAGGCAGAGAAACCGCCGAGGGCGCGCCAGTCGCGCTTTGTCTTCGGATGGAAGAAGCTGGCGGCGAAGAAGATGAACAACAGCGAGTTGAAGGCGACGAGCGCCCAGAGCCCATAGCCGTTTTCGTTCATCGATCATTCCTCCCCGAGTGGTGGCTCGCGTGGTCGGAGGGCTTCGTCGGCTGCTTGATCGTCGGCGACTCCTCGGAGCCGGTGATCCGCGGCGCGATCACGTAGCTCGAGAACGTGAACATCGCCGCGAAGACGACGACCGCGAACAGTGGCGCCACGAGCGTTCCGAAGCGGCGGTGGAGCCGGCGCAACAGCGGAATCGACAAGACGAGGCCAAGCGTGAAGAAGAGGGCCTTGCCGCCAAGGCCGGCGAGGAGCGCGGCGCCGGCCAACGGTCCGACGTGATGGAGGACGTGCGGCGCGAGGCCGAGCACCACGCCCCAGGCGGCGACTAGCGCGGCCCAAGCACGAGAGGCGAGGCGGCGGCGCGGCGGGGGAGCGGCGGCGGCACTGCTCATCGTCGGCCACCGCCGGGCGGCGTCGCCTCCTCGGCCTCGCGCTCCTCGATCAGTCGCTCGAGCTCGTCACGCTCGCGGTGGAGCACCGCCGCCGACTTCGGCTCGCTCGAGCCGTTGTCGTGATCGTGGCTGCAGCCGCCGTGGCCCTGCGCATGGCCTCCGTGGCCGTGGCTGCCACGCATCATGAACAGCATCAGAAGCGGACAGGCGAGAACGAGCAGGAGGAGGAAGAGGGTCGAAGCCGTCACGTCAGGCTCCTTTCGAGTGGCTGCACGGGCATGGACGCAATGGACGCCCGGTGCTCGCGCGGCCGCGCGCGGAGGAAGCCGACGCTGACGCCGATCAGAACCAGCTGCACTGCCGGCAAGAGGCTGTCCAGGTCGATTCCTTCGTCGAAGCCGCTCTGAGGGATCAGCCACGGATGCGGGGCGCCGTTGGCGAGGTGGAAGTTGACAGCCATGAAGATGGCCGCGAACGAGGCGAGCGCCGTCACCAGCAACACGGCGACACGGCCGGGCTCCGGCAAGCGCTCCCAGCGGAGCAGCCAGATGAGCGCCGCGAGGACGAGCCCGAGGCCGACGAGCAGCTCGCTGATCTCGATCAGGTAGCCGAACGTGCTCGCGTGCGGGATGACCGTTCCATCGAGGAAGCTCTTGTACCAGCTCGATGCGCCCTCGGACTTGTCCTTGAGCTCGCTGGCAAGACCGGCCGGAAAGCCGCCCCGCACGATCTTCGTCACGCCGGACATCAGCCACTCGTAGCCGACGATCAACTGCACGAGCAGGAGGCCAACCAGCGGAAGGCGGCTGGTGGTCAGATGATTGTCGGAGGTCTGCATAGCAATCCTTTCTCTTGACTCCGTGGCAAGCATGCCGCGAATACCCCTCCCGGGTATCCGGTCGTGGCCGCATATCGAGTGGGAGTAACTACGGATCCCCTGAAGGTCGCCGGGCAGGACCGCGGAACGCTGTGCCCGGCGACGGCCCCTACGCGGCGAGGATGTCGGCGAGGAGCTTGTCCGGCTGGACGTACATCGTGCGGTCGGGCGGGAGCCAGTAGTCGTGGTACCAGAGAACCTTTCCCTTCTCGATCAGCGCGAAGGCATGCCCGGGCGTGTCGCCGTGCATCCCCTGGCCGAGCGTGTTGAAGGCCAGTGACATGTTGCGGTCGGAGTCCGAGATCAGGGGGGTCGTGATCCCGTACTGCTGCGCCGCCTGCTCGAGCTCGTTCGTCGAGTCGGGCGTCACCGAGACGAGCCGGATGCCGCGCTTCGCGAGCTCGGCGCCAATTTTCTGAAGCCCCTGGATCTGCACGAAGCACGCCTGACACATGACACCTTCCGAGAAGAAGAGCAGCGTCTTCTGCCCCTTGACGGTCTTCGACGAGATCGTGTCTCCGGTCAGGAGGTCGCGCTCGCTGAAGAACGGAACGTCGGACCCCGCCGGCAGCCCCTCTCCCGGATCGGCGCCCATCGCAACTGCGTGCCCGGTGCCGGCGGACGTCGTCTTGTCGAAGACGCCCGGCAGAACGAAGCTCGCCCCGACGACAGCGGCGATGCCGAGCCCGATGATTCCATTCCTCCAGGAGATCCAGGAGCGAATGCCGCTAGCTTTCGGCGGCGGTGCCGACGCTCGCGCTTGCCTGCGCGCCGCCTTTGCCTTCCTGCCGTTCATTGCTGTCTCCTTTCCTGAGGACCGCGAAGAGAAAGCCGCCGATCAGCAAGACCAGGATCGGCAGCGAGATGAAGTTGGGGACACCGTCGACGTACGCGGCGAATTCGCGCATCCACGAGCCCATCGTGCTCTGGAACCCCGGCCCGGTCTCCGAGTTGCCGGTCAGGGCGAGGCCGACGAAGAGGACTCCGAAGCCCGCGAAGATGAACGTGCCCGTCAGCCTTGCGAGGCCGATTCGCCGCTCGTGGCCTCCCAAGCGCAGCGTCACCTTCGGGTCCTTGATCCGCTCTTTCGCACGCCCGTAGACGAGCGCGAGCGGGATCAGGGGCACCATCATCCCGCTCACGTAGGCGACCCCGAGGAGGAGGCCGCCGGCCAGAGTCGCGTTCGTCGCCGAGAGGGCGATCGCTCCCGCCAGCACCGGCGCGCAACAGGCAGTCGCGCCGCCGGAGAAGACGCCGAGGCCGAAGACGGAGAGCGTCGAGCCGGTCAGCTTCGGCTGCCGGATATCGAGGGGCAGCATCGTTCCGCGCCAGAGCGCGACGGCAACGCCGATCATCATCAGCCCGCCGAGCGTGAAC
>JBGOSR010000190.1:0-3205 GCA_041476065.1 Gaiellaceae bacterium
CGAACGTCTGGCAGCGCGAGCGAACCGTTGCCAGCATCTTCTGGAGCTCGGTCGTGCAAAAGACGAAGACGAGGTGCGGCGGCGGCTCTGCGATCAGCTTCAGGAGCGCGTTGAAGGCGGCGGCCGTGAGCTGATGCGCCTCGTCGAGGCTGTAGACCGTGGCGCGCCCGTCGACGGGCTGCAAGACGACGCGCTCGCGGATCTCGCGGATGTCGTCGATGCCGCGCTGCGACGCAGCGTCCATCTCGACGACGTCGAGCGAGGTGCCCGCCGCGATCGCCAGGCAGGCATGGCAGGTCCCGTCGGGATCCGGCGTCGGCCCGTGCGCGCAGTTGAGCGCTTTGGCGAGGATGCGCGCGAGCGAGGTCTTGCCCGTCCCGCGAGGCCCCGCGAAGAGGTAGGCCTGCCGCACGTTCCCGGCGGCGACCGCGTTCTTCAGCGTGCGGACGACGGGCTCCTGCCCGACCACGTCGTCGAACCCCTGCGGACGATATTTGCGGTAGAGCGCAGTCAAAAACGGCCTGAAGCGATTCAACCAGAAACCGAACGGCTCCCTCGCCCCTCTTCACCTCGCTTTCCTGACGTGTCGCTGAGCGACCGTATGCGAGTGGAACAGTGCTGGCTCGCACGGGCCGCTCGCAGGAGGGCGCTCAGGGGCGCGAGGCTCCCCGCGGAGCCCGGCTCTGCCGGGTGGGAGCGGGGAGCCGGTCAGGGAAGCGAGATGGGCGCGGCTGGGATCGAACCAGCGACCTCCCGCGTGTGAAGCGGGCGCTCTCCCGCTGAGCTACGCGCCCCGGGACGCTCAGATTAGCGGTGGTACTCTTGCCTCGCCCGGTCGCGCTAAGTGGGGAGCTAGCGGTTCCCTGAACCCGCAATCCGCTCTAGCGGGGCCGAACTCCCTCTCGAGGGGGCGCCGTCCGAGACACGGGCTTGTGATGTGAGTGTTGACAGCCAGGTTCCGCGCACTGGGAGCCTGTGAACCGCGTCAGATCCGGGAGGAAGCAGCGCTAAGCAATCCCTCTCAGGTGCCGCGGGGAAGCCTGGCTCGAGCAAGCATCGCGAGCACCGGCTCGAAACGGTCTCTCGACAGAGGGTGCGCGACCGGGCTTATCCGATTTCGTGAGCGAGCGAGTCGCCGATCGTCGCCGACTCCTGCCGACGACGAGCTCCCCGGGTTCGACTGCTGCGGTGCCGGAGAGAATCTCGGGCGCCGCTCACCACCCTGGTAGGTTCCGCGCCGTGCTGCTCGGGCTCTCGACCGGCCATGCCGTGGGTCTCGCCGTCGTCGCGGGGGCTTTTGTCGTCTTCGCGTTCGTCTCGGCGCTGGTCATCCCCCGGCGCTGGCCGGATTTCCCTGGCCGGAACCTGCGCTGGTTCATCGTCGCCACGCTCGTTCTCTTCGTCGCGACGCTCGCGGCGGTCGAGGTCTTTGCGAAGGAGCCAAAGGAGGCAACCGCGGGCGAGGCCGCGACGCAGCCAGCCGCCACGACGACCCAGCCGACGCAACCTGCACCCGCCACCGGGGGTGACGCGTCAGCCGGCAAGGATGTCTTCGCTACGCAGGGCTGCGGGAACTGCCACAAGTTGTCGGCCGCCGGCTCGAGCGGGACAGCGGGCCCGAACCTCGACGAGGCCCTGAAGGGGAAGGACTCCGCCTTCGTCCGGGAGTCGATCGTCGACCCCAACAAGCAGATCGCGAAGGGCTATGCGCCGAGCGTCATGCCTCAGACGTTCGGCCAGACGCTGACTCCCAAGCAGCTCGACGATCTCGTGGCCTTCCTGCGCTCGGGTTAGACGGAGAGGGAGGGATTCGAACCCTCGATCCACCTTTCGGCAGATACGCGATTTCCAGTCGCGTTCCTTCGGCCGCTCGGACACCTCTCCAAGCGCGCGGAGGGTAGCAGCGCCCCTACGCGATGCAGGGCACTGCTACTAGACGGAGGGGGAGAGATTCGAACTCTCGCGAGACGTAACCGCCCCGAACGGTTTTCGAGACCGCCGCATTCGACCGCTCTGCCACCCCTCCGGAAGACGAAGAGTACCGCAGCCCCTCTCGGTCTCCCGACGCCCCGCGAAGCGCAACGCTCCTGTCGTTCCTTGAGAACCGCTCTCGGTTTCCTGACGTGTCGCTGGGCCCGCGTAGGCCGGCGGGACAGTGTTAGCCACACGGCCCGTCGGCTGGAGCGGGGCCGGCGGCGCGAGGCGGCGGATGGGGCCTGACTTTGAGCCGCGGACGCCGCCGCCGCTCAGGGAAGCGAGCGGAGAAGGAGGGATTCGAACCCTCGAAGGAGGAAATGTCCCCCTTAACGCCTTAGCAGGGCGCCGCCTTCAGCCACTCGGCCACTTCTCCGGAGGACACAGGATAGCCGCTCTGCTTTACGTCCTTACAACGCGAAGCCCGCCTCGAAAAGCTGGAGAGCCGCAGTTCGAAGGGCGGGCGCCGCTGGTTTTTTGCCGGGGTGTGAGGGGGGAGCCGGCGATCTCATTCTTGCCAAGAACCTCCGTTCGACACATGCCCCTGAAGGGTGATTCTCGATACTGACGCGATGAAGATCGGCAGGCGCGACGTCAACGTCTCGAACCCGGACAAGGTCTTCTTCCCGAAGCGGAAGCTCAAGAAGATCGACCTCGTCAACTATTACCTCGACGTAGCTGACTGCGTGCTGAACCACGTCCAGCGCCGGCCGATGCAGATGTTGCGCTATCCCGACGGGGCCGAGGAATGGTTCTTCTACCAAAAGCGTGTCCCGGCGAATCACCCGGAATGGCTCGAGACCGTTCACATCAAGTTTCCGTCGGGGCGCACTGCCGACTTCCCGGTCTGCAACGAGCCGGGCGCTTTGGCCTGGATCGTCAACCTCGGCTGCATCGACTTGCACACGTGGGCCTCGCGGGTGGACGACGTCGACCGGCCGGACTACCTGTTGATCGACCTCGACCCGAGCGAAGGCAACCCGTGGCGGCACGTGCGGAAGATCGCGCTGGTCGTGAAGGAAGTCATGGACGAGCTCGGTTTGACGAGCTTCCCGAAGACCTCGGGATCGACGGGGCTCCACATCCTCGCGCCGATCAAGCCCGAGCTCGGCTTTCCGGAGGTGAGGCGGTTTGCCAAGGCGATGGCGCAAGAGGTCGAGCGCCGGATCGACAACCAGGAGGTGGCCACGACGACGTGGAAGGTCGCCGACCGGCGCGGCGTCTTCGTCGA
>JBGOSR010000191.1:0-3198 GCA_041476065.1 Gaiellaceae bacterium
CAACCGGGAGGATTCACGAAGGACGGCGTCGGCCTCGTGCTCCAAGCGCCCCGCCGGCTCGCGCTCTCGAAGCTGACCGTGCAGGCGAGCGGGACCCCTTTCAGCGCGACGATTCAGGCGAGTGACTCCGCAAACGGGCCGTTCGCCACCGTCTCCGATCGCAAGGACGTTGCGAGATTTGCCACGTTCTCGATCGACACCCACGGCAAGGACTACCGGTACTACATGGTTTGGCTGAGGCTGCCGACCCACGAGGGGCAGGCGCTGATCAACGAGGTGAGGGCTAGAACTTGAGGTGCGCCCGGCCAGACGATCGATTGCGGCATGGGCGAGCCCGTCGAGTCGCTGGTCCTCGCGAGGCGTGCCCTCAGTCGCACAAAGTGCGAAGCACTTTTTGCGAGTCCCGGGCCCGTGGCCCGGGACCTAGAACTTAAGGTGCGCCCGGCGCTCGTGGCGCTCCAGCGCGAGCCGGACGAGGCGGTCGAGCAGCTCTTCATACGGCACCCCGGAGGCATCGAAGAGCTTCGCGAAGACGCTCGTCGCGGTGAACCCCGGGATCGTGTTCAGCTCGTTGATCAGCACCTCCCCGTCCTCGCGCACGAAGCAGTCCACACGGGCCATCCCTTCGCACTCGGTGGCCTGGAAGGCCAGAACCGAGAGCTCCTGCACCCGCTCGATCGCCTCCTGCGGAACGCGCGGCGGGATGATCAGGTCCATGCCGCCCTCGTCGTACTTCGACGAGTAGTCGTACCAGTCGGAGTTCGCGACGATCTCGCCCGGGATCGACGCGATCGGGTTCTCGTTTCCGAGCACGCTGCACTCGACCTCGACACCCGAGACGAACTCTTCGACGAGCACCTTCTCGTCGTGCCGGAAGGCCAGCTCGATTGCCGCGCGCAGCTCGTCCTCGCCGCGGGCCTTGCTGATGCCAACCGAGGAGCCGAGCCGCGCCGGCTTGACGAAGACAGGGAAGGCGAAGGGGTTCTCGAAGCCTTCCGGCGAGCGTAGCGTCACGCTGTTCGTGACCGGGATCCCCTTGTCGCGCAGCACGGACTTGAACAGGTCCTTGTCCATGCAGAGCGCCGACGCGGTCACGCCCGCGCCGACGTAAGGCACGTCCGCCAGCTCGAGCATGCCCTGGACCGTGCCGTCCTCGCCGAACGGCCCGTGCAGAACCGGGAAGACGACATCGACCTCCGCCAGGGTCGCCGGAATGTGCGACGCCGGAACCGGCAGCGTCTCCGCCACGGAGCGGCCGTCGCGTTCGAGCTCGGCGAGCGACCCCGCGCCGAGCTCCCAGCGCCCGTCACGCCCGATCTCGACCGTCACCGCCTCGTAGCGGGCCGGGTCGAGCGCGGCGAGCACCGAGCGCGCGGAGGCGAGAGAGATCTCGTGCTCGCTCGAACGTCCCCCCATGACGACCGCGACGCGGAGCTTCGACATTAGGGCGGCGGTGGCGGTGGCGGCGGAGAGGTGACGAGTCGGCCGACGATGATCGTGACCGTCGTGCCGGGCTTGGCCTTCGTGTTGCCGGGCGGGTTCTGGGAGAGCACGATCCCGTCCTGGGCCGGGTCGGTCGTGTCCTGATCCTGGACGTCGACGGAGAAGCCCGACTGCTGGAGCGCCTGCCTCGCTGACGCCTCGTCGTAACTGGTCACGTCCGGGATCGTCGACTGCTTCGGCCCCTTCGAAACGTAGAGGGTGACCGTGCCGCCGCGCGCGAGCCCCGCCCCGCCGCTTGGCTTCTGCTCGATGACGACGTCCTTCGGCTGGCTGGAGTCGACGTCGCGCCGCGCAACGGCGAAGCCCTGACCCTGGAGCGTGCCGAGGGCGTTGTCGTACAGCTGCCCGATCACGCTCGGCACCGTCAGCGGCTGGAGGCCTTTCGAGACGTTGATCTGGACGGTCGTGCCCTTGTCGACCTTCGTATGCGCGGTTGGGTACTGAGCGATGACGGTGTTTCCGGTCTCCGTCGAGAACACGTCACGCACCTTCACCTTCAGGCCGAGCCCGGAGAGCGTGCTGACGGCTTCGTCGCGCGAGTTGCCCTTGACGTCGGGCACCTCGACCTGCGGCGGGCCGAGCGACACGAAGATCTTCACCGCGCTGCCCTTGTCCTGCCTACTCCCCGGAACCGGGTTCTGCTCGTAGACGTCTCCCACCTTGATCCTGGAGTCCTCGTTGGGACGTCGATGCACCTCCGCCTCGAGGCCCTTGCTTCGAAGCTTCGCTACCGCAAGGTCCTCGCGAAGCGGGACGACGTTGGGCACGGACACGCTTCCCGACCCGTTGAGCGTGTCCTGGATCTTCCCGAAGGCGTAGAACCCCGCCACGGCCGCGAGAACGACCAGCAGGAGCGCGAGCAGCCAGGGCCAGATCGGGCGGCGTCGAGCGGGTGCGTCGGCATAGCGATATGAAGGCCGTGCGCCGGCGGGCGGACGGCGAGGTGGCACGATCGCCGTCGGGGCGTTCGAGAGCGCGGTGCCCGAGAGCACCATCGTCGCCGCATCCGCGGTCTCGGCGGTCACGCCGAGGCCCTGTGCGACGCGTTCGAGCTCGGCGTCCATCTCCTCGGCGGTCTGGAAGCGGTCGTCCGGGTCCTTCGCGAGGGCGCGCAGAACGATCATGTCGAGGTCGGGCGGGATCTCGGGCCGCAGGGCCGACGGCGGCCGAGGCGTGTCCGACAGGTGTCGCATCGCAATCTCGACCGGCGACTCGCCCGTGAACGGCACCGTCCCCGTGAGCGTCTCGTAGAGGACGATCCCGACGGAGTACAGATCGGAGCGCTGGTCGACTCCGGCGCCCCGTGCCTGCTCGGGGGAGAGGTACTGGGCCGTGCCGATGATCGAGCCGGCTTCGGTCATCTGGCTCACTCCGGCCCGGGCGATGCCGAAATCCGTCACCTTCAGGCGCCCGTCCGCGTCGGCCATCACGTTGTGCGGCTTGATGTCGCGGTGCACGACCCCCTTGCGGTGCGCAAAGCGGAGGGCGCCGAGCACCTGGCGCGTGAACTGGATCGCGTCGCCGATCGGCAGCGGCCCCCGCGCGACGACGAGCTCCTTCAGGCTGCGCCCGTCGAGGTACTCCATCGCGATGTAGTAGAGGTCGTGCTGCTCGCACTTGCCGTGGTCGAAGATCGTCACCGTGTTGGGGTGGGTGAGCTTCGAAGCCGTGGCCGCCTCGAGCGAAAATCGCCGG
>JBGOSR010000192.1:0-3194 GCA_041476065.1 Gaiellaceae bacterium
CACATGGATCGCGTCGCCGCGTACCTGATCCGCGAGCACGAGCGAGGCCGGGCGCTCCACGACATCCTGGAAGACCCTTACGTGCGCAACCGCTGCACCCCGCAGGAGCGGGCGCGCCTGCTCGACCGGCCGGAGCTGATTCGCGCGATCGGCGACGACGTCGTGTCGGCTGCGCGGTCAGAGCGGGCTTGAGCCCGCTCTGACCGGCTTGCCTTCACGAGGGAACCCCTAGTTCCCCGCGAGCGTTCTAGAGGTCTTGTCCTACGCCATCTGAACGCGCCTGCTCCAGGGCTGCGGCGCCGATCGCGACGTCCCACGCCGCGAGACCGTTCGACTTGAAGACGACGATATCGTCGGGAGAGCTACGGCCGGCGATTTCGCCCACGACCACCTCCTGGAGCTCGTGCACCTCGAGCCAGTCGAGGACGCCGCGCTCGACCGGCTCGATCAGGTCGCCCGACTCGAGCCGGGACTGCTCGACCGAGTCGCAGCACACGAAGACCGCCCGCTCGAGGACGACGTTGTCGAGCTCTCGCGCCCGCGGCTCGTTTGCGCCGACCGCGCACACGAGCGCCCCCGGCTGAAGCCACTCTCCGCGTAGCACTGGATCCTTCGAAGTGGTCACCGTGACGACGACGTCCTGCTCCGCCGCCTCGCTCGGGCTCTCGCCGGGCTCGGCGCCCACCTTCTTGCAGAACGCCCGCAGGCTCTTCTCTGTGCGGCAATAGGCGACGACGCTCTCGATCCCGGGAAGCGCCTCGCGGATGCAGGCGACCTGGCTCTCGGCCTGCCAGCCGCAGCCGATGATGCCCAGCGTCCGGGCTTCCGGCTTGGCGAGAAACTTGGCAGCGACACCGCTTGCGGCCCCGGTGCGCAGCTGGCCCATCTTGTCGGCCTCGATCACACCCGCAAGTTCGGCCTTCACCGTGTCGAAGAGGACGACGACGAACGGTGTGCCGCCGGGCAGCCAGGCGTAGGTCTTGACGCCCGCCAGCCCGAGCTCGCTGTCGGCGGCGGACATGACCGCGAACACGCCGTCTGGAAGGCGCATCCGGGTGCGAGGCCGATTCTCGATTGCGCCGCGCGCGAGGCGCTCGAAGCAGGCCTCGATCGCCGCGAGCGCATCAGCAGGCTGCAGGAGCGACTCAATGTTCGCTTCGGTGAGGTAGAGCGCCAGAGTGTGCGGAGTTTAGGACGCAGACTTCGGGATGAAGCTGATCCGGCCGCCGCTAGACTAGATCGCCCTGCGCCCGTAGCTCAGGGGATAGAGCGCTGCCCTGCGGAGGCAGAGGTCGCATGTTCGAATCATGCCGGGCGCACCTCGCTTCCCTGACCGGCGAGTCGCTCCCGCCGGGCGGAGCCCGGCTCCGCGACCCGCCTCGCGCCGCTCAGCCCCCTCCTGCGAGCGGCCCGTGCGACTCAGCACTGTTCCACTCGCATACGGTGCCTGAGCGACGCGTCAGGAAACCGAGTCGGACTGAAACCGAGGTGGACTAAGAGAGTGCTCGACCGGGCTTTGCCCCGGGGCCTACTTCGAGCTCGGCTTCGGCAGGTACTTCGACCCGCACGTATCCGAGGGCCTGGCCGCCCACGGCGCTCGTTACCCGGCCGACGAGCTTGCCGGCGTGATGGATCTCGTCGCCCGGGCTCGCCGACTCGACCTCGAACACGCGGAGGCTCCGGTTGACCTTGCCCCGGTGGCGAAGCCGGGCCACCGGCTCTTGCCCCGGATAGCAGCCTTTCGTGAACGAGACGTGCGTCTCGTCGAGACCCGCCTCCGCCGGAAGGATCGTGTCGTCGATCTCCTTGCCCCACGCGGGCTTTCCCGCCTCGATGCGCACGCGCTCGAGATCGTCGCTGGAGAGAGTCGGCTCGACGTCGCTGTCCAGTAGCTCCGAGGCGGGCTCTCCGAAGTCGCGGTTCGGAATGCCATCTTCCTCACCGAAGACCACGACCGACCTGTGCTCCTCGGGCTCGATCTCGACCTTCGCCGCGAAGCGGGCGCGCAGCAGGTTCGAGGTCACCGTCTCGCCGAGGCCCGGCTCGGTCAGCAGCAGGAAGTCGTCATCGGCCCGGCGCACGACCACGACCGGAGCGATCACCCGCGCCTTCGGGGTCAAGAGCAGCGCCTGGCAAGGCGCGGCCGTCACGTCGTTCGAGAGCATCCGCTGGAGAAAGTCCTCCGCGTCTGGTCCGACCACCCGAACGTAGTCACGGGGCCGGGCGGCCACTCTGGGCATAACAGTCGTCACGCTCAATAGTCTAGGAATCGTGTTCCGGTCCAAGGCAGAGCAGAAGGTCGCCGACGCAGGCTACGACCCGGCACGCCTGCCGCCGGGCCAGTACCTGACCGAGAAATGGCCTGTCCTCCACGCAGGCTCGGTTCCCGACACGGACCTCTCGGCGTGGGACTTCGAGGTCTTCGGCGAGGTCGAGGAGCCGGTGACGCTGAGCTGGGACGAGCTGAAGGCGCTCCCGAGCACCGAGATCACGATCGACATCCATTGCGTCACACGCTGGAGCCGCTTCGACACCACCTTCCGGGGAGTGAACTGGGCCGAGCTCTCAAAGCTGGCGCGCCCGAAGCCGAGCGCGCGCTTCGTTGTCGCGCACGCGGAGCAGGGCTACACGGCGAACGTCCCGCTCGAGGCGCTCGAGGACGAGCAGGCGCTGATCGCGTACGAGGCGGACGGAGCGCCCCTGGAACCCGAGCACGGCTGGCCGCTTCGCATGGTCATCCCGAGCCGGTACTTCTGGAAGAGCGCCAAGTGGCTGCGCGGTATCGAGCTCCTCTCCGCGGATCAACCCGGCTTCTGGGAGCGCTACGGCTACCACAACGAAGCCGACTACTGGAAAGAAGAGAGATATGAGTTCTGAGGAACCCTCGATCCGAGTTCTGAGGAACCCTCGATCGAGGGATCGCCCACGTAGGCCGGGGGCCGATACGGGAATCACCCACCTCCCCCCTCCTCATGCGGATTGGTTAATTCTGAGCCGCATATGAGAACAAAAGGCCGGCTTTCGAGTCGGCCTTTTTGTTGGAAAAGCGCCGCACGGAGAACTACACCACTTCGCCGCCGGAGCCGGGCTTTGCCCGGCGGGAGGCCAACTACGCACAGAGGAACCACAACGCCGGTGACCGGCCCACAACCCGCTTGGATACCGATCCCGGTAGCAAGGAGGGGGCTCACGGG
>JBGOSR010000193.1:0-3166 GCA_041476065.1 Gaiellaceae bacterium
AAAGCCTCGCGCTCTTCGCCGGCTACTACGAGCAGCCGCGCCGGGTGGACGAGGTCGTCGAGCTCGTCGGGCTCGAGGACAAGCGGGATGCGCGGGTGCGGACGCTCTCGGGCGGCCAGAAACGGCGCCTCGACCTCGGCCTCGCGCTGATCGGCGACCCCGAGCTCGTCTTCCTCGACGAGCCGACGACCGGCTTCGATCCGGAGGCACGGCGGCGCGCGTGGGACACGATCGCCTCGCTGCGGGAGCTCGGCAAGACGATCCTCTTCACCACGCACTACCTGGACGAGGCCGAGCGGCTCTGCGACCGGGTCGCCGTCCTCCGCGACGGCGAGATCGTCGCGATCGGCCGGCCGGGCGAGCTGACCGGCGCGCTGCCCCCGACGGAGATCCACTACTGGCACGACGGCGAGGAAGTAGTGCTCCGCACCGACGAGCCGACACGCGTCCTCCACGATCTGACCCAGAAGGCACTCGCCGAGGGCCGCGAGCTCGAGGGGCTCGAGGTTCGCCGCCCGAGCCTCGAGGACGTCTACCTGTCGCTGACCAAGAGCGAGGCGGAGTGAGGCTCTACCGCCACGAGCTCAGTGGCGAGCTCCGCCTCTATTGGCGGAGCCGGGAGCTCGCCTTCTTCACGTTCCTGCTGCCGATGATCCTGTTCCTCCTGCTCGGGTTCGCCTACGGAGACCAGAAGACCTCGGGCCTGAAGGGCTCGGACCTGCTCTTGGCCGGGACGCTCGGCTACGGCGTCGTCGCAACCGCGTTCGCCGGCCTGTCGATCGTGCTCGTCATCCGCCGAGAGGAGGGCATCCTCAAGCGCCTGCGCTCGACGCCCCTTCCCGCACCGACGTATCTCGCGGCAGTGCTGACGACGACGATGGTCGCCTTTCTCTTCCAGGCCGTCTGCATCATCGCCATCGGCATGGCGGTCTTCGGCGCCGCGTTCCCGCACCGCCTCGTCTCGCTCGTGATCGTGCTCGTGCTGGGAGCAGCGTCGTTCGCCGCCCTCGGCGTCGGCCTGACCGGGCTCGTCCGGCGAGCCGAAGGCGCCTCTGCGGTCGTGAACGCAATCTACTTCCCGATGCTCTTTCTCTCGGGCTCGTTCTTCGAACGCAAGTCCTTCCCCGGCTTCCTGCAGGCGGTTTCCGACGTGCTGCCGCTCACGTACTTCATCAAGCTCGTCACCGACGTGATGCTGCGGGGTCACCAGATCTGGGAGCGGCCAGGGGACGTGGCTGTCCTAGCGGCCTGGGGAGTCGTGGGCATAGTCCTCGCCGCCCGGCGATTCCGCTGGGTTCCGCAGGAGGGTTAGCTTCTCTCAAAGCGAGCCGGCGAATGCATCGCCGACCGCCGGGTCGAGGTCGAGCTCGGCGACGCCTGACTGCGGCGAGGGCGGCGCGCTCCCGGCCGCCCTTCATCGTTACCTGCTTCATCTTTCGCGGCTCAACGCCGTGTGTTCGTGGCGCTATCGTGATCGGAAACGCCCCCGTAGCTCAGTGGATAGAGCAGTGGTTTCCTAAACCGCGTGCGCATGTTCGATTCATGCCGGGGGCATCTGTTCATATGGGTTTCAGCCTCATTGTCCCGCCCCGTGTATTTCCTCAACCGCCTACGCACTCGTAACCTTTCTTAACGGGCGTCGTTTCGACCCTGTAGGGAGGATGTGGCCCGGTTACTGCGTGAGCTGCTGGCGCAGGCAAACACGCGCTGGGCCGCGCGTCAGCGACGTCCGATGACCAGGTTCACGCGCGTCCCGCGTGCGCGGATCGCTCGTGGCCTGGGGCTCTGCGAGATCACGCGCCCGATGCGTCGAGAGCGGGCCCTCCGGATCCTCCCGACCAAGCAGGCGTTCCGACGAATGCGCACTCGTGCGCGCGCGAGGGCCATGCCGATCACGTTCGGCACATGGCAAAGCGGGGCCGGCACCGGCGGTGGGGGTGGAGGCGGAGGCGGAGGGGGTGGAGGCGGAGGAACTGGCGGTGGTGGTGGTGGTGGAGGAGGAGGAGGAGGAGGTGGTGGTGGTGGCGGCGGCGGCGGGCCTGCGACCGAGATGAGGATCCCATCAGGATCGAGGACGACTCCTTCGGGGGTCACGCGCGCGCCGTAGACGTCGCTAGCCCCGGACGACCGTTGCCGCCAGACTACGATCGAGTTAGTGCCGTCGGCAGCCGATGCAGGCTGATCCTCGATGGCCGACGTCGTTGCAATTGCGATTCCACCGGGATCGAGAACCTCTCCGCCGAGGCTGACGCGGGCGCCGTAGACGTCCATTCCGGCACGCCCGTCCTCCCAAGCTGCGAGGTAGTTCGTGCCGTCAAACGTCAGCGTGGGAAACCTCTGGTCGGCTGGGGCCCCGGAGATCTGGACGCCATTCGGGTCGAGAACGCCCCAGGCCCTGCTCACACGCGTTCCGTAGACGTCCAGGGTCGTACCGGAGCGGCCGTCGTTCCAGCCGACGAGATAGTTGTCGCCCCCGAAGTCGATTCCCGGCGCAGTCCCGTCGTGGCCGGGCTCCACTCTCACGTAGCCGCCGGCCTGCCCGCCGGGCGCGACGGGGATGACAACCGTCTCGAAGTGATCCCCGCCGAAGGCTTCGCAGGCGACGAGGTAGTTCTGCCCGTCAAACGCCACAGCCGGCGCGTACTGCCTCTGCCAGGTAGTCAGAATCGCGATCCCTGACGGATCGAGGACGACACCGCCAGGGCTCACCCGCGCCCCGTAGATGTCGCCCAGCAGGTCGTGTGATGTGTCCTCCCAGGCGACGAGGTAGTTTCCGCCGCCGAAGGCGAGCCTCGGACGGTATTGGTCGTTCGGGCCGGTCGCGATCGGAAGCCCTTCGGGATCGAGAACGACCCCTGCAGGGGTCACCCGCGTGCCGTAGACGTGTTGGCTTCCCGAGCGGCCGTCCTGCCAGACAACGAGATAGTTCGTGCCGTCGAACGCGATCGCCGGGAAACTCTGCTCCCCGACGGCGGTCGAGATGAGTATCGCCCCTGAGTCGAGGACGTGCCCGGACGGACTGACCCGAATGCCGTAGATGTCGTTCGAACCCGACCGGTTGTCCTGCCAGTCGACCAGGTAGTTCGTGCCGTCGAAGGCCACGGCCGGCCGCTCCTGGTCTCCAGGCGCCGGGTCCATGCGCTGGGCTGCCGCGCCCCTTCCGCCG
>JBGOSR010000194.1:0-3127 GCA_041476065.1 Gaiellaceae bacterium
CACCGGAGGAACGTCCATCAGCAGTCGAGGCTTTGGCTCTCCTGCGCCACTCTGACGAGGCTGAACTCAACACGGTGCGAACGCCCAGTTACGAGGAGACGGTGCCCCTGCCCCGCGAAACCCTGCCGACGCACATCGCAAAGGAACCTCAGCGCAGGCGACCGTACGGATGGCTCGTTGGGATCGGGGCGATGTCGATCCTTCTCACTGGTGGTTCTCTCGCGTTTGCACTGACCCGGAGCCATTCCGTGCCTCGAACTCTGACCCACCCCGATCCGGGAACTGTGACCCGCGTCGAAACGCGAATTCGCACCAAGTCTGGCCCCGTTGAGCATAGAACTGTGGTGGTCACAAGGTCGGCCCCGCGACAGGCAGCGCCCCCGACGTCCTCACTCGACAGGTTCGATGGGGCGTATTTCTCTGTTGGCTACCCGCCTGGGTGGCATGTAGATGCGGCTGAAAAATGGAAGAACGGCGTGTACATGGACACTACGATCAGGCAACCAAGTGACTCCAACACCTACCTTCGCGTAGATGTAACCCCAGGCATCGACGCTCAGGATCCGCTTGTTCCGGCGCGAGAAGTTGAAGGCGCTCTGCGACGGTCAAGTAGTTATCGGGCTCTCGACTTCAGTCGAAGTGTGCTCAATGGATACGACGCAATCCGCTGGGAGTTCACGAACACTGAGGGCGGGGTTGCTCTGCGCAAAGTGGACACCTTCTATATCGACGGGGCAGGCAATGGAATCGCAATCTTGACGCAGGCCCCTGTTTCGACGTTCGAGCAGTACAAGACACTGTTCGACAAGGTTCGCGCATCCCTAAGCACTAGCTAAGTGCAGCCAATCGTCAGTCCGAGGGTCGACGGCGAAGCCGCTTCACGTCCGACCGGCGGCGCTTCTGCTCGAGGCGCCGCTCGATGGCGGCCCTGCCCGGCTTCGTCGCAACGCGGCGTCGCTCGACGTGGAGGGCCCTGCGCAACGCCTCCGCAACCCGTCCGATCGCGAGCTCTCGGTTTCGGGTCTGGCTGCGCTCGTCCTGGGCGACCGCGCGCAGCGTCGCGCCAGCCTTCCGGAGGACGCGCTGCTTCTGGCGATCGGTGAGTGCGGCCGAGGCCTCGACGTCGAAGACGGCTTCGACCCGGGTCTCCGACTTCTGCGCATGCTGCCCGCCGGGTCCGCTCGAGCGCGAGAACCTGAGCTCGATCTCCGAGAGCGGAATGGAGACCGAGCGCGTGACCCGAATAGACTCGCGCTCCATGGCTGCCATTCTCCTTGACGTCGACGGCGTCTTCCACGTTTCCGGGCGCCCGATCGACGGAGTCGGCGATGCGGTGCGGCAGCTGCGCGAGGAGGGACACCGCCTGCGCTTCGTCACCAACAACACGACGAGCTCGCGGGCCGATCTCGCCGAGGACCTCCGCGCTCTCGGGGTCGAGCTCGACGACGAGGAGCTCGAGACGACTCCGCGAGCGGCCGCGCGAACGCTCGCCGGCAAGCGCGTTCTGGCGCTGACGATGGCTGCGATCCGCCCCGAGTTCGAAGGCGTCGAACTCGTTGGTGAGGAGGTCGACGCGGTCCTGCTCGGCGGCGCCGACGAAACCGACGAACCGAATCGCGTCTTCAGCTACATGAACATGGCGCGGGCCTTTGCCGAGCTCGAGGCGGGCGCGGAGCTCTACTGCCTGCACAAGAACCGCTGGTGGCAGACCTCGCGCGGCCCACTCCTCGATTCCGGCGCGTTCATCGCCGGGCTCGAGTACGCGGCCGAGGTCGAGGCGACGGTCCTCGGCAAGCCGAGCCCGGCCTTCTTCGGTGCAGCGCTCGACGCGCTCGACGCCGACCCGGAGCGCACGTGGATGGTCGGCGACGATCTCGAGGCCGACGTCGCCGGGGCGAAGGCCTGCGGGCTGCGGACGATCCTCGTCCGCACGGGCAAGTTCCGCGAGCAGGCGCTCGAGGACTCGCTCGTCAAGCCGGATGCGGTCGTCGACTCGCTCGGGGACGTGCCCGGATTCCTGGCACGGGCCTCCTAGAATCCTCAGGGCTGATGCGGGTGGGCATCGACCTGATCGAGATCGAGCGCATTCAGCGCGCGCTCGAACGCTACGCAGGATTCGCCGCGCGCTGCTTCACCGAGGCGGAGCGTGAGTACTGCGATAGCCGCGGAAACCCCGCGCAGCATTACGCGGCGCGCTTCGCGGGCAAGGAGGCGGTCGGCAAGGCGCTCGGCTGCGGCGTCCGCTTCACCTGGCGCGAGATCGAGATCGCGGGCCGGCCGAAACCGGAAGTCCGTCTCTCGGGGCGCACGAAGGCCTGGGCCGAGAAGGTTCGCGCCGGCGCAATCGATCTTTCGATGTCGCACTCGAAAGAGCTCGCGACAGCCGTCTGCCTCGTGACCGACCAGGATGCTTGAGCCTCTCTACACCGCCGCGGAGATGCGCGCCGCGGAAGATCGCTACGCCGGCACCGTCGAGGAGCTCATGGATCGTGCGGGCCGGGCGGTTGCCGCACACGCGCTCGAGGACTTCGGAAACGCCCGCTCGTTCACCGTCGTCTGCGGCAGCGGCTCGAACGGTGGCGACGGACGCGTTGCGGCGAGCGTGCTCGAGGAGGCGGGTCGGGAGGTCCTCGTCATCGACGCGAAGCCGGAGGACGAAGAGAAGGATCTCGGCGACCCGGATGTCCTGATCGACGCCCTCTTCGGCACCGGCTTCGAGGGAGAGCCGAGGCCCGGCGCCGCGCGCCTCATCGAGCAGATGAACGACTTCGGCGTGCCGGTGCTCTCGGTCGACCTGCCGTCCGGAGTGGACGCCTCGACGGGGGAGGTGGCCGGCGCCGCGATCGATGCCGACCTGACGGTCACGTTCCACGGCGAGAAGGTCGGCCACCACGTGACTCCGGGTGCCTATCTCGCGGGCTATCTCGAAGTGGCGGACATCGGGCTCGAGGCTGGCGATACCGAAAGCGCGCGCGTGACGAGGGAGATCCTCGAACTCGTACCACGACAAAGCCCGGAAGGCAACAAGTACACGTCGGGACACGTCGTCGTCGCCAACGACTCTCCAAGACTCTCGGACGCCCCATGCCTTTCGACACTTGCGGCGCTCCGCGCGGATGCGGGCTAC
>JBGOSR010000195.1:0-3120 GCA_041476065.1 Gaiellaceae bacterium
CGGCCTCTAGCCACATCGGGTGGGAGTCGCAGATGACTCCCGACTGCTGCTCATGGGTGAAATGCATGTCGAAAGGGCCGCCTCTCGAGTTGTGGAAAACAGAGTTTCCAAAATGTGATAACGCACTTTGCATAGTTTTGGAAGGGCTTTTACCTAGCGATTCGTACAGTTTGTGTGGGGAAATGTGGAAAAAGTGGAGATATCTCGCCTTTCGCCGCATCAGTACTCGGGCTCAGAAGGGTCGGCATTGTGGAAAACCTGTGGACAGACCCCCGAAAAGCCTGGGGACGGCACGACGGGCAGAGACACTCCGAACCCTGTCCACCGACTCGACTTTCGGTCGGTGGGAGCGCGCTCGCCAAGGAACTACGGTTGGCTACGCGACGCGGGGCTGGCCGCTGCTCCGCACCGTAGGGCCCGACGCGCAGCGTCTCGCCCTCTCGGGTGAGCGGGCAAACCTGGGGCTGCATGCAGGGAAGCCCGCTTACCCTCCCTAGTGCCGCGAGAGGTGTGGACTGGCGATTCTCGCTTGAGCGCGATCTGCGACTTCTCAGCCTGCCGAAGGCATCTATTGCGAGAGTCCCACGGCGCAGGTCGCGGCCGCATCCGGCCGCATCCCTTTTGATCGAGGGCACTCGCGGCTTGCCTCCCCATGCGACTGCCACCCTCTTTTGGCCAGCCCCCAACCACAGAGGAGTCTTCGTTTTCTAGCCTTGGAGGCCGACTCGACCGCTCCTAGGCTCTTTGGCAGTCCAGGCAATCGAGGTGGACTGACACCGGAGAGCAGCAGGGGGAGCTGGGAGCGGAATGAGTTCGTTCGTCGCCGCGGAAGCGGCACCGAAGAGACAGCGAATCGAGGTCGACGAAGCTCGTTTGAGCCTCGCGCCGCCTCTGCGCGAGCCTGTCCCGCACCTCTTCGTGATCCCGGCCTACAACGAGGAGGCGAATCTTCCGCGCCTCCTGCGCGACCTCGAGGCGAGGCCCGCGCTCTTCCCGCCCGGAAGCAGACTGCTCATCGTGGACGACGGCTCGCAGGACGGAACTGCGGACATTGTCGAGAACTACGCTGGGCCGCTGCCGGCAGAGGTGATCAAGCTCGACCGCAACCAGGGCCCGGGTGCGGCCTTCCGCGCCGGCTTCGCAGCTGCGTTGGAGTGCTGCTCCGGCGAGGCGCTCGTGGTCACGCTCGAGGCCGACACGACGAGCGACCTCGATGCACTCCCCGAAATGCTGTTTCTCGCGCGCGAAGGTGCGGAGCTCGTGCTCGCGTCGTGGGTGATGGTCAACGTCAGCCGCTTCCGCAAGCTGCTCAGCGGGGGTGCCGCCGTCGTCATCAACAGGATCCTCGGCGTCGACGCGAAGACGGTCTCATCGTTCTACCGCGTCTACCGGGCGTCGACCCTTCGGAGGGCGGTGGCGCGGTACGGTGACGGTCTGATCCGCGAGCCGGGCTTCGCCTGCAAGGCCGAGCTACTGTCGAAGCTGACGTCACTCGGAGCGTCCATCGAGGAGGTCGACGTCGGGCTCGACACG
Organism: Gaiellaceae bacterium; assembly: GCA_041476065.1. Taxonomy (GTDB): domain Bacteria; phylum Actinomycetota; class Thermoleophilia; order Gaiellales; family Gaiellaceae; genus VAXT01. Next base: position 1,534 of record JBGOSR010000195.1, read on the forward strand.
TCGCGGCGGGTCGGCGAGAGCAAGATGCCAATCGTCCGGACGATCTTCCACTACTGGCGGCTGATGGCCCGCCAGCGCTTCGCCCGCAACCCAGTCGCCACATGAACCCTCCAACCGTCGGGGTGGTCGGCGGCGGAATCCTCGGGATGACGGCGGCGCTTCGGCTCGCCGAGGAGGGGGTCAAGGTCTCCCTCTACGAGCGCGCACCGGATCTCGGCGGCCTCGTCGGCTCGTTCGACTTCGACGGGCGGCCGGTCGACCGCTTCTACCACGTCAATCTGCCGACGGACGACCGCGTGCTCGGTCTCGCCGAGGAGCTTGGGCTCAGTGACCGCTTCCGGTTCCGGCCGACGAAGGTCGGCTTCTACGGCGAGGGGCGGCTGTTCTCGATGACCTCCCCCAAGGAGTTCCTCACCTTCCCGCTGCTCTCGATGCCCGACCGGGTCCGGCTTGCCGCGTTCGTCGCGCGCTGCCAGCTGATCAAGACGCACGACGAGCTCGACGCGCTCTCCCTCGTCGAGTGGCTCGAGCGCACCAGTGGCCGGCGGGTGACGGAACGGCTCTGGAAGCCCCTGCTCGACTCGAAGTTCGACGGGCGCTTCGACGACCTGCCGGCGACCTACATCTGGGCACGCACGAAGCGGATGTCGAAGACGCGCGACAAGACCGGGGCCGAGGTGATGGGCTGGCTCGAGGGCGGCTACACGACGCTGATCGATGCGATGGAGCGCCGGATCTGTGAGCTCGGCGGCGAGGTGCACGCATCGACTCAGGTCGACCAGATCGCCGGTGGCGAGAGTCGGACAACGGGTCTCGTGATCGATGGACGGTTCCGCCCGTTCGACTTCGTCCTCTGCACCCTCGCGCCGCCGCAGGCGAAGAACGTCCTCGCGCCCGAGCTGAAGGAACACGCTCACGACGAGCGATTCCGCTATCTCGGCGTCGCCTGCCTGCTGCTCCGCACAAGTCAGAGCATCAGCCCCTACTACCACCTGAACATCACCGACAGGCGTGTCCCTCTGACGACGATCGTCGAGACGACGCACGTCGTCGACACCGATCATGTCGGTGGCCACCTGGTCTACATCACCCGCTACGTCGATCCGTCGAACGAGATCCACGACCGGCGTGAAGAGGACGTCGAGGCCGAGCTCCTCGGGCATGCTCGGACGATCTTTCCTGACCTGACCGACGACGTGATCGTCTCTCGCAAGGTGCAGCGAGCCCGCGTTACGGAACCGGTTCATCTGGTCGGCGGCGCCGCGAACATCCCCGATCTTTTCCCGGTGCCGGGCCTGGCGCTCGCGTCGCTCGCGCACGTGTACCCGGAGATCTCGAGCGGCCAGGCGACGATGGGCGTGACGAATCGGGTCGTCCCCGGAATCCTCGAGCGGCTTCGCGTGGCGCGCAGCGAGGCGGTGGCAGCGTGACTGGTCACAGCTTCCTGCTTCCGGGCTCGTCCGCGAACTCAGTTGCGCGCCAGCTCGCGGAGGGAGTCGGCGGTTTCGCCTAGCGTCTCCCAGACGTGCGGGCGCCGGACCTCCCAGGAGGGGAGCGACGCAAGGTCGAGAAGCACTTCGGGTGAAA
>JBGOSR010000196.1:0-3115 GCA_041476065.1 Gaiellaceae bacterium
GGGATCGTGCACCGGCTCGACCGAGACACGTCCGGGCTCCTCGTCGTCGCCCGCTCGGAGGAGGCGCACAAGCTCCTGGAGGGTCTCGTGCGGCGTCGGGAGATCGAGCGTCGGTACCTGGCGCTCGTGCGCGGACGGCCGCGCTCGTGGCGTGGCCGGATCGAGGCTCCGATCGGCCGTGACCGGGAAGAGCCGACCCGCCAGTCGCTCGACACGGACACTCCACGTGAGGCCGTGACCCACTTCGAGGTCGCCGAGCTCCTCGGCGGCAACGCGCTCCTAAATGTGCGCCTCGAGACAGGGAGGACGCACCAGATCCGCGTTCATCTCGCGGCGGTCGACCTGCCGGTGGTCGGAGATCCGGTCTACGGCGTGCCCGACCAGGCGCTCGGCCGCCAGTTCCTGCATGCGAACAGGCTGTCGTTCGACCACCCGTTCACGAACGAGCGGATGGACGTGGAATCGACGCTACCTCCCGAGCTGGACGCATATCTCAGCCGTTTGCGAGGCAGCGGCTAGAATCCAGCAACCCTGAAACCGTCCCGGCGGGACGGACGGGTGGCGGTGCCGCTGTCACAGCGGTTCCACCCGCACGCCGCCGGCTGTACCGCACTCAAACCACAGGAGGTTGCACCTTGTCCGTCGTAAGCATGCGAGAGCTGCTGGAGGCCGGTGTCCACTTCGGCCATCAGACGCGCCGCTGGGACCCCAAGATGCGCCGCTTCATCTTCGGCGAGCGCGGGGGCATCTACATCATCAACCTCGAGCAGACCCTCGAGCTCATCGAGGAGGCTGCCGCCTTCGCGCGCAACGTCGGCGAGCGCGGCGGCGCCGTGCTCTTCGTCGGCACGAAGAAGCAGGCCCAGGACGCAATCGAGAATCACGCGAAGCGCGTCGGCATGCCGTACGTGAACCACCGCTGGCTTGGGGGCCTGCTCACGAACTGGCGCACGATCTCGGCCCGCATCGAGCGGCTGCACGAGCTTCGCCGCCTGAACGAGGAAGGGCAGCTCGAACTGCTCCCACCGAAGGAGCGGCTGTCGATGCTGGCGGAGCTCGAGCGGCTCGAGAACCACCTCGGCGGTGTCGCGGACATGAAGCGGCAGCCCGACGCTCTGCTCGTCGTCGACCTGCGCAAGGAGGCGATCGCTGTTCGCGAGGCGAAGCGTCTCGGTCTGCCCGTGATCGCCCTCGTCGACACGAACTGCGATCCGGACGAAGCCGACTATGTCGTTCCCGGCAACGACGATGCGATCAAATCGTGCGAGCTCGTGATCCGCACGATCGCCGATTCGATCGAGGCCGGGAAGCAGAAGATCAAGGTCGAGGAGTTCGAGGCCGCACCGGCGGAGGAGACCCAGCCGACCGCCGACGAGCCCGACACAACCGCCGAGGAGGCACTAGAGGCACCCGCAGCCGAAGCGCCGTCCGAGGAGGCAGCCCCCGAAGAGACGTTGCCACTGTCTGTTGCAGCGCCCGAGGAGGAGCCCGTCAAGGAAGAGGTGCCGGCCGAATGACCGAGATCTCGGCCGAGATGGTCAAGACGCTGCGCGAGATGACGAGCGCTCCGATGATGGACTGCAAGCGCGCGTTGCAGGACGCCGAGGGAGATCTCGACGCCGCGAAGCAGCTCCTGCGGGAGCGGGGGATGGCGCAGGCGACCAAGCGCGCCGGCCAGGAGACCACCGAAGGTGTCGTCCTCGTGCGCGTGGACGACTCGAGGGGCACGATCGTGGCGGTCGGCTCGGAGACCGAGCCCGTCTCGAAGAACGACGAGTTCCGGGCGTTTGCGGAGCGCGTGCTCGACGCCGTCGAGAAGGAGGGACCGGAAGCGGTCGCGTCCTTCGAGGACGAGCGCGCCGAGCTCGTCGGCAAGATCGGCGAGAACATCGCCGTCCGCGGGGCAGCCCGGTTCGAATCCTCGAACGGGGAAGCGCTCGCCGCGTACGTCCATCCGCCCGCGAACAAGATCGGCGTCCTCGTGAAGGCCGAAGGCTCGCCGGAAGCGGCGCGGCGGCTCGCGATGCATATCGCGTTCGCAGCCCCCCGCTACGCCACGCGTGACGAGATCCCCGAAGAGGAGGTCGCAAGCGAGCGCTCGGTGTACGAGAAGCTTCCCGAGGTGGAGTCGAAGCCTGAGCAGGCGCGGCCGAAGATCGTCGAGGGCATGCTCGGGAAGCGCTTCTTCGCGGAAACCGTGCTCGCGGAGCAGGCGTGGATCCACGAGCCGAAGAAGACGGTCGCCCAGGCGCTCGAGGAGGAGGGGCTGAAGGTGCTCGAGTTCGAGCGCTACGCCCTGGCCGAGTGACGCTTCAGGAAGAGAGCCCGGCGAAAGCCGGCGGCGGCTCGCGCGTCTTCGACCGGATCCTGCTCAAGCTTTCCGGCGAGGCCCTGATGGGCGACAAGGAGTTCGGTCTCCACCTGCCGCGGATCGAGGAGATCGCCGAGGAGATCGTCGAGGTCCGAGAGAGCGGAGTGCAGATCGCAATCGTCGTCGGCGGCGGGAACTTCTACCGGGGGATGGCGGCTGCGGCGGAGGGCATGGATCGGGCGACCGCCGACTACGCCGGGATGCTTGCGACGGTGCTGAACGGGCTCGCCCTCCAGGATGCGCTCGAGCGAATCGGGGCCGACACGAGGATCCTGTCTGCGATCGGCGTCGCCCAGGTTGCCGAGCCGTACATCCGGCGGCGCGGGATCAGGCATCTCGAGAAGGGCCGCGTCGTCATCTTCGCTGCGGGGACGGGAAACCCGTTCTTCACGACCGACACCGCTGCGGCCTTGCGGTCGCTCGAGATCGGCGCCGACGCGATCCTGATGGCGAAGCACGCCGTCGACGGCGTCTACGACGGCGACCCGAACACGGATCCGAGCGCCGAGCTGCTCCCGCGATTGACGCATCTGGAGGCAATCGAACGCGGCCTCAAGGTGATGGACACGACCGCGCTCTCGCTTTGCATGGACAACGGGCTGCCGATCCACGTCTTCGGGCTCGAGCATGGAAACATCAAGCGCGTGATTTCCGGCGAGCGGGTCGGCACAATCATCTCCACCCCCGGCAAGGAGTAGTAGTGCCCCTTCCAGCCATACATGCTGGCCTCTGGCCCGCGATCAC
>JBGOSR010000197.1:0-3107 GCA_041476065.1 Gaiellaceae bacterium
CGATCGTGCCGGTCGCGACGAGGGTCTACTCGCGCGCCGTGCTGCGGCCCGGGCGCGTGAAGATCCGCCAGGTCCTCCGCGGCGAGCGGCCGGCCTGACCTTCGGCTCCGCTAGGTCATGAGCTCCGCGGCCATCTGCGCGAACACCGCCGAGTGGGCGTCGACGTCGGCCTCGGTGGTCGCGGGCGACATGAGCGCCATGTTGTGGAACGGCGTCATGAGGATCCCCCGGTTCAATGCGTAGAGGTGCATGAAGCGGTCGAGCTCCGCATCGCCGTCAGCGAGAGCACGTTTGCGGCGAGCGTCCCTCCGAGCCCGCCGACGTCCGAGAGCTCCTCGGGGATGCTCTCCTGGAGCGCCCCGGCGACGTCCTCGCTCAGCCCGTAGGCGGCGGCGGGGATGCCGCTCCCGATCGGCTTCCCGATCGTCAGCAGGTCGGGGTCGAGACCGTGCGCTGCGGTGTATCCGCCCGGCCCGGCGCAGATCGTGTGCGTCTCGTCGATCACGAGCAGCGTCCCGTGGCGGCGCGTGAGCTCGCGGAGCCCCTCGTGGAACCCCGGCACCGGTAGGACGATCCCGATGTTCGTCAGCGCCGGCTCCGCAAGGACGCAGGCGACGTCGCCGTGCGCGAGCTCGCGCTCGAGGCCCTCCAGATCGTTGAACTCCGCCACGCGCGTCGTCTCGGCGGGATCGACCGGCGGCCCGACGCTTCCCTCGCGCGGGCGGACCTCGCCGTCGACGAGCGTGACGACCGTCTCGTCGACGGTTCCGTGGTAGCACCAGTTGAAGACGAGGATCTTCGGCCGACCGGTCACGCGGCGCGCGATGCGGATCGCAAAGCGGTTGGCGTCGGTCGCGGTGAGCGCGAACTGCCAGTAGCGAAGCCCGAAGCGGCGTTGCAGCTCGTTCCCAACCCAGATCGCGTCCTCGCTCGGGAGCATGAGCGTGATCCCCCGCCCGGCCTGCTCCGAGATCGCCCGGACGACCGGCTCCGGGGAGTGGCCCGTCATCGCGCCGGTGTCGCCGAGGCAGAAGTCGACGTATTCGATGCCGTCCACGTCCACGAAGCGCGACCCATGCGCCTCTTGCGCGAAGACCGGGAACCCGCCGGCCCAGCGCACCATCCAGTGCATCGGCACTCCGCCGAGGAGCGAGGCTCTGGCTCGTTCGGCCAGCTCGAGCGACTGAGGGAGGTCGTCGCGGAACCGCGCGAGCTCGCGCTCCATGAGCCGGCTCAAGTGAGGAAACACGCGCCGTTCCGCATGGACGGCCATGGTCAGGATCCTCTCACGAGCGTCGGAAGCGCCTGCACGGCATCCTCGAGATCCGCACAGACGACGTCCGCGACGTACACAGTCCACGGATGCGGACGGCTGCCGCCGGTCCAGACGACGACGGGCTTCCCGGTCGACTGCGCGTACCACGCCTCCATCGCGGTGCCCTCGTCCGGCTCGTCGAAAGCAGCCAGGACCGCATCGCACGAGTCGATGTCGGCGAGATCCCCCTCGACGATCTCGGCCTCGTGGCCCTCGGTGCGACCGCGGAAGTCCCGGACGAACGGATCGACGGGCTCCCAGCCTGCCTCGCGCACGAGCGCTGACGCCTCCCGTCGGTACTCGTCTGCACCCGGCGGCCCCGCTAGGTAGACGCGTCTCACCCGGCCTAGAGTACGTCCATGACGGATCGGTCGAAGGAGTTCGTGGCGCTCGGCCACGCGGGCTCGGAAAGCTACGCAGGGCTCGAGACCTTCGAGAACCCGGGCGTAACGCACGTGGAGCTGACGAGCGACGAGCTGACGGCGACCTGCCCGATCACCGGCCAGCCGGATTTCTACGTGGCGACGATCGAGTGCTGGCCGGGAACGCTCTGCCTCGAGTCGAAGTCCCTCAAGCTCTACCTGGCCGCGTTCCGCAACGAAGGCGCCTTCTGCGAAGCGCTCGCGGTGAGGATCCGCGACGACGTGTCCGAGGCGCTCGAGTTGCAGCCCGACAAGGTGCGCGTCACGTTGAAGCAGAAAGCGCGCGGCGGCATCACGATCGTCGCCACCGCCTAGGCTCAGCCCGCGGTGATGTAGTCCGTCAGGTACTTGATCTCGAAGCTCTGCTGCTTCGACTTGAACTTGACGACGTCTCCGATCGAGACGATGCCGACGACCTTGCCGTCCTCGGCCACGGGAAGGTGCCGGATCCTGCGGTCGGTCATGAGCGCCATGCACTCGTCGATCGCCGTGTCCAGGGTGACGACGACAAGCGGAGAGGACATGATCTCGCGCACCGCGGTCTCCTTGTCGGTGCGGTCCTCGAGGATCGATCGACGCAGGTAGTCCCGTTCGGTGACGATTCCCGTGATCTCACCGCCGTCGGTCACCAATAGCGCGCCGACGCCCCCTTCGACCATTTGCTTGACCGCTTCGAAGACCGATGCGTCGGCGTCGATCGTGAGCATGCCGCGGCCCTTGTTGTCGAGGATCTCTCTCACCACGTTCACCTTCGCCTCCTCAGGTAGCTGCCCGGCCGAGGGGGCCAGAGCTTGCATTGAAGCATGGGCACGGTTCCCTCCGGGCTGGTGTCGTAGGGTAAGCCAATGCTCTGGGTGGTTGTCCTCGCCGTGATCGTCGTCCTGTTGCTGCTCGTCATCGTCGTGATGTACAACCGTCTCGTCCGGCTGCGCAACCGCACGGAGAACAGCTGGTCGCAGGTCGACGTCCAGCTCCGCCGCCGCAACGACCTGATCCCCAATCTCGTCGAGGCCGTGAAGGGCTATGCGGCCCATGAGCAGGGGACGTTCGAGGACGTCACGAAGGCGCGGGCAGCGGCGCAACAGGCGCAGGGGCCCGAAGAGCAGGGGAAGGCCGAGAACATCCTGACCGCGGCGCTCGGACGGCTGTTCGCCGTCGCCGAGGCGTATCCGCAGCTCCGGGCGACCGAGAACTTCCAGCAACTCCAGACGCAGCTCGCCGAGGTCGAGCAGGCGATCGTGGTCGCGCGCCAGGTCTACAACGACACCGTCCTCACGTACGACAACGCGCTCGAGACCGTGCCGACGAATATCGTCGCCGGCCTCTTCAACTTCAGCCCGCGGGTCTATTTCGAGACGGAAGGCGCCACG
>JBGOSR010000198.1:0-3106 GCA_041476065.1 Gaiellaceae bacterium
CCTCCACTGGATCCGCCCGGCACCCGCCCGAGGTTCCAGGGGTTGCGGGTCGTGAAGAGGCCGCTCTTCTCCGTGGACGAGCCCATCGCGAACTCGTCCGTGTTGGTCTTGCCCAGGAGGGAGAGCCCAGCCGCCTTGCAGCGCTCGGCCACGGTCGCGTCGTAGAGCGGCACGTAGCCCTCGAGGATCTTCGAGCCGGCGGTCGTCGGGACGCCCTTCGTCGAGATCACATCCTTGAGAGCGATCGGGATCCCCGTGCCGTTCGGCTCGTCGAGCGTGGTCAGGTAGCAGTGAAGCTCGGGGTCGCGCGCGGCGATCGCGTCGACATAGGCGGCGTGCAGCTCCGCGGCGGAGACCTCGCGCCGCTCGAGCAGCCCGATCGCGTCCTCAGCGGTGAGACGGAGCGTGTCGATCATGCCCGCTCGCGCCTCCGCCCCCGGTCCCTGTCCAGGTTCCTCTCCCGGTCCCTATCCTGGTTCCTATCCCGGTCACCATCCCTAGCCCCCACCCACCCACGGGGGCAGTGAGAGTAGCCGGCGCTTTCGCGCGGCTGTGTGCCAAGTCTGTGCCGGATCATGCGCTTGGCGGGACGCGGAAGCCGTCCCCCTCCCGTTCGGGCGCGTTCGCGAGCGCTTCCTCGACGTCGAGCGACGGACGCGGCTCGTCGTCGTCCCACACGTTGACGAGGTCGAGCGGATGGGACGTCGGCGGCACATCGGTGAGGTCGAGCTCCGAGACCTTGCCGACCGCCTCGAGAATCGCGCTCAGCTCGGACTGGAGCCGCTCGGCCTCGCCGTCGCGCAGACCGAGTCTCGCGAGCCGGGCCACATGCAGAACGTCGTCGTTGGTGATCGCCATCGGTTCAGATCCTTCCAAAAAAAGAGAGGCTCCCTTTCGGGAGCCTCTGCGCATTCGGTTCCGAAAGGGAAAGCTAGGCGGCCCGCACGTTCGCGGCCTGGGCACCCTTGGGGCCCTGCACGACCTCGAACTCGACGCGCTGGCCTTCGGTCAGCGACTTGTAGCCGTCCATCTCGATCGCGGAGAAGTGGACGAAGACGTCATCGCCACCCTCACGCTCGATGAACCCATAACCCTTCTCGTTCGAAAACCACTTGACGGTGCCCTGAGCCAACGGTCCTCCTTAGTACTGCAAACAACGACGGCCCGGGCACCGAGCCGCCGACCGGTATGAAGCGCGCGAACTGTAGCCTCATGCCCGAGGGAACGCAAGGCCGTCGCGGCGGAACCTCGCAGCCCGCAGCGTGCTCTTCAGCAGCATCGCGATCGTCATCGGCCCGACGCCGCCCGGCACGGGGGTCAGGAAGCCCGCCACCTCGGCCACGGACGGGTCGACGTCGCCGCGCATTCCGTCCTCCGTGCGATTGATTCCGACGTCGATCACGGCCGCGCCCGGCTTCACCATGTCCGGGGTGATCACGCCTGCGTGGCCGACGGCGGCGACGAGCACGTCGGCCTCTCGCGTCACGGCACCGAGATCGGCCGTGCGCGAGTGACAGATCGTGACGGTCGCGTTCCGCGCGAGCAGCAGCATCGCCGCGGGCTTGCCGACGATCGAGCTGCGGCCGACGACGACCGCCCGCGCGCCTTCCAGCGGGATCTCGTATTCGTCGAGGAGCGCGATCACTCCGGTCGGCGTCGCCGGCACAAGGGTCGGCCGGTCGAGATAGAGCTGACCCGCGTTGAACGGGTGGAAGCCGTCGACGTCCTTGATCGGATCGACCGTGCGCAGCACGCGTTCCTCGTCGATGTGGCCGGGGAGCGGCAGCTGCACGAGGATTCCGTCCACGGCGTCGTCGCCGTTCAGCGCCTCGACGAGGGCGAGCAGGTCGTCCTCGCTGGTGTCGGACGGAAGTTGGTGGTCGTGTGCTGTGATCCCGACCTCGCCGGCGGCCTTGTGCTTCATCCGGATGTAGATCTCCGAGGCGGGATCCTCACCCACGAGCACTGTCGCGAGCCGGACCGGGCCGAACGTGCTCAGCTCCTGAGCAACCTCGGCTCGCACGCGTGCGGCGAGCGCCTTGCCGTCCATCAGTGTCGCGGCCATCGGGGACGACCATACCGCGAGCGAACGGCATCAGGCTCGCCGGAATCCGGCGAGCCTGACGACGAGTCAACCGCCTAGTGGGAACCCGCCAGGCAGTACGGGCCGAACTGCCTGCAGTGGTCTGGCACCTTCACCTTCGGCTTGTTCGGCTTGTTCGCCTTCGCCGGCTGGACCGCAAGCCGATGCTGCACGATGGGGGTCGCGAAGCAGTAGGGAACCAATTCCGTGCAGTACGCGGGCCGCTCCGGCTTTGCCGGGTAGACGGCGGTTTGGTGCTGCACGATGGTCGACCCGATGCCCGGCTCCACAGGCGCCCGCAGGGCGAACGCGGAAGGAGCGGCCGCCAGGGCGGCTAGTGCGACGAGCACGACTGTCTTTCTGAGGTACATCTCCGCCTCCTTACGTTGGGTGCCAACAGGACGCGGGAGAGCGCCTTCATCTTCCGGCCTGCTGCGTTTCGTCCGGCGAAGAGTCAGGCGCACGCGAATAGCGTCAGGCTCGCCGACCCTCGGCGAGCCTGACGCTCGAGCTCCCGGCTAGAAGGCCGGATCGAAGCACCGATGGCCAACCTGGAGCCGACGCCCGCCGCACAGCGTGTGCGACTTTGCGTTCGGACGGAGGCCCGTCCCGTGCTTCAGGATCTTCAGGCCGTGACTGAACCCCTCGCCCGGCGGCAGCTGGGCGAGTGCCGAGGGGGCGGCCGTTACTGCGGCGAGTGCGACGAGCACGATTGTCTTCCTGAGGTACATCTCCGCCTCCTTCGTCTGATGCCATCAGGACGTGACGGAAGGCGCGTTTCTTCCATGGCCCGCAGTCGATGCGGCCGCGTGCGCGGGCACGCGAAGAGCGTCAGGCTCGCCGGCGTACGACGAGCCTGACGCTCGAATCTCAGCCTAAAGACCGAACGCCAGGCAGGGCGTCTTGCCCTGGGGCCCACGCACGCAGAGCTTCGGCTGGGTCTTCTTATGCAGGCCCGACTCCCGCGTCAGGATGTGCGTGCCGGGCTCGCCGGCGTCGATCGGCGGGTGCAGGGCGAGCGCC
>JBGOSR010000199.1:0-3091 GCA_041476065.1 Gaiellaceae bacterium
ACCACCTTGCGAAAGAGTTGAGGACGCGCGGTCTCGGCTCGGGGGCCGACGTTCTGGTGCTCGACAAGCGCTCGCCCGGGTCGGGCGCCTCCGGCATCGCCTGTGGCGTCGTTCGCAACAACTACTTCCAGCCGGCGATGAGCGAGCTCATGCAGGCGTGCGTCGAGGTCTGGGAGTCCGACCCGGCCGCATACCACTACAACCCCGTCGGCTACATCGCGCTCGGCGCCGCTGTCCAGGAGTCCGATCTGATCGCGACCTACGAGCGGCAGGAGCGGATCGGCTACCGCTCGGAGCTGATCGTCGGCGCCGCAGAGGTCGGCGCGCACATGAAGGAGCTCTTCCCCGACTGGCGCGCGCAGGGCGTGACCGTCTGCCTGCACGAGCACCAGGGCGGCTTCGCCTTCAACATGGCCTCGGTGATCGGGCTCGTGGGCAAGTGCGAGTCCGAAGGCGTCACCATCCTCTCCGAGGTCGAGGTCCAGGACATCGAGCTCGGCCCGGGCGACGCTGTCACCGGCGTCCTCACGGGCGCAGGCCGGATCGAGGTGGGGGAGCAGCTCGTCCTCGCCCCGGGGCCCTGGGCGAAGCACTTCTGGGGAATGCTCGGGCGGCCGATGACGATCGACATCCGGACGCCGTCGGGCGAGGTCGTCGAGGACCAGCCGATGTGGACGTACTGGAACCTGCAGGAGGGCGAGATCCAGGTCGACCCGCTGATGTTTGCGACGGCCGACGGCGGCGCGCCCGCGGTCATCCACCTCGACAGCGACGCGCCCTTGTACACCGACGACGGGCAGCTCGTCACGGACGAGCTCTGGGGGATCTACTTCAAGCGCGACCGGCACGGCGTCCAGGGCGGTGCCTCGCCGCTCGTCGTGGACAGCGACATCGAGCTCGATCCGTACCCGCAGACGACCAACGTCGACCCGGGCTTCCCGGACATGTGGTGCGCCGCGCTCTCGCACGCGATGAGCCGCTTCGAAGGCTGCCGGGGGGCCTACGCGAACGCGCGCTCGGGCGGCGTCGGCGCCTTCACCGCTGACAACTTCCCCGTCTTCGACTACCTGAAGCCGAACGTCTACGCGGTCCTCGACTCGAACCACGGCTACAAGATGATCGGCGTCGGCCGCGAGGTGGCGAAGGTGCTCGTCGGCGAGCACTCCACGCTGCTCTATCCGTTCCGCTTCGAGCGCTTCGCGACCGGCGACCTCCACCCGGTCTCGCACTCACCGTATCCCTGGTCCTAAGAGCACAGGGGAACCCATGGTTCCCCTGTGGAACCCCTCCTTCGGCGCGAGCACCGTTGCGTGTGTGTGGCTCCGGCCAGAGCGCGGTCTGGCCTGCGCCGGCGACTTGGCTCTCCCCCAAGGACCTTCTGGACGGCTTCGCTCTCTGCGGCCTAGGACTGCTTGGCGCGCTTCCGCTCCTTCTCGTACACCGGATGAGGCGCGATCTCGCCCGCTATCTCGTCGCCGCCGACCGTCGCCGTCAACTTCGTGCCCGCGGCCCGGGCGACGTCGGCCGGCACCTTCGCCAGGCCCAGCGTCTTGCCGCCGAGGTACGGCGAGACGACGGCCTGTGTGACGAAGCCACCGACGGAGAGCGGTGCGCCACTCGCGTCGTCGCCACCCGCTTCGAGGACGACGCTCGTCAGCCGCAGCGCCGTGCCGTTCCGGTCGCGCTCGAGCCCTTCGCGGCCGCGCAGAACCTGCTTGTCGAAGTCGACCGCCCAGCCGAGCCCGCACTCGAACGGCGACACGGAGGGGTCGTACTCGACGCCGCCGATGATGAAGCCGCCCTCGATGCGGAACAGATCGAGGGCGGTCATCCCGATCACCCTCATCCCGGATCCGGCTCCGGCATCGATGAGCGCGTCCCACAGGTCGAGCGCGCGGTCGCGGTCGACCCAGAGCTCGTACCCGAGCTCCGCCGTGTAGCCGAGCCGCGTCATGAAGACCGGGATACCCGCGATCGAGACGTCCTCGCGGAAGGTGTAGTACGGGAACGCGCCGCCTGAGAGATCCCGATCCGCGACGGACTGAAGAATCTCGCGGCTGCGCGGTCCCTGGAGGCAGAGATGCGGCGTCGCGTCCGTGAGCTCGCGCACCTCGATTCCCGTCCCCTCGGCCGCCGTGCTGAAGATCTCGTAGTCACGGTCGTTCGCGCCGCAGAAGCGAATACGGTCGGGCCCCCGCAGCATGACGGTGCAGTCGTCGACCATCCTGCCGTCCTCGTCGACGAGCGGCCCGTAGGCGATGCGGCCCTGCCGGAGCTTCGAGACGTCGCGGCCGACGACGGAGTTGACGAGCTCGAGCACGCCGGGGCCTTCGAGGTCGACCTTGCGCAGCATCGTGAAGTCCATCAGCCCCGCGGTTTCGCGCACGGCGCGGTACTCGTCCGCGGTGTCGGTGACGACGCTCGGCGCCAGGTAGCCGAACAGGTCCATCCACTGATCGGTGAGCGTCGCGAGTCGCGGATGAAAAGCGGTCTCCTTGCTCACTGGTTCTCCTCTCCGCCGGCGGCGGCGCGCACCGGCTCGTCGACGGGCAGGTCGAGGGACTCGAGCACGAGCTCCGACAACTCGCGGAGCTCCAGCTCGTCCTGGTGGCCCGAGGTCTTGATCGCGTCTTCGTACATCGTCACATCTTTCGGGCAGCAGACGACGAAGTAGTCGAGCGCGCCGAGCGCCACCGCCTCGTCGATGCGCTGCTCGCTCGGGCGCTTGACGCCCGCCTGCGTCAGCTCCTTCATCCAGATGCGCCCACCGCCCGCGCCGCAGCAGAAGGAGTTGTCGCGGTTCCGCGGCATCTCGACGAGCTCGCAGCCGATCGCTTCGAGGACGGCCCGCGGCGCGTCGTAGACGCCGTTGTAGCGGCCGAGCGTGCACGGGTCGTGGTACGTCACCCGGTAGCCGAGCTGCATCTGCGGCGTGAGCGCACCGTTTTCGAGCAGTTCGAGGAGGAGCTGCGAGTGGTGGAGGACGTTCCACTCGCCGCCGTGCTGCGGGTATTCGTTCCGCAGCGTGTGGAACGTGTGCGGGTCCGAGGAGAAGATGCGCTCGAACTCGCAGCCGGAGATGGTGCGCACG
>JBGOSR010000200.1:0-3089 GCA_041476065.1 Gaiellaceae bacterium
GGCAGGAAGCGCCGGTCGTCTTCTTCTCGATGGCGACGTCGAGCGGCGAGGACGTGCCGCGAAACCTCGAGTTCCTCTTCTCCAGGAACCGGCTGAACGTGGCGATCTCGCGGGCGCAATGCCTCGCGTACCTCGTCTGCTCGCCGCGGCTCCTGGAGACCCGCTGCCGGACGATCGGGCAGATGCAGCTCCTGAATGCCCTCTGCCGGCTCGTCGAGGTCGCAGAGGCGTAGGCATCGCGTCACGAAACCGTCTTCGGGCTTGCGCTCCGAGGCGTAGGCTTCGCGGCGACCGAAGGAGGCAACGATGGCAGGCATGCTGACTTGGAGCGCGGAGACGGCCTCGAGCGGGATCCCGGGTCGGGCGCTCGCGCGCGTGCGGACGAACAACTTCGTCGTCGACGACTACGCCTTCCCACCTTACAACGGGCCGGGCGAGGAGCCGGGAGCGGCGGAGCTCTTCCTTTCCGGCGTCACGGCCTGCGCCGTGCTCATGCTCGAGCGCATCGCCCGTACCGAAGGCCTGCCGCTCGAGCACGTCCACGCGAGCATGGAGGCCTCGCGCGACCCGGACTCGCGGCGACCCGGGCCGCCCACCTTCGACTCGGCCCGACTCACGCTCGCCTTCGCGGGACTCACGAGCGAGCAGGCCGGGCAGCTCGTCGAAACGTTCAAAGGCCGCTGACCGCTCTACGGCTCGGTCGCAGTTGCGACCCCTGACACGACCGTCGACTTCTACCTCGTCTGAGACGTGACGGAGCTACGGTTAGCCTTCGATCTCGGCCGCTCACGCTAGGGAGAGGGATCGAAGATCGCTGCCGCGGTAGACAACCTGGCCTGCGTACGCGCCCTGATCGCGGCGTTCAACAGCCACGACGTCGACGCCTGCGTGGCCGGTGTCGCGGCCGGTGTCGCCCTCGCCCGTGGCGACGGCGAGGTGATCGAGGGGAAGGACGAGCTGGCGGCGCGGCTGCGGGATTTCTTGCTCGCGATCCCCGATGCGCGGCTCGAACAGCGGCAAATCGTGTCCTTCGACCACGATGCCGTGCTCCTGGAATGGACGTTGGACGGGACGCACCTGGGCCCGCTCTCCCTACCGGGCCGGGAGCAGGCTGTTGCCGCAACCGGTCGGCCGGTCAGCTTCGTCGGTGCCGATCTGCTCACGTTCAACGCCGCCGGGGAGATCGAAGGCAGCCAAAGCCGAGTCGCAACCGCGACATTCCTGGCGCAGATCGGCGTTACCCCCGCTCAGCCGACTACGGCGACGGCGCTTCGTGATTTCGCCGAGCGCTATACGGCCGCCTGGTGCGCGCACGACCCGGTCGGCGTCGCATCCTTCTATGCAGAGAGCGGATCGCTCGGGATCAACGGCGGCGCGCCCGCGGTCGGGCGCGAAGCGATCACCGCGGTCTCCGAGGGCTTCATCGCCGCCTTCCCCGATCTCGAGGTGCTGATGGACGACCTCCACCTCCACGAGGATCGCGCGGTCTACTGCTGGACGCTGAAGGGCACGCACGTCAACACGGGGAAGTGGGTCGATCTCAGCGGCTTCGAGGTCTGGCAGATCGGCGCCGGCGGACTGATCGCCAATTCGCGCGGCTACTTCGACAGCGCCGCGTACAACCGCCAGGTCGAGCAAGGGGCAGACAGGAATCGATGAAGGCACTCGTGCTCGAGGCGTCGATGCGCCTCTCCTACACGGACGTGCCGACTCCCCGTCCGGGTCCGGGCGAGGTGCTCGTCGACGTCCGCGCATGTGGGATCTGCGGCAGCGACGTCCACGGCATGGACGGCCGGACCGGACGCCGCATCCCACCGGTCGTGATGGGCCACGAGGCGGCCGGCGTCGTCGCCGCGCTCGGGCCGGACACGCACGGCTGGAACGTGGGCGACCGCGTCGCGTTCGACTCGACGCTCTTCTGTGGCAAGTGCGAGGAATGCCGCTCCGGCCGCTTCAACCTCTGCGACGAGCGGCGCATCCTCGGGGCCTCGACGCCGGAGCAGAAGAAGGACGGCGCGTTCGCGGAGTACGTGACGCTGCCCGCGCACGTCCTCGTCCGGATCCCCGACGGCGTCAGCTTCGAGCAGGCAGCTCTCGCCGAGCCGCTCTCGGTCGCCCTGCACGCGGTCGCCCGAGCCCGCACCGGCCCGGGAGAGAGCGCGGTCGTCGTCGGCACCGGCGTCATCGGGCTGCTCGCCGTCCAGGCGCTCCGCGAAGCCGGTGTCGACCCGGTGATCGGCATCGATCTCGACCTCGGCCGGCTCGAGCTCGCGCGGAGCCTGGGAGCCCGGCACACGTTCCCCGCCGGCATGGACAGCCTCGAGCAGGCGGTGCGGGAGGTCACCGGCGGGCGCGGCGCCCACGTTGCGATCGAAGCCGTCGGCATTGCGGCCGCGATCCGTACCGCGATCGGCTGCGTGCGGCGCGCAGGCAAGGTCGTCCTGGTGGGCAATCTCGTCGCCGACGTGGACATCCCCCTCCAGACCGTGATCACGAACGAGCTGACGCTGCTCGGCTCGTGCGCGACCGCGGACGAGTACGCGCACGGTCTCGACCTCCTCGCGCGCGGAGCGATCGACGTCGAGCCGTTGATCAGCGCGGTCGCCCCCCTCTCCGACGGGGCGGACTGGTTCGACCGGCTCCACCGAGCGGAGCCCGGCCTGCTCAAGGTCATCCTCACCCCGAGGGCAGCGAACACGTGGTGCTCCGGGGCCTCGCCGCCCCGGGAACCCCGGCAGGCGCAAGGCTTGCCGTTGACCGTTCACGCCCCGGGTGGTATCGATAGCCGCCAGGTGAAGAAACATCGCGGAAGCGGCTGATGCGCGGGCTCGCCGGCAAGGCTGCGATCGTGAGCGGCGCCAGCAGCGGCATCGGCCTTGCCGTCGCCGAGCGTCTGGGAGCCGAGGGAGCGAAGCTCGTGATCGTCGCTGCGCCGGCCGACCAGGAGGATCTCGCGCGGGCGCTCGCCGGCCTGCGAGCTCGAGACTTGGACGTCGAAGGTCTTGCAGCCGACGTCGCCGCAGACGACACGCCCGAGAAGGCAGTCGCGCTTGCCCTGTCGCGTTTCGGTCGCCTCGACATCCTCGTCA
>JBGOSR010000201.1:0-3077 GCA_041476065.1 Gaiellaceae bacterium
GCCGATGAACTTCTCCACTGCCCCGCCGTGTGACTCGACGATCCCCTTCATGCGCTCGAAGTAGTGCGCCAGCAGCGTCCGGAGCCGCTCGGGATCGAGCGTCTCGCCTAGGGTGGTCGAGCCGCTGAGGTCGCAGAAGAGTACTGTCACCGTCTTTCGCTGCTCCTTCGCGCCCGCCAAAGCAGTGACGAACGAGGAGCCGCACGCTTCACAGAACTTGGCTCCCTCGCTGTTCTCGTGCCCACAACTTGTGCAAACCAGCACGGTACGAGGCTAGACCGCATCCCCACTCAAGACAACTAGCGTCAGCCGCCCTGAGCCCTGGGACGGCAGTGCCACGAGGAGCCGCGGACCGGCGCGACAGGGCGATGTACTCGGGGCTTCGGCAACGAGGTCCGCTGGTGGTCGTGCGTGGTGCGTCCGACGAGGGTGCAATGGAGGCCCTGGCGCGCCACTGAGACACGGCTACGGATGCTAGGAACGCGTGCTTGACAGTGGTAAAACCGGGGAACGGTGCAAGACGTCGAGTTCCGCGTCCTCGGTCCGCTCGAGGTCATGGTGGACGGGCGGGCGCTCGAGCTGAAAAGGCGAAAGCAGCGCTCCCTCCTGGCGTTGCTGTTGCTCCATGCCGGCGAGGTCGTCTCCACCGACCGGATCGTCGAGGAGGTTTGGGCCGGGAAACCTCCGAAAGCGGCGGTCGGCTCACTCCAGAACCTGATCTCGGATCTGCGAAAGACGCTCGGGCGCGACCTCGTGCGCACTCGCCAGCCGGGCTATGTCCTCGACGTCGATCGCGAGCGAGTGGATCTGCACCGATTCGAGCGGCTCGTCGCCCAGGCGGCTGAAGGCGGCGACGCCGAGAGACGCTCGACCCTCCTGCACGAGGCACTCGCCTTGTGGCGTGGCTCCCCGCTGGCCGACCTCGCCTACGAGCCGTTCGCCGACGTCGAGATCGCGCGTCTAGAGGAGTTGCGCACCGCCGCGCGCGAGGAGCTGATCCAGGCGGAGCTCGAGCTCGGACATCACTCCCAGCTTGTCGGCGAGGTCGAGATGCTCGTCGCCGAGCACCCGCTGAGGGAACGCTTGCGCGGGCAGATGATGCTCGCTCTCTATCGGTCGGGTAGGCAGGCCGAAGCGCTCGAGGCCTACCGGCAAGCCCGAGAGACTCTCGTCGAGGAGCTCGGCATCGAGCCGTCCCCCGATCTCCAGCGGCTTGAGCAGTCGATCCTGCGCCACGACAGCGAGCTCGATCTAGTGACGGCGGCGGCACCGGAGGTGTGGCCGGGGGGAGACCGGCGCAAGACCGTCACGATCCTCTTCGCCGACATCGTCAACTCCACGAGCCTCGGAGCCCAGCTCGACCCAGAGGTCCTGCGCGCCATTATGCGGCGCTATTTCGACACGGTGCGCACGATCGTCGAGCACCACGGCGGAACGGTCGAGAAGTTCATCGGCGACGCAGCGATGGCTGTCTTCGGAATCCCGCAGGTGCACGAGGACGATGCGCTGCGAGCTGTGCGCGCGGCGACTGAGCTCCGCGAGGCGCTCGTGGGGCTGAACGCCGAGCTGGCGCGGGACCACATGCTCGTCATTCAGATCCGCATCGGGATCAACACGGGTGAGGTGCTCGCCGGGGACGCTGCTTCGGGCCAGCCGTTTGCAACCGGCGCTGCCGTCACCGCGGCAATGCGTCTCCAGCAGGCAGCCCTACCGGGAGAGACTTTGCTCGGGGAAGTGACGCACACACTCTTGCGCGATGCAGTGGCCACCGAACCTCTCGAGGCGATCGGCGCGGGCAGTGCGCTCGGGGAACAGCAGGCATTCCGCCTCCTAGCGCTCGAAGAAAGCAGCGGCCTTCGTCCGTCGACCGGCGCTCGTCTCGTCGGGAGACACGAGGAGCTCGCCCTTCTGCAGCGAGCCCTCGAGTCTGTCGTTGACGAACGGCGCAGCCGCGTCGTGGTCATACTCGGCGAAGCCGGCATCGGCAAGACCCGCCTGACCTCGGAGTTCGTTTCCTCGCTCGGCACCGAGGTCGAGGCGCTCGTCGGCCGCTGCGTCTCATACGGCCAGGGCGCAACGTACCTGCCGCTAGCCGAGATCGTGCGCCAGGCGGCCCCGAAGCGACCGCAGGCGACGATTGCCAAGCTGCTCGAGGGCGATGAGCATTCGGAACTGATTGCAGAGCGCATGGCCGAGCTCACCGGTCAGGCCGGCAGCACCGCGCCTACCGGGGAGCTCTTCTGGGCAGTGCGGCGCTTCTTCGAAGCGCTTGCGGCGAAGCGGCCGCTGGTCGTGGTACTGGAGGACGTCCACTGGGCCGAGCCGACGCTGCTCGACCTGATCGAGTACCTCCGGGCGTGGACCTCGGAGGCGCCGGTGTTGACGCTGTGCATCGCGCGGCCGGATCTACTCCAAAAGCGCCCGGGCTGGGGCTCGAGCGGGGAGACGGTCCTGCTCCAACCTC
Organism: Gaiellaceae bacterium; assembly: GCA_041476065.1. GTDB lineage: Bacteria > Actinomycetota > Thermoleophilia > Gaiellales > Gaiellaceae > VAXT01. The sequence goes on from JBGOSR010000201.1 coordinate 2,465, forward strand.
TCACGGGGAGCGAGACGGGGATCCTTCTCGCCGAGCTTCCCGGCGCGGCGAAGCTTTCCGAGCGGTCGTGCGCGCGAATCGTCGAGGTTGCCGAGGGAAACGCTCTCTTCGTCGAGCAGTTGCTCGCCTACATCACCGACGACGTCGGCCCGGAGGGGCTCGACGAAGTCGTTCCACCCTCGATCGAGGCGCTGCTTGCCAGCCGTTTGGACCGTCTCGAGCCCGAGGAGCGCGCTGTCCTCGAACGGTCGGCTGTGGTCGGGAAGGACTTCGCCCGGAGCGCGGTGCTCCATCTGTCGCCGCCCGAGACCTTAGCCACGGTCGACGGCCGCCTCGCCGCGCTCGAGGCCAGAGGGATGATCCAGGCGCGACGCTTGCGCCAGTCGCGGGAAGACGAGTTTCGCTTCCACCACGTCCTCATCCGCGAGGTGGCATATGCCGGGATCACAAAGGAGCAAAGGGCTGACCTCCACGAGCGGCACGGCTCCTGGCTCGAGCAGAGAAACGAAACCGACGAGCTCGTCGGCTATCACGCCGAGCAGGCGCACCGCTATCGGGGCGAATTGTCGGCCAGCGACCCGGAGCTCGCGCGGCTCGCCGCCTGGGCGGGCGA
>JBGOSR010000202.1:0-3075 GCA_041476065.1 Gaiellaceae bacterium
GATCCTGCATTCGAAGCTACCCGAAGTGGGCAAGCGCTGGCATGCGATCGCGGCCGACCTGCGCGAGCGCTTCGACATGTTCGACGACTGGGGGATGTTCGCGTACACGAACGGGGCCTTCAAGCCGTGGGGCGACTACCTGACCGAGATCGACATCGGCATCTGGGAGATGAAGTGGGACGAGGAGAGCTGGGCCGCCTGGGTGGACGCGAAGCGTGAGATCGCCAGGGTCTCCATCGCGCCGGGCGGCTCGATCACGGCCTGCCACGGCTCGTGCCGAGAGGGCGAGGTCGACCTCGTCCCACTCGAGCTGGGGGGCGGCTTCGAGGTGATGAAGACGATCAAGAAGGCGCTCGATCCGAACAACGTCATGAACCCGGGCAAGTACCTGCTCGACGAGGCCTACGAGGAGGTGGAGCGATGATCGGCTTCCGGCTCGCCGCGCAGCGGCCTCCGGACCCGCAGAGAATCACGGACACCGTCGTCATGCGCTTCGACCACGTCTACGAGGTCGACCCGGCGCTCATGACGGAGCACGTCCAGCAGCAGGAGATCCCGGCCTGGGACACGCGGCGGATCGTCGACTCGCGCTGGGAGCACCTCGCCTGGATGCACGACCACTTCGCCGACTCAGTCCTCTCCGGCGAAGAACTGCTGAGCGAACTCGAGGCGGAGGGGTGAGGCTCGCCGGCAAGTCGGGGGTGGTCACCGGGACTTCCCGCGGTCTGGGACGCGAGATCCTCCTCGCCGCGGCCGCGGAAGGCGCACGCGTTGTCGCCGTCGCGCGAAACGCCGAGGCGGGCGAGGCCGCCGTCGAGGAGGTGCGAACGGCCGGCGGCGATGCAGTGTTCCTCCAGGGAGACGTGCGGAGAGAGCAGGACGTCGTGGCGGCGATCGAGCTCTGCGTCGCCGAGTACGGGGGACTCGACTTCCTGGTCAACAACGCCGGCATTCTCGGCGAGGGACGGCTGCACGAGACGACGAACGAGCTCTGGGACGACCTCGTCGCGACCCATCTGACCGGCACGTTCTGGGGCTGCAAGCACGCGATCGCCGCCATGCGCGAGAGCGGCCGCGGCGGCGCGATCGTCAACATCGGCTCGATCCTCTCCTTTACGGGCGACGGCTACCTCGCGGCCTACACGGCGATGAAATCGGGCGTGCTCGGACTGACAAAGGCGATCGCGATCGACTACGCGCTCGACGGCATCCGCTGCAACTGTGTCTGCCCGGGTGACATGGAGACGCCGATGATCGAGCAGTACTTCGACGGGACGGACGACCCCGCAGCGGCGCGGTCGGAGATGGAGGCCGCCTACCCGGGCAAGCGGATCGCCCACCCACGCGAGGTTGCAGCGGCGGTCGTCTACCTGGTCTCCGACGAGGCGGCGTTCGTGAACGGGTCGCCGCTCCTCGTCGACGGCGGGCTCACGGCGAAGACCTACTAGGAGGCATGCGATGAGATTCAGCTACGTCACGCTCCCCGACTATCCGCTCGCCGAGTCGCTCGAGCACATCAAGACGGCCGACGAGCTGGGGTTCTACGGCTGCTACGCGGCCGACGAGACCTGGCACAAGGACCCGTACGTCCTCTTTGCCGCTGCCGCTGACAAGACGAAGCAGATCCGCTTCGGGCCCAGCCTGGCACCGATCGCTCTTCGCGAGCCCACCCTCGTCTGCCAGGCGATCGCCACCCTCGACGAGCTCACGGGCGGACGCATGGACTGCGTGATCGCGATCGGCAACTTCAGCCTCCTCGCCCAGTACGGAATGGACTGGAGCGGTATGAAGCCGCTGTCCCGCACGAAGGAAGCGCACACGGTGATGCGCACCTTCTTCGACGAGGGAGCGATCACGTTCGCGGGTGACTTCTACAACTACGCCGGCCTGTTCACATTCGCTCGCCCCGTGCAGAAGCGCGTGCCCCTCCTGATCGGCGCCCTGCGCGGGCCGAAGTCCTTCCAGGCGGCAGGCGAGATCTTCGACGGGACGCACGCCTTCGCGCAGTACTCGCGCGAGTCTTGCGAGTACATGGTCGAGCACGTCAAGATCGGAGCAGAGCGCGCGGAGAGGGACTGGCGTGAGCTCGACATCGCTGCGTGGGAAGTGTTCGCCGTCGCCCCGGACTCGGCCAGCGCAAAGCTTGCTGCCCAGACGATCGGCGCCTTCTATATCCCCGCGATGCACGCCGAGCAGCTCGAGCGCCACGGCATTTCGGAGGCAGACGTCAAGCCGATTCTCGACGCCTTCGCCGCGGGCGACGTCCAGGGCGCGATCGACGCCATGACGCCCGAGCTGGCCGAGAAGCTCTCGATCGCCGGCACGCCCGAGGAGGTCGTCGAGAAGATCCGGACCGACATCAGCCCGACGGGCGTGAACCACATGGTCCTTTGCATCATCGACGGCCACCTCGTGAAGGCATTCACGGGCCGGGACGTCGACGTGCCGGACGTGCGAGCGCAGCTTCGACTCGTCCACGACGAGGTGATGCCGGCCTTCGCCTGAGGCGTGCCTACTCGGGCAGCCAGACGAGGCAGGTGGCGCGCTCGCGGATCTTCTTCGCGACCTTGCGGAAGACCCGCGGCTTCAGCTGCGAGCGGTCGGGCCCGAAGACGAGCAGTCCCGGCGACCGCTCGGCCACGAGCTCGAGGAGCGCGTCGACCGGGTGCGGGCTGCGCACGCGCAGCCGCTCGACACGCACCCCTAGCGTGTGCGCGAGCTGCGCCGGGGCGCGGAACCTCGCCGCCTCCTCCTCGGAAGGCTCGAGGTCGCCATAGCCCATGATCACGCACATCGGGCCGAGCGGCATCTCGATGACGGTCGCGACGATCAGCGGCTGTCCGCACTCGACGGCGGCGTCGACGGCGAACGCGGCGGCCTCGTCGTCGAACGGCACCTCCAGCGTCGCGAGCAGGACGGGGCGCCCGCCGGCCGAGAGGAGCGAGACGTTCTCGCGCGGACCGCTGCGCCGGAGGTTCAGCATGCTATTCGGGGTGAAGCTCCCAGCGCGGCGCATCTCGCGCCGTACGGTGGTACCTGCGCCGCCAGAACGGCAGAACCAGGAAGAGCCAGGCC
>JBGOSR010000203.1:0-3074 GCA_041476065.1 Gaiellaceae bacterium
CGAGACGTGCAGGTCGCTGAACCAGCTCGTCTGCTGGTCGAAGTTCGGCGTCGAGCTAGCCCGGTTGAAGTCCATCCGCGTCAGCGCGTTGATCCAGAAGCCGACCTCGGCGAGCGCGACGAGCAGCGCGACCGGGCCGGCCAGTCGCCCGACCGGCAGCAGCCAGACGAAGAGCGCGCCCGCGAGCGGGAGGAAGATGAGGATAGTGGCCAGCCAGCTCGTCACGTCACTTCACCCACACGAAGACGAGAGCGAGGACGGTGACGCCGCCGGCGATCGCGAGCGCGTAGGTGCGGACGAGGCCCGTCTGGAGCTCGGACACCTCGCCGCTGATGCGCCGCGCACCGGCCGCGAGCGAGTCGATCGATCCGAGCAAGAGCGGGCGTTCGAAGTAGTCGCGAAGCGCGGCCGTGAGCGCGGCCGTGGGCCGGTAGAAGACCGAGTCGTAGAGCTCGTCGAAGTAGAACTTGTGCTCGAGTAGCGCGCGCACGGTTCGCGCTTGAGGAATGGCGACCGTGCGGGCCGAGTAGACCGCCCAGGCGACGACGACTCCGGCGATCCCGAGCCCGACCGCGAGAACGCTTGCGAGCAGGTCCTGCGCTCCACTCGGGTCGACGAGTGGCTCGGCCACCGGGTTCAGGAAGTCGCTGACCAGCGTCCAGAGTCCGGCAATCTGAATCCAGCCGGCGACGACCGCCCCGATGGTCAGCAGGCTTACGGTGAGGCCCATCCAGAGCCAGGGCTCGGCCCCCTCCGGCCGGTGGAAGTGCTCGCGGGCATAGGCGGAGGGCTCTCCCTCGAAGACGAGAAAGACCATCCGGAAGGTGTAGAGGCCGGTGAGAAAGGCGCCGGCGAGCCCGATGACGAAGAGCACGTGTCCGTAGGTGCCGGCCGCGAGCGCCGAGGCGAGGATCGAGTCCTTCGAGAAGAACCCGGAAAACGGCGGGATCCCGGTCAGCGCCAGCGCTCCGATCAGGAACGCGAGGTACGTGCGCGGGAGGAAGCGCCTGAGGCCCCCCATCTTCCTCATGTCCTGCTCCCCGACGAGCGCGTGGATGACGAGCCCCGCGGCGAGGAAGAGCAGCGCCTTGAAGAACGCGTGCGTCATCAGGTGGAACATCGAGCTCGCGTACGCGCCGAGGCCGGCTCCGAGGAACATGTAGCCGATCTGCGACATCGTCGAGTAGGCGATCACGCGCTTGATGTCGGTCTGGACGAGGGCGATCAGCCCCGCGATGAGAAGCGTCGCCGCACCGAGCCCGGCCGCAAGCTCCTGGACGTGCGGTGCCGCCTCGAAGATCGGCGAGGTGCGCACGAGCAGGTAGACGCCGGCCGTCACCATCGTCGCCGCGTGGATGAGGGCGCTGACGGGGGTCGGGCCCTCCATCGCGTCTGGAAGCCAAGTCTGCAGCGGGAGCTGCGCGGACTTGGCGACGGCGCCGCCGAGGAGCCCGAGGGCGATCAGGTTCACGGCCCAGGAGCCGGCCGTGCTGCCTGAGTATTGGAACGCGGAGTCGAACGAAAGCGAGCCCGTCCGCTGGATGAGCAGGAAGAAGGCGAGCGCCATCGTCGCGTCGCCGAACGCGTTCATGATGAAGGCCTTCTTCGCGGCGGCGACCGCGCTCGGCCGCTCGTGGTGGAAGCCGATCAGCAGGTACGAGCTGAGCCCGACGAGCCCCCAGCCGACGAGCAGAAGCAGCAGGTTCCCGCCCTGGACGAGCAGGAGCATCGAGAAGACGAAGATCGCCATGTAGGCGAAGTACCGGCGCTCCTCCGGGTCGCCGTCCATGTAGCCGATCGAGTAGCCGACGATGAGGGCGCCGACGCCGGAGACGATCAGCATCATGAAGATCGAGAGCGGATCGACGAGCAGCGTCAGGCCGACGTGGAAGTTGCCAGCGGAGAGCCACGTCCACGCCGTCGACAGGTGCGTGCGGTCGTTCTGCGCCTTACCGAGGATCGAGAAGAACGCGACCGCCGAGGCCACGAACGAGACCGCGACGGACAGCGTGGCGAGGTAGCCCGCGCCGCGGCGGGACAGGCGCGTCCCGGCGAGCGTGATCGCAACGGCGGCGCCGAGCGGCGCGAGGAGACAGAGCCAGGCGGCGGCGATCATCCGCGCAGCGTCGACAGCTTGTCGACGTCCAGCTCGAGCCTCCGGCGGTGGACCGCGACGATCAGGCCGAGGCCGACCACGACTTCAGACGCTGCCACGGCCATGACCGCGAGAGCGAAGACCTGACCGTCGAGCTGGCCGTGGTGCCGCGAAAAGGTGATCAGCGCCAGGTTCGACCCGTTCAGCATGATCTCGAGCGAGAGCAGGACGATCAGCGGGCTCCGGCGGAGCATCACGCCGAGCGCTCCGATCGCGAACAGGAACGCGGCGACCGCCAGGTACCAGTTGAGGTCGGGGCCCTTCACGAGGAACCTTCCTTTTCTCGGGCATGGCTACCGAGGACGACCCCTCCGACGGCGGCGGCGAGCAGGACGATCGAGGTGATCTCGAACGCCAGCAGGTGGTCGGTCAGGAACAACTTGCCCACCTCGTACGGGCTGCCGAAGCCGGCACCGACGTCGGGGGCATGCGAAAGCCGGCCGCTCGCCTTCAGGCCGATGACGACGACGATCTCGATCATCAGCGCGCCCGCCGCCGCGACCGCGCCGAGGGCCTGCCAGCTCGGGCCGCCTGCCCAGGGAGCGTCCGCGTGCCGCCCCAGGTAGGCGATGACGAAGAGGAACATGACCATGACCGCGCCCGCGTAGACGAGCACCTGCGCCGCGGCAACGAACTCCGCCGAGAGGAGTAGGTAGAGGACCGCGAGCGAGCCGAGGTTTCCGATCAGCGCGAGCGCGGAGTAGTACGGGTTCGAGAAGCTGACGACCGCGGCGCCGGAGCCGAGGCACCCGAACGCGGCGAAGAGCCACACGACCCAGACGACGACATTGCCCACCTAACTCTTCACCTTGTACGCCGGGATCGGCGTGTCGTAGAGCTCGCGGTCGGCGACCGGCACGCGCTTGATCGGCTCGGCGAGCAGCATGTCCTTCGTGTAGATGAGGTCGTCGCGCGAGTA
>JBGOSR010000204.1:0-3062 GCA_041476065.1 Gaiellaceae bacterium
ATCGACCTGCACGCCGTCGCCCGGCAGACCGACGGTCTGGCCGGAGCCGATCTCGCCAACATCTGCAACGAGGCCGCGATCTTCGCCGGACGGCGGAACCTCGACGCAATCGGGCAGGCCGAGTTCGAGGCGGCGATGGAGCGCGTCGTCGCGGGCCTCCAGCAGAGGCGCGTCGTCAGTGAGAAGGAGAAGCGCATCCTCGCCTACCACGAGGCGGGGCACGCGCTCATGTCGTACCTGATGGGCGAAGCGCTGCCCGTCCACAAGGTGACGATCGTCTCGCGCGGCCAGGCGCTCGGCTACACGCTCAACCTCCCGATGGAGGACCGCTACCTCCATACGAAGGAAGAGCTGATCGACATGATGACCGTCTACCTGGCCGGCCGGGCCGCAGAGCAGGTTGTCTTCGGTCGCGTCACGAACGGTGCGGCAAACGATCTCGAGAAGGCGACGGGGCTCGCCCGGGCGATGGTCTTCGAGTACGGGATGGGCGATGCCGTCTCGTCGCGCACGATGCGCGCGGACAACTACGCGCTCTCCGAGGAGACCAAGCGGCTGCGCGACGCCGAGCAGGCCCACCTGACCGATGAGGCGTTCCAGGAGGCGATTCGCCTGCTCACGAAACACCGCGCGCACCTCGACCGGCTCTCGGCTGCGCTCCTGGAGCAGGAGACGCTGAACAAGGATGAGCTCGACACCCTCCTCGCCGACGTCGAGACCGAATCGCACTCGGCCGAGACGATCGGCACCGTCCAAGTAGTGCCGTAGATAGAGTCGCGGCAATGGCCGCGAAGGGCATCCACCACCTCGGGGTCGCAGTCGCGGACCTCGACGAGGCGATCTCGAGCTACGAGCGGCTCTTCGGCGCCGAGCTCGAGGGCCGGGAGACGCAGGACGAGCAGGGAGTGGAGGCAGTGTCGCTGCGCGTCGGCGGCGGCCACGTCGAGTTGCTCGCCGCGCTCGGGCCGGACACCCCGGTCGGCAGGTTTCTCGCCAGGCGAGGGCCTGGTATGCATCATGTCGCCTATGAGGTCGACGATCTGTCCGGTGAGCTCTCGCGGCTCGAGGGAGAGGGCGCGCGGCTGATCGACAGCGCGCCGCGCCCGGGGCTCTTCGGTATGCAGGTCGCCTTCGTCCACCCCGACGCCGCCCACGGCGTTCTTTCAGAGCTGGTTGCGCGTGTCTGATCGCGTCCGGATCGAGATCGGCTTCGACGGCGGGCAGATCATGGGTGCGCTGGTCGAGGCTGCGGCGGTCGAGCGGCTCGAGCAGTCGCTGGCGTCCGGGGAAGAGGGCGCGATGGCGCTGGACGTCGAAGACGGCCGCTACACGGTCGCGCTGCGGCGGATCGTCTACGTGAAGCGATTCGCCCGCGAAGGGCGCGTCGGTTTCGGGGCGTAGCCACCGGTTAGATCTTCAGGGTCTACGGGCATCCCTCGGGGGTGGGAATAGCGGTGGCTGAACGAAACGGGGTGGAACAACTCGTCGCCCAGGCGCAGAAGGGCGATCGGGACGCGCTGGAGGAGCTGTATCTCCAGCACTTCGACCGCATCTACAGCTACCTGCACATGACCGTCGGCAACCGGCACGACGCCGAGGATCTGACCACCCAGACGTTCCTGCGCATGCTCGAGTCGATCGGCCGCTTCAAGTGGGGGAGCGCTCCGTTCTCCGCGTGGCTGTTCAGGATCGCCCACAACCTGGCGATGGACCATTTCCGCTCGCGCCGGCGCTGGCAGCCGGAGGAGGACGTGCCCGAGCCTGTTGGGGCCGTCGAGTCGTCTGCGGAGGAGGAGGCGATCCGGCAGCTGTCGAGCCAGAGCATGTTCGACCTGATCGACCAGCTTTCGGACGAGCAGCGGCACGTGCTGATCCTCAAGTTCGTCTTCGACTTCTCGAACGCCGAGGCGGCGACCGTGCTCGACAAGACGGAGGGCGCGGTCAAGTCGCTCCAGCACCGCGCGCTCGCCTCGCTGCAGAAGCACATCGCAACCGGCTAGCGTCCGCCTGTGGCTCTCGAGGTGGGGATCGTCGGCCTGCCCGGCGCGGGCACGACGTTGCTGTTCAACGCGCTCACGCATGCGGGCGCTCAGCTTCACGATCAGAAGGAGCACGTCGGCATGGCCCCGATCGCGGACGAGCGCTTGCCCAGGGTGGCGGTGATCGAGAGCTCCCGGAAGGTGACGCCTGCGGCGATCCGGGTCGTGGACGTGCCCGGCACAGGGCCGGAGCTGCTCGGCAACCTGCGCCAGGTAGACGCGCTCCTCTTCGTCGTCCGCGGCCAGGTGGAGGTGGAGGAGCTGCGGCTGGAGCTGCTTGTTGCCGACCGCGATCTGATCGAACGCCGGCTCGAGCGCGTGCGGACACAGGCGAAGTCCGGCGACGCGCAGCTACGCCAGGACGTCGTCAAGCTCGAGCACCTGCTCGCCCACGTCGATACGGGCGGCACGGTCGCCGACTTCGAGGGCACGGTGCCGACCGATCTGGAGACTCTGACGACGAAGCCGGTGGTGGTGGTCGAGAATGCAACAGAAATTGTCGCGAGCGACCGCTCTGGACAGTTCCTGGGTATCGACCTGGAGCTCGAGGCGGAGCTGGCGGAGCTCGATGACGAGGAGGCCGCGGCGTACCGGGACGGCGGGCGCTCGGCCCTCGATGAGGTCGCGGTGAGGCTAAAGGAGGCCCTCGGCCTCGTCACGTTCTTCACCGCCGGTGACACCGAGGCGCGGGCGTGGACGCTTCGACAGGGCCAGACGGCCCTCGAGGCGGCCGCGACCATTCACTCCGACATCGCCCGGGGCTTCATCCGCTGTGAGGTGATTCGCTGGAGCGACTTCGTCGAGTGCGGCTCACGGGCCGCGGTCGTGAAGCGTGGCCTGCAAAGGCTGGAGGGCAAGGAGTACGTCGTCGAGGACGGCGACGTGCTGAACATCCGGTTCAGCCCGCCGAGATGAGGGCCACGCCGGCGACCGCCGAGGCGGCCCCGGCGAGCTGCACCCGCTCCAGACGCTCGTGCAGCACGAAGCGCGCGAGGAAGGCGACGAACACCGGTACCAGCGAGA
>JBGOSR010000205.1:0-3047 GCA_041476065.1 Gaiellaceae bacterium
CGGTTGCCTGCGTGCGCAGGAAGGCTCGTTGAGCCAGATCGATGACAACACCGTGGCCTACCACTTCCACGAACCGCTCGGCGTCGTGGGCCAGATCATTCCGTGGAACTTCCCGATCCTGATGGCAGCATGGAAGCTCGCTCCGGCCATCGGCGCCGGCAACTGCGTCGTGCTCAAGCCGGCGGAGTCCACACCGGTCAGCATCATGGTGTTGGCCGAGTTGATCGAGGACATCGTGCCGCCGGGCGTGCTCAACATCGTCAACGGCCCGGGCGCGGAGATCGGCAAGGCGCTCGCAACGAACAAGCGGATCGCCAAGATCGCGTTCACGGGCGAGACGGTGACCGGGCGCCTGATCATGCAGTACGCGGCGCAGAACATCATCCCGTCGACGACAGAGCTCGGCGGAAAGTCGCCGAACATCTTCTTCGCCGACGTGATGGACGAAGACGACGACTTCCTGGACAAGGCCGTCGAGGGCCTCGTGCTCTACGCCTTCAACAAGGGCGAGGTCTGCACGTGTCCTTCAAGGGCACTGATCGAAGAGTCGATCTACGAGGAGTTCATGGGTAGGGCGCTCGAGCGGATCGCAGCGATCCGGCAGGGCTCCCCGCTCGACCCCTCCACGCAGCTCGGCGCCCAGGTCTCGACCGCACAGCTGGAGAAGATCGAGAACTACGTCAAGATCGGACTCGAGGAAGGCGCAGAGCTGCTGATCGGCGGTAAGCGCAACGTGCTCGACGGCGAGCTGGCCGGCGGGTACTACTTCGAGCCCACGGTGTTCAAGGGCCACAACAAGATGAGGATCTTCCAGGAGGAGATCTTCGGCCCGGTCCTCGCCGTGACTACCTTCAAGAACGAGGCCGAGGCGCTCGAGATCGCGAACGACACGATGTACGGCCTCGGCGCCGGCGTCTGGACGCGAGACACGAGCAAGGCGTTCCGCATGGGCCGCGGCATCAAGGCCGGGCGCGTGTGGACGAACTGCTTCCACCTCTACCCCGCGCACGCGGCCTTCGGCGGCTACAAGGTCTCGGGCGTCGGGCGCGAGAACCACAAGATGATGCTCGACCACTACACGCAGACCAAGTGCCTGCTGGTCAGCTACGACCCGAAGCCGCTCGGGCTCTTCTAGACATGACCGAGAGCGGGACACAGCAGGTCACGGCCACCGACGCGGCTCTCGCCGCGATCGAGGGGCTCAAGGCCCGCCACGGCCCGCTCATGTTCATGCAGTCGGGGGGCTGCTGCGAAGGCAGCTCCCCGATCTGCCTCTCTGCCGGGGAGCTCCTGCTCGGCCCCGGGGATGTCCTGCTCGGCGAGATCGCCGGTTGCCCCTTTTACGTCGACCGCGACCAGTACGTGCGCTGGCAGGAGCCGCGATTCGTGATCGACATCGCTGCCGGCGGCGCCGACACGTTCTCGCTCGAGGGCTCGGACGGGGTCCACTTCGTCGCCCGCACAGACGCGGTTGGATGCGACGTCGCCGCCCCGAGCGGCGAACTTCCCGGAAGACGTCCGTAGGCCCGGCGCAGGTGTTCGTCGTCGTTCGACGCCGGGCCGGGGGCAAGCTTGGCTGTCATATGATCCGCGGCCACCTATGGCTCTGCTCACCGTCGAGCACGTCACTCGGCGCTTCGGCGGCGTCGTCGCCCTGGACGACGTCTCGCTGTCGGTGGCAGAAAAGGGGATCGCCGGGCTGATCGGGCCGAACGGCGCCGGCAAGACGACGCTCTTCAATGTGATCACGCGTCTCTACTCGCCGCACTCGGGCCGAATCGAGCTCGACGGGCGGGACCTGCTCCGCGTGCGCTCGCACCGGGTCGTCCGGCTCGGGATCGCGCGAACCTTTCAGAACGTCGTCCTCTTCCCGAGGATGACGGTGCTCGAGAACGTCCTCGTCGGCGGGCACACGCGAATGCGTCCGTTCTCGGAGCGGAAAGGCCGAGCGGAGGCACTCGAGACGCTCTCGTATCTCGGGCTCGACCGCCTCGCCGAGCGCCCTGCGGCCGGCCTCCCGTTCGGAACCCTCAAGCGGGTCGACCTGGCGCGCGCCCTCGCCTCCAAGCCGCGACTGCTCCTCCTCGACGAGCCGGCCGGCGGGCTGAACCACGAGGAGGTCGACGAGCTCACCTCTCTCATCCGCGCGCTCCGGAAGGACTTCGAGCTCGCGATCCTCCTCGTGGAGCACCATATGAACCTCGTCATGTCGGTGTGCGAGCGCGTCGCCGTCCTCAACTTCGGGACGAAGATCGCCGAGGGCTCGCCCGAGGAGGTTCGATCCGACCCGGCGGTGGTCGAGGCCTATCTGGGAGCTCCGAGTGCCGCTGCTTGAGCTGCGGGAGGTCGAGGCTCGCTACGGGCCGACGAAGGCGCTCCACGGGGTCTCGCTGGCCGTCGGCGAGGGCGAGATCGTCGCCGTGCTCGGTGCGAACGGCGCGGGGAAGACGACCACCCTGCGCGCGGTCTCGGGCATGGTTCGAAGGAGCGGCGACATCGTGTTCGACGGTCGTTCGATCGCGGGCCAGTCGACCGAGGCGATTGCGCGCCGGGGCATCGCGCACGTCCCTGAAGGCCGCGGCCTCTTCGCAGAGCTGACCGTCTCGGAGAACCTGCGCGTGGGCTCGTACGCCGGCGGCGCGCGGCAGACGGTGAAGCAGGAGGCCGGACGCATCGTGGGCTACTTCCCCTGGCTGGAGGAGCGCCGGGACCAGCAGGCCGGAACGCTGAGCGGCGGCGAGCAGCAGATGCTCGCGCTCGCACGCGCGCTCGTCTCGCGCCCCAGGCTGCTGATGCTCGACGAGCCCTCGCTCGGCCTCGCGCCGAAGGTGATCACCGAGTTCTTCCGCATCGTCAAGGAGCTGAACGAGAAGGATGGGCTGACGGTGCTCGTCGTCGAGCAGAACGCGATCATCGCTCTGGATGCCGCCGATCGCGCGTACGTGCTCGAAGTCGGGAAGGTCGCGCTGGAGGGCGGAAGCGACGAGCTTCGCCGCAACGAGGCTGTCAGGAAGTCATACCTCGGATACTGACGGCGGGGCGCGGAG
>JBGOSR010000206.1:0-3034 GCA_041476065.1 Gaiellaceae bacterium
CAACCGGAACAACCGGCTGAAGCGGCTGCTCGACCTCGGCGCCCCCGAGATCATCGTCAACAACGAGAAGCGGATGCTCCAGGAGGCCGTCGACGCCCTGTTCGACAACGGGCGGCGCGGCCGGGCGGTCACGGGCCCCGGCAATCGGCCGCTGAAGTCGCTCTCCGACATGCTCAAGGGCAAGCAGGGCCGCTTCCGGCAGAACCTGCTCGGGAAGCGCGTGGACTACTCGGGCCGCTCGGTGATCGTCTCCGGGCCATACCTCAAGCTTTACCAGTGCGGGCTGCCGAAGATCATGGCCCTCGAGCTCTTCAAGCCGTTCATCATGAGCCGCCTCGTCGAGCGCAAGAGCGTGCAGAACATCAAGGCGGCGAAGAAGTACGTGGACTCGATGACGCCCGAGGTGTGGGACGTGCTCGAAGAGGTCATCGCCGAGCACCCGGTGCTCCTGAACCGCGCGCCGACGCTGCACAGGCTCGGCATCCAGGCGTTCGAGCCCGTGCTCGTCGAGGGCAAGGCGATCCAGGTCCACCCGCTCGTCTGCCACGCGTTCAACGCCGACTTCGACGGCGACCAGATGGCCGTCCACCTGCCGCTCTCCGCGGAGGCCCAGGCCGAGGCGCGCCTGCTCATGCTGAGCTCGAACAACATCCTCTCGCCCGCGAACGGGCGCCCGCTGACCACGCCGGGGCAGGACATGGTGCTCGGCGGCTACTTCCTCACGTACTCGGAGGACGATCTGGAGCAGACGACCGTGGAGAAGCTGAAGCCGCGGCCGAAGCGCCTCCAGTCCGAGCAGGAAGTGGAGATGGCAATCGACGCGAAGCAGATCACGCTTCAGCAGCCGATCGAGTACCGCTGGCACGGCGAGCTGATCCTGACCACTCCCGGGCGCGTCATCTTCAACTCCGCGGTCGAGAGCGCTCTCATGGAGTCATACGGCGAGGCGAAGAACGTCGAGCCGCCTGAGTTCATCAACCACACGCTCTCCAAGCGCGAGATGGACGACCTGATCTCGGCGCTGGCCGAGCGTTACGGAGCGCACGGCATGGGCGGCGTGCTCGACACGATCAAGACGCTGGGGTTCAAGTACGCGACCGAGGGCGGGATCACGATCTCGAAGAACGACATCGTCGTACCGCCGGAGAAGAAGGAGATCCTCGCGCGCTACGAGGCGCGTGTGGTCATCGTCGAGGAGCAGTACGAGCGCGGCCTCATCACCGAGGAAGAACGCCACGAGCAGATCGTGACCATCTGGACGGAGGCGACGGACGAGGTCGGCGACGCGATGCAGAAGACGCTGTTCAAGCTGAACCCGATCTACATGATGGCCAACTCCGGCGCCCGCGGGTCTTTCAAGCAGATCCGCCAGCTGGCCGGCATGCGAGGCCTGATGGCGAATCCGAAGGGCGAGATCATCGAGCGTCCGATTCAGGCCAACTTCATGGAGGGGCTGTCGGTGCTCGAGTACTTCATCTCGACCCACGGCGCCCGCAAGGGGCTTGCCGACACCGCGCTTCGCACGGCCGACTCCGGGTACCTGACGCGCCGTCTCGTCGACGTCGCGCAGGACGTGATCATCCGTGAGGACAACTGCAAGACGAAGGACTTCATCGAGCTGTCGCTGCTCGTTCCCGACGGCGTCAACAAGAGCCTGCTCGGACGCGTGCTCGCGCGCGAGGTGATGAAGCCGCTCTCCAGCGGGAAGCCGGGGAAGACGAAGCTCGCCGACAAGGGCGCGACCGTCACAGCGCAGCTGCTCGACGAGATGATCGAGGAGTTCGGCGAGCTGGCCCAGGCCTCGACGCTGCCCGTGCGCTCGGTGCTCAAATGCCACAGCGAGTACGGCGTGTGCCGCGAGTGCTACGGCATCTTCCTCGCGACCGGGAAGATGTGCGACATCGGCGACGCGGTCGGCATCATCGCCGCCCAGTCGATCGGCGAGCCGGGCACCCAGCTGACGATGCGGACCTTCCACACGGGCGGTGTGGCCGGCACGGACATCACGCACGGCCTCCCGCGCGTCGTCGAGATCTTCGAGGCACGGAATCCGAAGGGCGCGGCGAAGCTCGCCGAGATCTCCGGGCTCGTCGACATCGAGCAGACCGAGCGCGGCGTCAAGGTCACGATCGTCCCCGACGAGAAGGGCAAGGACGGCGAGGAGCTCGAGCCGATCGCCTACGCGCTGCCGCGCCGAACCCGCCTCCTGGTCACGAAGGGGCAACATGTGGAGCCGGGCGATCCGCTGCACGAGGGCTCGCGCTCACCCGCGGAGCTGCTCGAGCTGCACGCGAAGACCGGCAAGGACTCGACGCCGACGGCGCTGTACCTCGTGGCCGAGGTGCTGCGGGTTTACAAGTCGCAGGGCGTCGAGATCCACGACAAGCACATCGAGCTCATCGTCCGCCAGATGCTGAAGAAGGTGCGCGTCGAGAACGCGGGCGACACCGAGCTCCTGCCCGGCCAGCTCGTCGACAAGATGGTGCTCGAGAAGGAGAACGCTCGGGTGAAGAAGGAGAAGAAGGAGCAGGCGACCTTCGAGCCGCTCATCCTCGGCATCACGAAGGCGTCGCTTGCGACGGAGTCCTTCCTCTCGGCCGCGTCCTTCCAGGAGACGACCAAAGTGCTGACCGACGCCTCGATCGAAGGCAAGGTCGACAACCTGCTCGGCCTCAAGGAGAACGTGATCATCGGCAAGCTGATCCCGGCCGCGACCGGTCTCAAGCAGTATCGGAACGTCGAGATCGGCCCGTCGGAGAAGGTGCCGAAGGAGACCTACGAGCGGGCTTCGCTGCTCCGCGCGCTCGAGGAGATCGGCACCGGCGACGGCGAGGGTCTCAGCCTCCAGGAGCTCGGCATCGACTTCGGCGGCCAGCCGGAGGTAAACGGCGGCGACGGCGACGGGAAGCCGAAGAGGAGATGGACCTCGCGACCTGGCTGCGGGAGGCAAGTACGTCACGGCAGGAGCAGGAAACGCCGCCCGAGTTCGGCGTTTTCACGACGCCCGACGACCCGCCGGTCGCACCGCAGAGCG
>JBGOSR010000207.1:0-3000 GCA_041476065.1 Gaiellaceae bacterium
CCCGACAACGATCTCGGGTTCACCGAGAACTTCCTCTCGATGATGTTCAAGATCGCGGAGCCTCGCTACGAGCCGAACCCCGTCATCGCCAGGGCGCTCGAGGTGCTCTTCATCCTCCACGCCGACCACGAGCAGAACTGCTCGGCGAACGCGATGCGCTCGATCGGCTCGAGCAAGGTCGACCCGTACTCGGCGCTCGCCGGCGCGGCGGCCGCCCTCTACGGTCCGCTGCACGGCGGCGCGAACGAGGAAGTGCTGAAGATGCTGAACGAGATCGGCAGCACGAAGAACGTGCCCGCGTTCATCGAGGGCGTGAAGGCCGGCAACGGCCGCCTGATGGGCTTCGGCCACCGCGTCTACAAGAACTATGACCCGCGCGCGAAGATCATCAAGGAGACCGCCGACCAGGTGTTCGAGATCACGGGCCGCAACCCGCTGCTCGACCTCGCGCTCGAGCTCGAGAAGATCGCGCTCGAGGACGACTACTTCGTCTCGAGGAAGCTGTACCCGAACGTCGACTTCTACTCCGGGCTGATCTACCAGGCGCTCGGGCTGCCCGTGGCGATGTTCCCGGTCATGTTCGCGATCCCGCGGACGGCCGGCTGGCTCGCGCAGTGGCTCGAGCTGCTCACCGACCCCGAGCAGAAGATCGCTCGCCCGCTCCAGGTGTACCTGGGAGCGGGCGAGCGTGACTACGTGCCGATGACGGAGCGGACTCCCGGCGCGCTCGCCGGGGTGAGCTAGGCCGGCACCGCCTCGGGCTCGACCAGCGGGACTATCGCCGTCTTGCGGCGCGTCGGCGCGCCCAGCGCATAGAAGATCACGCCCATCGCGAGGATCACCGCGAGCGGGATAAAGAGCGCCGCCTCGTACTGCCAGCGCTGGTGGGAGAAGCCGAGCGAGTCGAGCGCGGCGTTCGGGTCCGAAGTGCCGAGGCCCGGCCAGAGCAGCACGACCGTCGCGAGCAGCGCCCAGGCGGTGCAGAGGACGCCGGCCGCCCAGACCCCCACCATTCCGCCCGGGACCTTGAACGGCCGCGGCACGTGGGCGTGGCTGTAGCGCAGCTTCACCACGGCGGGGAAGATCATGATGTACGAGATCGTGGTCGTCGATATCGTGAGCCCGAGCACGGCGCCGAAGTACTTCTGCGAGCTGCCCGAGGTGAGCACAGAAGCGAGGATCATCACGATCGTCGCCACGATGCCGGAGAGGAGGTTGACCACGATCGGCGTGCCCCAGCGCTTCGAGAAGACGCCGAACAGGCGAGGCGCGGCGCCGTCGTAGCCCGCGACCGCCTGGGTGCGGTCGGCGCCCATGATCCACGTCGCGCCGCTCGACATCAGCACCCAGATGAAGCCGACCGCTGCGATGTCGCCAAGCACGTGCCCGGCGCCGGACAGCGTGGACGTGCCGTCTGCAGCCACCGAGCCGCCGTAGACCGTGAAGACGGTCTTCATCGCGTTGATGAAGCCGCCGAGACCCGTGACCTGGTCGGTCGGCAGCACGAGCAGGATCATCAGCACCGGGACGCCGTAGAGGACGATCGAGGCGGCCGCCGCCCGGAGGATCGTGAACGGGACATCGCGCTTCGCGTTCGTCATCTCCTCACCCGCCGCGTTCGGCAGCTCGAAACCGACGAAGTTGAAGAAGAGCACCGGCACCGCTGCGATGAAGATCGCATAGGTCGGCTTGAAGGAGCCGGCCCCGAAGCCGTGCACGCCGTGCTTGATCGCGTAGATCAGGACCGAGATCGAGAAGAACGTGAGCAGGATCACTCGCGCGAACGCGCCGATCGACGGGATCCACTTGCCGACGCTGAACGAGAGGATCGCGCCCCACACAGCGAACCAGATGAAGACGAGCAGGAACACGTACCGCCACGGATTGTGCGCCCCCGAGATGTCCGTGAAGAAGGTCGAGAAGGTCGTCAGCGCGGTGATCGCGAGCACGCCGCCGAGCCAGATCGGGTTCGAGAGCCAGTAGATCACCGAGTTGACCCCCGCGACGAAGCGCCCGAACGCGAGCTTCGTCCACTCGTAGCAGCCGCCCTCCTCCGGGAACGCGGCGCCGAGCTCGGCGGTGAGCAGGGCGTACGGGATGAAGAAGAACACGCTGAGGAAGATCAGCCAGGTGAAGCCCTGGGCACCGTTCGAGGCGACCGCGCCGAGCGTGTCGAGCCCGACGATGGTGCAGATCAGGAAGAAGAGGATGTCGAAGCGGCCGAAGTGCTTCTTGAGCTTCGCCTTCTCTTCGAGAGCCGCTTCGGTCGTGACATCGACGAACTCGGACGGTACGGCGCCTGCTTCCACTGGTCCTCCCCGTGTAGTCGGTTACATCATCCGTTGCCAGGCTTCGGCGAGCACGTCGCCGAGGATGCCCACGATCTGGTCGAACTCCGCCTGCCCCGCGACGAGCGGCGGGGAGATCTGGATCACCGGGTCGCCCCGGTCGTCGGCGCGGCAGATCAGGCCGCGCTCGAACATCGCCGGCGAGAGGAAGCCGCGCAGCAGCGTCTCGCACTCCTCGTCGGAGAAGGTCTCGCGGGTCTCCTTGTCCTTCACGAGCTCGATCGCATACAGGTAGCCCGCACCGCGCAGATCGCCGACGATCGGCAGGTCGAGCAGCTGGGCGAGCGTCTCGCGGAAGCGCGGCTCCTGCTCGCGCACGCGCTCGACGATCCCCTCCCGCTTCATGATCTCGATGTTCTTGAGCGCGATCGCGCTCATCACCGGGTGGCCGCCGAACGTGATCCCGTGCGAGTACATGCTCGTCGACTCGAGGAACGGCTCCATCACCCTGTCGGTCGCGATCACGGCGCCGATCGCCGCGTACGACGAGGAGAGGCCTTTGGCGGAGCAGATGATGTCGGGGCGGATGTCGTAGCGCTCGGAGCCGAACCAGTAGCCGAGCCGCCCGAAACCGGTGATCACCTCGTCGAAGATCAGCAGCAGGCCATGTTTGTCGCAGATCGCGCGCAACCGCTGCAGGTAGCCCTTGGGC
>JBGOSR010000208.1:0-2978 GCA_041476065.1 Gaiellaceae bacterium
ACCTGGATCACGCGCCGGATCTCCTCGTCGCGCCCGATGACCGGGTCGAGCTTGCCCTCCTCGGCGAGCTCGGTCAGGTCGCGGCCAAACTTCTCGAGGGCCTGGTAGGTGCCCTCGGGATTCTGCGAGGTGACGCGCTGGCCGCCGCGGAGCGCCTTCAGGCGCGCGAGGAGCTCGTCGCGCGGCACGGCGTCGAGCGCGAGCAGAAGGTGCTCGGTCGAGATGAACTCGTCCTCGAGTTTCCGCATCTCGTCCTCGGCTCGGTCGAGGACGCGCGAGAACGCAGTCGAGGCGGTCGGCTGCTGGGCCGCGCCCTGCAGCGACGGCTTCTCGCGAAGAGCGGCCTCGGTTGCGGCGCGAAGCTCCTCGGGATCGGGGACGAGCTCGCGAGGCAGATCCTGGCCGAGGAGCGCCAGCAGCAGATGCTCGGGGTAGATCTCGGGGTTGCCGCGACGGCGCGCGTCCTCCTGCGCAGCGGCGATCGCCTCCTGGCTTTTGACCGTCAGCTTGTTGAAGTCCACCTGCGCACCAATCCTCGGTTCTCGGGGTCGTAGGGAACGAGATCGCGCCGGTACTGGCGGTGGACTTCCTGGACCTGCTCGCGCACGTCGCGCTCGAGGCGCTCCATCGTCCGCTGCATCCGGCGGATCTGCTCCTCGAGCCGGATCACGTGCTCGACTCCGGCGAGGTTGAGCCCGAGCTCGGACGTGAGCCGGTTGATGAGCCGCAGCCGCTCGAGGTCGGCTTCGGAGTAGAGCCGCGTGTTCCCGGCTGTCCGCTGCGGGTTGACGAGGCCCTTCGCCTCGTAGATCCGCAACGTCTGCGGGTGCATGCCGACGATCTCGGCAGCGACGGAGATCATGTATCGAGGCCGGTCGTCCATCATTGCCGTTGCCTCTCTCTGCTCCACTTGAGGCCCTCATAGAGCATCGCCGCCAAGGACCCAAATAGCAGGACAAGCAAGCCCGAGCTGATCGCGATAACCAGGATCCAGAACAGCGTTACCGCGACTACGAACGCGGCGATCCCAATGTTCCATGCGTGCTGCCTCATCGGGCCTTCTGCACTTTCTGGAGCTGCTCGAGGAGCTCGCGCTCGGCCTTGTTCGGCTTCTTCGGAACCGAGATCCTCAGCCGCGCGAGGACGTCGCCCTTGCCGGCGCCGTTCAGCTTCGGCGCGCCCCGGCCGCGGATTCGCAGCAGCTTGCCGCTCTCCGAGCCCGCCGGGACCTTGAGCGAAACCGGGCCTTCCGGAGTCTGGACGTCGACGCTCGCGCCCAGTGCCGCGTCCGCGAACGTGACCGGCACCTCGACCTCGAGGTCGCTCCCACGGCGCCTGTAGAGCGGCGAGTCGGCCACACGCGTGACGACGATCAGGTCGCCCGGCGACCCCCCGCCGTAGCCCGGCTCGCCCTTGCCCTTGAGGCGGATTTGCGTCCCGCCCTTGACTCCCGCCGGGATCTTCACCTTGTAGCGCTTCGTCCGCCGCTCGCGGCCGCTGCCGTGGCAGCGCCGACACGGCTTCTCGATAACCGTGCCGCGTCCGTGACAGCGCGGGCACGCGTGCGAGAGCCCGAACAGGCCCTGGCTCTCGACCGTGACGCCCCGGCCCTTGCACTCCGGGCAGATCTGCGGCGACGTCCCGGGCTGCGCGCCGGAGCCACCGCACTCGCGGCAGGCGGCCTCGGCCTCGACGGGGATCTGGGTCTCGACCCCGTGGAGCGAGTCGTCGAACGAGATGCTGATCTCGGTCTGCAGGTCGGTGCCGCGACCGGCCCGCTGGCGGCTCTGGCCACGGCCGAAGACGTCGCCGAGCCCTCCGAACAGGTCCGAGATGTCTCCGAAGTCGAAGTTGATGTTTCCGCCACCGGGGAATCCACCGCGCCCGTCTGCCGAACCGAACGAGTCGTACTGCTTGCGCTTCTCGGGGTCGGAGAGGACGTCGTAGGCGCCCTGGATCTCCTTGAAGCGCTCCTCGGCCTCCTTGTCGCCCGGGTTCTTGTCCGGGTGGTACTCGCGCACGAGCTTCCGGTAGGCCTTCTTGAGCTCGTCCTGAGACGCCGTCTTGGAGACGCCGAGGACGTCGTAGAAGTTCTTAGGTCTGGTCGCCATCGGAGGCGCTTTCCTCCTTCGGCCCCGCGACCACCACCCTCGCGGGCCGCAGCACGCGGTCGCCGAGGCGGTAGCCCTTCTGCAGCACTTCGATCACGGCGCCCTCCTCGGCCGCGGACGGCTGCGTGAGGAGCGCCTCGTGCACGTGCGGGTCGAACTTGCCGTCGGTCGCGATCGGAGCGAGCCCTTCGCGCTCGAGGATCTGCTCGAGCTGGCGGTGGACGAGGTTCACGCCTTCCTCCAGCTTGGCCTCCTCGTGAGCGTGAGCCGCCTCGAGCGCGCGTTCGAGGTCGTCCAGCACGGGCAAGAGCTCCTTCACGATCCGCTCGCCGGCCCGCGCGACCAGGCTCGCCTGGTCGCGCGCGGCCCGCTTGCGGTAGTTGTCGAACTCGGCCTTGACCCGTTGGAGCGTGTCGATCAGCTCCTCGTTCTCGGTACGAAGCGCGTCCAACTCGTCCATTTCGGCGTCGTCGGACTTAGCAACAGACTGTTGCAAAGTCTCTTCGGGGTTCTCGAGATCCTCAGGCATATCGGCTCCTTGAGGCATATCCAGGGCCAGGACCTGGACTAGGCCTTCTTGGCCTCCTCCTCTTCGTCGATGACCTCGTAGTCGGCCTCCTCGACGACCTCGTCGTCGGAACCGGCATCGCCGTTGCCGCCCGTGGCGGAGCCCGCCTGCGAAGCGGTCGCCTGGGCATAGACGGCCTCGGCCAGCTTCTGCGAGGCCTGCTGGAGCTCATCGGTCTTTTGCTTGATCTCGTCCACGTCCGAGCTCTCGAGCACGCCCTTCAGCTCCATGATCCGGCCCTCGATCGTCGAGGCCTCGGACTCGTCGAGTGAGTCGCGATTCTCCTTGAGGGTGCGCTC
>JBGOSR010000209.1:0-2936 GCA_041476065.1 Gaiellaceae bacterium
GTGATGGAAGGCAATCGGACGGCCGTCCCAATCGATGCGCGTGAAGCGGAGCAGGTCGGTTCCTGCGCAGCGCTCCGTGATCCGCTCGAAGAGACGGCGGACCCGCGCTGCGGAGAAGCGACTCTCGCCGCCGGGCCAACGCCGCTGGTGCTGTTCGAAGAATTCGGGCAGGTGAGGAAGGATCTCGTCCGATTCGCGGAGGTGTCGGATCTCCAGCCGGCCGTTTCTCGCAAACCAGCTCTCGTACTCGAGTACCCGCGAACGCCCGAGTGCGTCGGGAGGCGCGCCTCTCAAGTCGATCTCCGGTGCGAGCATCTCGTACTGCTGCGTACACCGCAGGCCGAGCCTCGCGGCGGCATCCGGGAGCGCCTCCGAGGTTGGGGAGAGCGCAGGAACGAACTCGAGCTCGAAGCTGACGAATGTGCCGATGTGATCGCGCGCCTTCTCGAGCAGCGCGCCGAGGACGCCAGGACCGGAAACGTCACCGAGGAAGTCGAGCCGATCGAACTCGAAGCAGGAACCGCTGAACCAGATCTCCCCATCCGTGGGATGAAGGGGGGCCACCGCAACGATCTTCCCGTCTCGCTCCGCCCCCACGAGGACGAGCTCGCCCTCGGCGTACGCCTCGAGCCACGCCTGCTGCAGCTCCCAGGTCAGGAACGGAGAACGCGCATGGCCGGACCTGACGAGCTCGTTCCAGCGGTCGCGCCCGAGGGCCGGATCGTCGTACCCGCGCAGGATTCGCGTTCTCACCGGAGCGGCGATGCTCAAGCCAGCGCCTCCTCGAGCAGTCGGCCCAGCACCTTGCCCGAGTCGAAGAACTCGCCGGCGATCTCCCGCGCTGCCCTGGCGTGGCGTTCCGGGTCGGAGGCGATCGCGTCGATCCCAGCCTTCGCCTCGTCGAGCGTCTCGAAGGTGAAGAGGCCCTCGCCCGTCGGAATCGAATGCTCGAAGCCTGTGCGCTGGACGACAGCCGGCACTCCGAGCGCCAGGTAGCACGCTGTGCGGCAGGAGAACCAGCCGCTGTGGCTCGCGACATATGCGTTCTTCGCGACACTCCACTCGCCAAGCGACCCGGCAAGGTAGTCGAGGTAGACCCACGGCTCCCTGGAGACCTCGTAGCCGTCGCGCGTCAGCCACCCGTGCGACCGCAGTCGCTTCACCGGGGGACGACCGGCCAGCGCAAGCTCGAGCGGCAGCGCGCTCGTCCGCGGGAGGTCGATGAAGCGCTCGAACTCGGGTCCTTTGCCGCCGTACTCGACGCCGTCGACGACGCGGCCGCCCTCCGTCGACTCCCACGAAGCAACCGTCGTCAGCACCCGTCTTCGCTTCTCCGGCGCGACGGCGACGGCGTCGAAACAGTCGAGGACGACCGGCTGCCGAGTCGTCGACCAGTCGAAGAGCCCGCGCGGAACACGGCTGTCGGCCCCGGCCACGTTCTCCGCGAACGTGAAGAAGACATCGTGGCGCAGGAGCGTTTCGACCCGCTCGCGGTCCTCGTCCGAGATCGACCCGGCGAGATAGTCCGGGACCGAGGCCTGGGTGAACATCGGATCGCTGTCCACGAAGGCAACACGCTTCGCGGCGAAGTACTCGTCCCGCATCCAACAGGAGGCGGAGATGTGGAGGAAGAGGTCTGCGCTGCGGCAGAACGACGCGGTCTCCTCCCAGGAGCGCCCGTACACCCGGCCGGCGCCGTCGCGATAGAACCAGCGTTCGGCCAGCTCGGGGTCTAGGCGCAGCAGCTGGCGTTGGAACTCCTCCGCGTTGCCACCTCCGTCTTCGACGAACGTCTCGGCGGCCGGATCGTACGCCCACCGGCCGGTGTCCTCGATGTAGAGCACGTCGTGGCCGAGCCTGAGCAGGCCGAGCGGGTACTGGACGTAGTCCCAGAAGACACCACCAAAGGGATACGTGACGGCGAGCCCGGTGACGGCGATGCGAAGCCTGTTGCTCATGCCGCCCGCGCGAGCTCGGCCCCGAGATCCGTGTCCGGCCCCATGGGGATTCGCGGCAGACGGAAACGATCCGACGCAGGCAGCCGGAACGACGCCCCGTCGTAGAGGAACGCTGCGCGGTACCCCGCCCGCGCGACGGCGGCGTCCATGCGGTCGGCATCGGTGCCGTCGTCGCCGTAGGGATAGGCGAAGAGCTCCACACGCTTTCCGAGCCCCCGCTCGATCGCGCGCTTCGACTCCACGAGCTCGCGCACCCGTTCGTCCCCCGCCAGGAGTGAGAACCGGCGGTGGGAGACCCCGTGTGACTGGACGGACAGTCCCTGCGCCTCGAGCTCTCGCAAGTCGTCCCAGTTGCAGATCGGCTCCTGTGGCTGCGTGTCTCCGTCCCATTCGTTCTTGCCGCCGATGTGACCCGTCGGCACGAAGACCGCGGCCGGATAGCCAAGCCGACGCAGGCAGGCAAGCGCGGTTCCCCCGAGCGTGCGGAACGCGTCGTCGAAGGTCAGCAATGCCGCGCGCCGCGGGAGGTGGTCGGGGTCTTCGAGACCGGCGATGAATGCATCGACGCCGACCGGCTCCCAACCGAGCTCGACAAGGTCGCGCAGCTGACCGAGGAATGTCTCCTCGCCGATCGAGAACCAGGTCTCCCAGCTTCCCGGCGGGGGCGGGCCCACCCGGTGGTAGCTGAGCACGACTGCGGCGTGGTCGCGCCGAGCGCTCATCGAGCAGACGTCGCCATGGCGAGCTCGAGCACGTGACCCGCGTTCTTACGGGCGTCGAAGTGCTCTTCCGCGAGCTTTCGCGCCAGCCGGCTCTGCCCCTCGTAGTCCTCGGCGACGCTACGGAGCCGGTCCGCCGCCTCTTCAACCGTCCGGAAACGGAGCAGGCCCTCGGCGTCCGGGAGGAAGCCGCTCGGCCCCGTGTGCTCGATCACCGCCGGGCGGCCGCTGGCCAGATAGCAGATCGTGCGGTCGCTGA
>JBGOSR010000210.1:0-2898 GCA_041476065.1 Gaiellaceae bacterium
AGATGACGACCGAGGAGGTGCGGGACATCCTGCGCATGGCGCAGCATCCGGTCTCGCTCGAGAAGCCGATCGGCGAGGAGGAGGAGTCCGAGCTCGGCGACTTCGTCCAGGACGACCAGGCGGAGTCACCCGACGAACAGGCCTCGCTCTCGCTCCGCCGTGAGGACATCGAGCGTGCGCTCGACTCGCTCCCCGAGCGCGAGCGCAAGGTGATCGAGCTTCGCTTCGGCCTCAAGGGCGAGCAGCCGTGCACGTTGGAGGAGGTCGGGCGGGCGTTCGGCGTCACCCGCGAGCGGATCCGGCAGATCGAGAACAACACGCTCAAGAAGCTCGAGTCGCTGCCCGAGGCCCAGGGTCTCAAGGACTGCGTCTAGCCGTCTCTCTCTGAGCTTGAAGGTGGAGCTCGAGGTCAGCCGCTGCTGGCGATGGGCTCGGTCGGCTCTTCGGAGACGCGCTCGAGCGGGACGAACAGGCGGCAGTGCGGGCATTTGAAGCCGTTGTAGCGGGCGGCCGGCCCCGACAGGAGCTCCTCACGGAACGCCTTGCGGCAATGCGGGCAGCTCACTTCGTAGACCGTCGCCTGGGCGGGTTCGTCGGTCACTGCTGTGACGGTACCAGCAGCGTTCATCCCTCGCCCGGTTGATTTCCGACGGTGCCGGCAGCAACCATCATGACCGCTGTCATACTTGGCGGCCTGGAAGCATGGAGCCCTCAAGGAGGCAGGGGCGGCGAGTTGCAAACCCGCCGCCCGCCCGTGTTACGCGTCGGTCAGGGCCCGATCGGGCCAAAGCCGCCGATGAAGAGCGCAGAGACAACGAGCGCCGAAAGCGCGCACGCCGCAACGAAATACCGCATGGGACCGTCCTTTCGAAGATCGAATGACAGTCCCGGGCCCGGGTTGACAAGAGTTTACAAGAGAGCTTGAGAATGTCCAAGCGAGGTTGGCCCCACGTCGATGACCCAGTCTCGGTCGGGAGGCGCCTGAAGGAGGCGCGGCAGGCAGCCGGGATGAGCCAGCGCGAGCTCTCGTTCCCTGGTTGCACGGCCGTGTACATCTGCCGGATCGAGCGCGGCGACCGCGTGCCCTCGCTCCAGGTCCTGCGGGAGCTGGCCCGACGGGTCGGCATCTCGGAGGAGTATCTGGCAATGGGCTCGGAAGCATTGGACGAGACGGATCCGCTGGTCGATGCCGACGTCGCCCTTCGCCTCAGCCAGTTCGAGCTTGCCGAGCACCTCTACACCCAGGCCCTCGAAGGGACGACCGATCGACTTCAGCGCGCCCGCGCGCTTGGCGGACTGGGGGAGATCGACTTCCACGCCGGCAGGCTGGACGACGCTGTCGAGCGGCTCGAGGAGGCGCGGGCGCTCCTGGCCGGATCGATCGCGGGTTATCCGGGCATCGTGGACTCACTCGCTCGCGTGTACTGGCTGCGAGACGAGTACGAGGTTGCGATCGCTGTGCTCGAGGAGGCCCTGGGCTTGGCTCGAAGCCGCGGCGACGAGCAGGCGGAAACGCGGTTCGCGGTCCTCCTGGCGAATATTCTGATCGACAGCGGCAGCTTCCCGTCGGCGCGGGAACTGCTCGGGAAGACTCTCGTCAAGACGGGGAAAGTCACCGACCCGATCGTTCAGGCTCAGCTCTACTGGTCCCAGTCGCGCCTGCACTCGGCCGAGAACCACCCCGAGGTGGCCCTGCGCTACGCGCGCATGGCGCTGGCCTCGATCGAGCTCACCGATCACACCGCCTACGCCGCGCGGGCGCACCACCTGCTGGCCTACATCGAGCTCGAACGGGGGAACGCCGCGGAGGCGCTCGAGCTGCTCGAGCGCGGCTATCCGCTCGCGGTCTCGAGCGGCGGTGCCGAGGCGCGTGGACTCTTCCGCCTCGAGAAGGCGCGGGCTCTGGCCGAGCTCGGCCGGGACGAGGACGCGCTCGCGCTCGCGATCGAGGTCGCCGACGAGCTGGCCGAGGCCCAACCCGAGCAGGCCGGGCGCGCCTACGCGGTCGCCGCGGACGTCTTCGTGCGCACCGGCGAGCCGGCGCGTGCGCTCGAGCTCTACGAGCGCTCGGTCGAGCTCGTCTCCGAGCGGCATCCCGATTTCGTTCGCGAGGTCTACGGGAAGATGGCCGAGCTGCTGGAGGCGGACGGGCGCAAGGACGAGGCGCTCGAGCTGCTCAAGCGCGCGGTCGGGCTGCAGAGCCAGGTTCCCCAAGGGCAGGCTTAAGAGAAGCTCGAACGTGTTTAGCAATCCGCCGCCGTGGACATATGAGGGTTTGGCGATTCGCTTGGCCAGACGCGCGAAGTGGTCTGGGAGGAGTAGACTGACTCCAACTGGCCCTGCGGCCAGAACCCCGGCCGAAAGCCCGAAGCCTGCCAACGCGCTTTGGCGCGCGAGACCAGGAGCCTAGGCGAACAGGATTCGACTTGCAGGGCCAGACACCTTCGCCCCCGCTCAGCTGGTCACCCAGCGAGCGGGGTGGCTTGACCTTTCACCGGCTATTGCGAGCATCATTCTTATCTTCTCACCGGCGTGGCGAGCATCATCGAGGGGCTGGCCATGAAGAGTGAAGCTCGTACGGCGTCGTACGAGCAACCCTCGATACGAGCTGATCCTCCCGCACGACGTGATGGACGCTGCCCGTGCTGTGGCAGTGAACGCCCTGAGATCGCCGTCAAGAATGGCGACCCTTTCTGCTCAACTGCATGCGCGCGCGGCTGGCACGATCAAGTCGCTCAGCCCAGCCCCTCAACCAGCCGCTGACCCTTTTCGAAGATGCCGACGATGCGCCGGTTGTACCTCGCAGACGCGTCGAGGCGAGGGGACCGATCCTTTCCGTAGCGGTATCGACTCAGGTTCGTCCGCTGCAGCAGCTCGCGTTCCGTTTCAGGCAGGTGG
>JBGOSR010000211.1:0-2873 GCA_041476065.1 Gaiellaceae bacterium
CCAAGAGAGAACGAAGGGCACGATTGCCATCAGCATCCCCCACAGGAAGACGCCGTGCAGGGCATGCGCGAACGCGTGCAGAAACTCGGAGTGCACTGCAGGCGGGAGCTGCTTGGCCTGCAGCGGCGTCAGGTGGATCCCCCCGCCGAGATGCTGTGCCGCGGACGCAGGCAGCTGCCTGATCTGAGCTGCGAGCCGGGAGGCGAAGATCGCGCCGAAGATCGCGACCCCGAAGGAGCCGCCCACGGAACGGAAGAACGTCGCGGTCGAAGTGGCGACCCCGATCTCGGTCGGGCGTGCATCGTTCTGGACGACGAGCACGAGCACCTGCATCACGAGACCGATTCCGACGCCGACGACGAGCATGTAGACAGAGGCGAGCCAGGGAGCCGTGCCGACCTGCAGCCGCGAGAGCAGGAACATGCCTACGACCAGGGTCGCAGTGCCCACGATCGGAAAGATCTTGTAGCGGCCGATGCGGCTGATCGCGCGGCCCGAGGCGATTGCGGCGACGAGTAGTCCCGCCATCAGCGGCAGCAAGCGTAAGCCGGAGCTCGTGGGGCTCGCGCCGTAGACGAGTTGCAGGTAGAGCGGGATGAACACGATCGCCCCGAACATCGCCATCCCGATCGTGAAGCCCATCGCATTCGCAACGTCGAAGACAGGCGAGCGGAACAGGTGCAGCGGCAGGACCGGCTCGGCAGCTCGGCGCTCCTGCCAGACGAAGAGCGCAAGCAGCGCGACGCCCGCGATCGCGAGCCCGATGATCGTGGTCGAGCCCCAGGCGTACTGGTTGCCGCCCCAGGTCGTGAGCAGCACCAGAGAGCCGACGCCGGCAGCGAGTAGCGCCGCGCCCAGGTAGTCGATCCGGTGCCTGCTGCGCGACGAGGGCAGACGCAGCCGCAGCGCGACGATCGCAACGGCAAGCGCGCCGACCGGCATGTTCACGTAGAAGACCCAACGCCAGGAGAGGCTGTCGACGAGGAAGCCTCCGAGCAGCGGCCCGGCGACCGAAGCAACCGCGAAGACCGATCCGATCAGGCCCATGTAGCGACCCCGCTCACGGGGCGGGACGATGTCGGCGATGATCGCCTGCGCTCCGACCATCAGCCCGCCCGCACCGATCCCCTGCACCGCGCGGAAGCCGATCAGCTGGTCCATCGACTGGCTGAGCCCGGCGAGCATCGAACCGGCCAGGAAGATCAGGATCGCGGCCTGGAAGACGGGCTTGCGCCCGTACATGTCGCCGAGCTTCCCGTAGATCGGCGTCGAAACGGTCGCGGCGAGCAAATACGACGTCACCACCCACGAGAGGTGGCTGAGGCCGCCGAGGTCGCCGACGATCGTGGGCAGCGCGGTCGAGACGATCGTCTGGTCGAGCGCGGCCAGGAACATGCCGAGCATCAGCGCCCCGAACACGGTCCAGAGGGCTCGGCCGGTCAACCCCTCGTCACTGTGCGCGGCGCTCAGCTCGTCCGCCTTGCCGTTGCTCGATTCAGCTGCGCGCGCGTGAGCGGCGGACGCGGTAGCGGCGTCGCGGCGTCCGCACGCAGGCCGTCGAGCAGCAACCCCAGGTAGCGGCGCCAGAAATCCGGTGCGATGCCCGCCGTGGCTTCGATCACGCGGCCGCCGGTCCAGAGGAGGAGCGGCATGTCCTCGGCCGTGAAGTCCTTGCGCAGGGCTCCTTGCGCCTGGGCGCGCTCGATCAGCCTGCGAAGGAGCGGCCGCATCCGCCTGCGCATCGTCTCCGCACGCGCCCTCCCGTGCGAGCGCGTGGCGATCATGTCCTTGAGCCCACGGTTTTCTGCGTGCAGCGCGAATACGAGCTCGAGGAAGCCACGGAAGCCGGCCCACGCATCCTCCTCGGCCAGCGCCTGCTCGGCAGCTCCGATGAACGCCGCGAACGCATCCTCGAGCACGGCGTCGATCAGGTCTTCCTTGGCGGGAAAGTGGCGGTAGAGCGTGCCCATCCCGACGGCGGCGCGACGGGCGATCTCTTCGACCGGTACGTCGATTCCCTCGGCTGCGAAGGCGGCGCGGGCGGTGGCCACGATTCGGTCGCGGTTTGCTTGCGCGTCTCGCCGCAGCGGCCGGGTCGAGGGCTTCGTCCGACTGATCATGCCGCTCATCGTAGCTAAACCGGAGCGGTCACTCCGCTTTCTTGGCAGGGTGAAACAAGCGAGTCCCCGGTCGGCCGGTCTCGCTAGCTGGAGGAGAGCCTGGCAAGGAGCTCGTCGAGGCGGGCGTAGCTCTCGTTCATCCCGGCTTCCCCGCCGTATTCGAGCAGGCCGTCGCGCTGCTCGGTCGTGTCGAAGAGCAGCGTGGTCGTGAACTTCGTCCGGTCGCCGAGGTCCTCGAAGGTGGCTGTCTCGAGATGGACGTTGCCCGGCATGCCCTCCAGCTCGAAGGTCTGCACGATGCGCTCGGGTGGCGTGACTTCGCGGTAGGTCCCACGGAACGCGCCCTCGGTGCCGTCCGGGTTACGGAAGACGAACCGCCAGCTCCCGCCGGCCCTGACGTCCATCTCGTCGACGACCGTGCCCGGCCCCCACCATTGGGGAATGAGCCCGGGATCGGTGAACGCGGCGAACACGAGGTCACGTGGCGCGTCGAACACCCGCTCGACGTGGATCTCACGGTCGGTCGGCGTCGTCAGGGTTACGGCCCGTGCCTGCTGTTGGTGATTCGTCATTGCGCTCCCTTCGTAGTGCGGTTGAGTAGCTCCTCGAACCGGTCGAGGCGTTCGTCCAGCATCTGCCGGTAGGTCTCGATCCACTCGTGGACGTCCTCGAGACCACGCGGCCCGAGGCTGCACCGGCGGGCTCGTCCGACCTTCTCGGTGGTGACGTTTCCGGCGTTCTCGAGCAGGCGCA
>JBGOSR010000212.1:0-2864 GCA_041476065.1 Gaiellaceae bacterium
GCTGCCGGCCAACGTGGCGGCAGCAGTGAAGCCCGATGCGGAGTACGGGCTGCGCCAGGGCGGCTGGGCGCTTGCGGAGTCCGGCGGGGAGTACGAGCGCGTGGCGAGGGGCGACGAGCTCGTCGGCCTTCACTACGAGGGGCCGTTCGACGACCTGCCCGCGCAGGAGGGCGTCGCCCACCGCGTCATCGCCTGGGACGACGTCTCGCTCACGGAGGGCACCGGCATCGTTCACATCGCGCCCGGCTGCGGCGCCGAGGACTTCGAGCTCGCGCGCGAGCACGGCCTGCCCGTGATCGTTCCGATCGACGAGTCCGGGCGGGTCCTGCCAGGCTTCGGCACCCTCGAGGGGCTCTCGACCGACGAGGCGGAGGACGTCGTCATCGAGGACCTGCGCGAGCGCGAGCTGCTCGTCGAGGTCGGCCGAATCACCCATCGGTATCCCATCTGCTGGCGCTGCAAGACGCCGCTCGTCTTCCGGGTCGTCGACGACTGGTTCATCTCGGCCGACGAGATCCGGCAGCCGCTCCTGGACGCGAACGCGACCGTCGAGTGGACGCCGTCGTTCTACTCGAAACGCATGGACGACTGGCTGCGCAACATGGGTGACTGGAACATCTCGCGCAAGCGCTATTTCGGTCTGCCTCTGCCGATTTATCCGTGCGACTGCGGCGAGGTGAATGTGGTCGGCTCCCGGGCGGAGCTCGAAGAGCGGGCGACGGGGGGCCTCGACCAGCTGCAGGAGCTTCACCGGCCCTGGATCGACGACGTGCCGATCGGCTGCGTCGCCTGCGGCAAGGAGGTACGGCGGATCCCCGAAGTCGGCGACGCCTGGCTCGACGCCGGGATCGTCCCCTTCTCGACTCTGGGCTGGCAGAACCCGGAGTGGGCGTCCGGCGGGTATGCGACCGGCGCCTCGCAGGGCCTGTCCGGCGCCGACCTGCCCGACAACGGGTACTGGGAGCAGTGGTTCCCCGCCGAGTGGATCTCGGAGAGCCGCGAGCAGATCCGGCTGTGGTTCTACTCGATGCTGTTCATGTCGGTCACGCTCCTCGGTCGCGCGCCGTACGAGCGTGTGCTCGCCTACGAGCGAGTCCGCGACGAGACCGGCCGCGAGATGCACAAGTCGACCGGCAACGCGATCGAGGCGAACGAGGCAATCGAGCGCATGGGCGCCGACGTCATGCGCTGGATGTACTCCGAGCAGGTCCCGAGCCAGAACCTCAACTTCGGCTACGGGCCCGCGCACGAGATCAGGCGACGGCTGCTCACGCTCTGGAACTTGGTGAAGTTCCTCGTCGACTACGCGAACGTCGCCGAGGGCTGGCAGCCCGGCGGGGCTCAGGAGCTCGAGCCGCTCGATCGCTGGCTTCACTCGCGCGTCGAGCAGTTCGTCGCGGAGGCGACCGAGGCGTACGAGCGGTACTGGACGCCCGATGTCATCGCCTCGTTCGAGGCCTTCGTCGACGATCTGTCCAACTGGTACATCCGTCGGTCGCGGAGGCGTTTCTGGAACGGCGATGCGGCAGCCCTCGAGACGCTGTGGAGCGCGCTCGTGCGGGCGGTCGTCGTGATCGCGCCGGTGATGCCCTTCTTCGCGGAGCATCTGTGGCGGGCTCTGCGCTCCGATGATGCTCCCGAGTCCGTGTTCCTCGTTCGCTGGGAGGAGGCAGGCGAGCGTGACGAGCAGCTCCTGGCCGAGGTGGCGGCGACGCGCGGGGTCGTCGACCTCGGACGGCAGGCCCGGGCTGCGTCCGGGCTCAAGCTGCGCCAGCCGCTCCGCCGGCTCGTTGTGGAGGGGGCGCCGCTCGCGATCGACCATCTCGACGAGATCCGCGACGAGCTTCGTGTGAAGGACGTCGAGTTCGGGGAGGTTGAGGCGACCGAGCTGCGCGTGAAGCCGAATCTCCCGCTGCTCGGGCCGAAGCTCGGCAAGGAGCTCGGCACCGTCAGGGCCGCGCTCGAGTCCGGCGAGTTCGAGGAGCTCCCCGACGGCGGCTTCCGCTCGGCAGGGCACGACCTCTCCTCGGAGGAAGTGCTCATTGAGCTGACCGGCAAGGAAGGCTGGGCGGTCGCCGCCGGCGACGGCGTCACCGTGGCGCTCGACACCGCTCTCGATGCCGAGCTCGAGCTCGAGGGGCGTGTGCTCGATCTGGTCCACGAGCTGAACTCGATGCGTAAGGAGGCCGGCCTCGAGTTGACCGATCGGATTGTCGTCACGCTGCCGGAAGCCGCCTCCGAACTGCTCGCCCATGCGGAGTGGATCAAGGAGGAAGTGCTCGCAGTCGAGATTCGAACCGACGGGGAATCCGGCAAGCCCGAGATCGCCAAGGCGTGAAGCGCTGCGCCTGGGCCCCTGAAGGCGATCCCGCGTACGTCGCCTACCACGACGAGGAGTGGGGAGTGCCGTCGCATGACGACCGGCATCTGTTCGAGATGCTGACGCTCGAAGGTGCCCAGGCGGGCCTCTCGTGGGCGACGATCCTGCGGAAACGCGCCGGCTACCGCAAGGCGTTTGCGAACTTCGACGCGGAGAAGGTCGCACGCTTCACGCAGCGGGACGTGGAGCGACTTCTCGGCGATCCCGCCATCGTCCGAAACCGGCTCAAGGTCGAGTCGACGGTCGTGAACGCGAAGCGGGTGCTCGAGCTGGAGAGCCTCGATGAGTACCTGTGGGGCTTCGTCGACAGGGAACCGATCGTCAATCGTTGGCGGACGCTCCGCGAGGTCCCGGCCGAGACTGCGGAGTCGCGGGCTCTGAGCACGGACCTCAAGAAGCGCGGCTTCCGCTTCGTCGGGCCGACGGTTTGCTACGCCTTCATGCAAGCGACCGGTCTCGTCAACGACCACGTTGTCACCTGCTA
>JBGOSR010000213.1:0-2853 GCA_041476065.1 Gaiellaceae bacterium
CCGTCCATCCCGTCGAGGTCGACGAAGGCGCCGAAGTCGACGATGTTCGAGATCGTGCCCTCGACGACGTTGCCCGGGGCGAGCTTGTCGAGGATCGCCTGCCGCATCTCCTTGCGCTCGTCCTCGAGGACGGCGCGGCGCGACAGCACGACGTTGTTGCGCGAGCGGTTGAGCTCGATCACCTTGCAGCGAAGCTCCTGCCCCATGAATTCGTCGAGATCCTGGACCCGGCGGATGTCGACAAGCGAGGCCGGCAGGAAGCCGCGGACGCCGAGGTCGAGGATGAGACCGCCCTTGACGACCTCGATCACCTTCCCGTTGACGGGCTCCCCGCTCTCGGCAGCGCCCTCGATCGACTTCCACGCGATCTCGAACCGGGCGCGCTTCTTCGAGAGGATCAGGCGGCCGTCCGCATCCTCTTTCGTGAGCACGAGCGCGTCGATCTCGTCACCGAGCTTGACCTCGTCCTCGGGGTTGACGGAGCGGCGGATCGAAAGCTCGGCGACCGGGATGACTCCCTCGGACTTGTAGCCGATGTCGACGAGCACCTCGTCCTTGTCGACCCGAACGACCTGGCCGTGGACGACCTCGCCCTCGTTGATCGTCGGGAAAGTGGCCTCGTAATTCGGGATCTGTTCCCCGTCGGGACCGGTCGTCCAGACGTTGTCCTCGGTGAGGGTCGAGGTCGTGATCGTGTCAACTGTTTCGTTCGTCATCTGGCGCGCGGAGTATATCCGCGTGCCGCAGACTCGTTTTTCGCGCGTAAAACCGCTGTCAACCGCACTTCGAGCTCGTTGGCGGCGCAGCCTGGATGGTCGTGTCGTTCTTTGGCGGATCGCCGTCCAGCGAAAGGACTTTCGCCGACCAGATCCGGTAGCCGCCGCCGAGCGTGATCGGCCCCACGTCGAAGGTCACGCCGGAGGCTTTGAATGCCTTGCGATAAGTGCCGTCGATCCCGGTTCCGGTGGCCAGGATCAGCGCCGGCGAGCCGATGTACTGATTTGCATGGTAGTCCGGCTTCCACGTGAAGTGGATGTACATCGCGCAGCGCTGAACCGTGACCTTGGGCTTGATGGCACGGAGGTAGAAGACATTCGTGTAGTCCGGGGTCGGGGCCGTCGTCACGGCCTTCTTCCCGCCTCCGCCGAGGACAATCGCCGCGGCCACCCCGGCAGCGATCAGCACGGCGAGCCCAAGCGCGGCAACGAGCACGCGCCTGAGGCTGAGCCGTTCGAGGAGCAACCGGAGGCGAATCACGCGACGGCCTCGTGTAGGAAGCTTTTGACCGCCTCGATATAAAAGTCCGGCGACTCGACGAAGCTCATGTGCCCGGCCCCGGGCACAACCGCGAGCTCGCTGCGCGGGATTCCCTCGTGCAGAGCGCGCGCGGCGCGCGTGGTCGTCGTTCGGTCGTGCTCGCCGACGATGACTAGCGTGGGCTTGGTGACCCGGGCGAGATCCGGCACGTAGTCGAACTTGCCGTAGCCCTCGCTTGCGAAATAGCGCAAGACCTCGGGGCTGCCGATCATGTCGTCGCTGAACCCAGGCGGCGGCGGCCCGGCGAAATGGAACGGCATCTGAACGCTCACGAGCTCACGCAGCTCTTGTTCGGTCTGAACTGTCTTCTCCTGCTCCCAGCTGGCCGCGATCGGCTTCCCCGCTTCGCCCATCGCTGCCAGCGAGGCCTCGACGTCGGCCATCAGCTTCTCATTCGAGTCGCCGCCAGCGGAGATGACGTACGCGGCCGCGGTCCCGCGCTCGATTGCATGCTTCGTGGCCACGATCGCCCCGAAGGAGTGGCCGAGGAGCGCGAACCGCTCGAGCCCGAGCGCCTCGGCGAGCAGGTCGACATCGCGGGCGAACACCTCGAGGGAGAGCGTCGCTGGGTCGACGCGCTCGCTTCGGCCCTGGCCCCGCCCGTCCATGTAGAGGAGTCGGAACTCGTCTCCGAGCCCGTCGAGCCAGGGAGACATGTGCGTGTGGTCGAGCCCGGGCCCGCCGTGGAGGAGGATGAGCGGGAAGCCCTCGCCGACCTCGTGGACAAAGAGCGAGATACCGTCCGAGAGGGTTACGTTCACGACTTCGCCTCGTGCCAGTCGTCGCCCGTTCCGATGTCGACCGCGAGCGGCGGGTCGAGGTCGAACGCTCGGCACATCTCCTCCCGCACGAGGTCTTTGATCGCCGGGAGCTCCGCGTCGGGAACCTCGAGCAGCAGCTCGTCGTGCACCTGGAGGACGAGGCGGGCGCCTCTCCCCTCCTCGCGCAGCCGGTCGTGGATCCGCACCATGGCGACCTTGATGATGTCCGCGTTCGAGCCCTGCATGACGAAGTTGACCGCCAGGCGCTCGCCGAGCGAGCGGGTCTGCCGGTTCGAAGCCTTCAGCTCCGGCACCGGGCGCCGACGGCCGAGGAGGCTCGTCGCGTAGCCGTCGCGCGCCGACTCTTCGATTGTCCGCGCGATGAAGTCCTGGACGTGCGGGAAGCGGGCGAGATACGCGTCGATGTACGTCTGCGCCTCTTCCCGCGGGATCTCCAGGTTCTCGGAGAGCCCGAAGGCCGAGATCCCGTAGACGATCCCGAAGTTGATCATCTTGGCGATCGAGCGCTGGCCGGTCGTCAGCTCGGCGGGATCGACACCGAGCACCTCGGCCGCGGTCGCCGTATGGATGTCCTCGCCCCGCGCGAACGCCTCGCGCAGCTTCGGCTCCCCGGAGACGTGCGCGAGGATGCGCAGCTCGATCTGCGAGTAGTCGGCCGAAAGCAGCTTGTGCCCCGACTCCGCGACGAAGGCCGAGCGGATCTCGCGGCCGAGCTCGGTGCGGATCGGGATCGCCTGCAGGTTCGGGCTCGTCG
>JBGOSR010000214.1:0-2821 GCA_041476065.1 Gaiellaceae bacterium
CCGCGTCCTCCGGCTCGATCCGACCACGGACCGCGTGCTTGCGAGGATCCCTCTCCGCCTCGGGGCGGAAGGAATCAGCGCCGGCGAAGGGGCCGTTTGGGTCGCGAACAGCCTCGGCGACAGCGTGTCGCAGATCGAGCCCGCCACGAACCGGGTTGCGCGCACGATCAGGGTCGGAGAGGATCCGGTCGCCGTCGCTGCGGGTGGAGGTGGAGTCTGGGTGACGAACTACAAGGACGGGACCGTCTCGCGGATCGACCCGAAGCGGGGCCGCGTAGTCGCGACGATCAGTGTCGGGCCGAATCCCGATCACGTCGCGGCAGGCGAAGGCGGGGTCTGGGTGACGGTGCACATCCGATGAGCAGCTTGCCGGGCGAAGGCCTCACGCGCCGGGAGCTCCTCCTAAGGGGAGGCGCCGCGGCCGCCGGACTCGCCGCGCTCGGCATCTTCCCGCCCGCCGTCGCCGCTCAGGCGGGCGGATACGGCACCTTCGCCGGCACGCTGCGCGTGCTCGGTATCGGCACCGGCGAATTCGACCAGATCAAGCGGCAGGCCGAGAAGGACCTCCGCTTCAAGGTCGCCTTCGACCTCACCGGCAGCGATGCACTCGTCCACAAGGCAACCACCGCGCCCGCCTCGTTCGACGTCCTCGCCTACTACTACCAAGGGTACGACCTGGTTTGGCGGCACGGTGCGCTGCAGCGGATCGACACCCGGCGCATCAACCGCTGGCAGCAGGTCAACGACTTGTTCAAGTACGGGAAGGTGAGGCCCGGCGACCCGCGCTGCACCTACGGTCAGGGCGACGCCCCCTTCCGCCGAATGTACGTCGACGACTCGGGTAGGTATCCGCTCCCGGCTGGCCGCCTCCCGGGCGAGAAGGGGATGGTGCAGTGGATCGACGAGCACTCGGGCAAACCCTACCGGGCCCTGCCCGAGCCGAGATTCGTGGTTTCGGTCCCGGGCTACTTCAACATGGACTCGATCGGCTACAACGCGCGCGTCATCGATCGCCCTCCCGAGCGGGTCTCCTGGGCCGAGCTCTTCAACCCGAGGTGGAAGGGCCGGGTCGCCCTCTTCGGCGGGGCTCAGATCGGGTTCCTGGACGCGGGGAACGCGGCCGAGGCCGCAGGCCTAATGAGGTTCAAGGACAAGGGCGACATGACCCGCAGGGAGATCGACGGGCTTGTCAAGCTCCTCGTCACGCTGAAGAAGCGAGGGCAGTTCCACGGCTTGTGGAACGAGCTCGAACCCGGCAAGGCGATCGACTTCATGCTCTCGAAGGAGGTCGTGGTCGAGTCGATGTGGACGTACCACCTCGTGGCGCTCCAGGCGAAGGGCTTTCCGGTTCGCTACGCCGCCCCTCCTGAGGGCTTCCGCGGCTGGTCGGGCGGCTTCGCGATCTCGAGCGCGATCAAGGACCCCGCCAGACTCCAGGCTGCGCACGACTACATCAACTGGTGGCACGCGGGTTACGCGGGAGCGGTGATGATGCGGCTGGGCTACTACAACGCCGTCCAGGCGACGAGCCACAGGTTCGTTGATCCGGCCGAGTGGGACTACTGGATCGGGGGCAAGCCGGCCGCGAAGAACCTGCCGGGGGCGTTCGGCGACGTCACGATCCTCAAGGGCCAGGTGCGCGACGGCGGCTCGTTCGCCAGGCGGGCGTGCAGATACGCGTGCTGGAACTCAATCTTCCGGGAGCACGTCTACCAGGAACGGCGCTGGCACGACTTCCAGACGGCGTAGCGTCCTGCGTCGCGCTCGGCAACCCGGCTGTCCTGGGCTCAGCGTCTTCTCAGCGTTTTCCAAGGGTCTCGGCGCATCGTCGTGAGTGAACGAAGCCGACGTAGGAGGCCCAGATGAACGCCACGCTGACCACCGAGGAGCTTTCAGAGACGCACTTCGAGCAGCTGCTGCGCGAGGTCGAGCACTATCTCGTCGCCGTCGAGACGTTCCGCGCTGAGGGCTCCGAGCCCGTGTGGCGCGACCACGAGGCGCTTGGCGAGCAGCGGCCGTTAGTCTGCCGGTCGGAGCTGGCGGCGGGCCCGGTCAGCGTCGACTCGCAGTAGCTTCCGTCGCTCCGAGCGACCAGGTGAAGCGCGTCATTGTGCCGTCCGGCGCGATGCCGCCCGGACGCAGCCCCTTGCGTACGAGCAGCGTCGGCACGGGCGCGTCCTTCGCAATCGCGAGCCGCGTCTCGCCGAGACCTTCCTGACGCCAGCGGTCGGACAGGCCGAAGACGAGCAGGCTCGCGCCGGCGGCGGCGCGAAGGACGCCCTCCCGGCCTGGCGCTACAAGGAGCGGCTCCGTCGGAACTCGAACCGCCCGCTGGACGAGGAGCGAGGCGCTGGCAAGCAAACGGCTCGCATCGCGCTCGCCGCTCGCGAGGTCTGCCTCACGCCCGACCAGGCGAAGTGAGGAACCGGTCGCACGCACGATCCAGGCGGCGAGCTCGACCGCCGCCCAGTCGTGCTCGGCGCCGCCAAAGGGGACGAGCACCGGCCGATCGGGGCCAACGTCGAGGGTTTCCTCCCGTGCCACGAGCACGCCCACGTCGCAAGACGCCGAGCCGAGAATGACGCCGACCTGGCCGCCGAGCAGGCCGTCGTCGACGAAGTCAGGCGGCGCATCGAGGAGCACGAGGTCGGCGTCCTGCTCGGAAGCAAGCCGAGCGAGATCGGGGCCCCGTTCCGCCGAGGTGAACGCCGCCGCGCGTGCCGAGACACCGCTTGCTGCGAGCGCCTCGCAGCGCTCGTGGAGAGCCCGCGCCGCCTCGGCCAGCTCGTCCGCGGCGACGATCCGAGCGACGATCAGCTCC
>JBGOSR010000215.1:0-2800 GCA_041476065.1 Gaiellaceae bacterium
GAATTCGTGCAATCGCCCGAGAATTCCCGCTCGTCAGCTACGAGGAGGCACATGGAGAAGTCGTCGAACGCTACGGAGCTCGTCCGAGATCACTTTCGCGAGAAGGCGTCCTCCTTTGACGCCCTCTACGACGAGGAGCATTTGGTCCAGCGGGCGGTTCGCCCCGGGCTGCTGAAACGCCGCGACTTCGCGATCGACGTCGTCCGCGAGTACAAGGCGCCACGGGTGCTCGACATCGGCGGCGGCTCGGGACGGGTCGGGGAGCTGGCGCTCGAGGCTGGCGCAGGCGAGTACGTCAACGCCGACATCGCCCAGGAGATGCTCGACCTCTCGAGGGAGCGACTCGCCCGGTTCGGCGACAAGGTCAAGCTCGTGCACGGCGACTTCATGACGGCGCCGCTCGAGGGCACGTTCGACGTCGTGCTCGCGCTCGGCTTCTTCGACTACCAGTCCGACGCGCACCTCTATGTCCGCCGGATGGCCGAGTTGACTTCGGGAAGCGCGGTTGCCAGCTTCCCGCGCTGGAACTGGCTCAAGGGGCCCGTGCGGAGGCTTCGCTACGAGGTGATCAACAACTGCCCGATCTTCGACTACACAGAGCGCGAGCTCCGCTTCCTCTTCGGAGGCGCGGGTTTCAGCCGCGTCCTGATCAAGCAGGGCCGAAGCGGGTTCCTCGTACGGGCCGACAGCTAGATTTTGCGCTGACGTGAAGCGGCTACTCGTTGTCGTCCTCGGCTGCATCGCGCTGTTCGCCGTTGCGCCCGGCCAGGCGCAGGCGCGCCAGTGCGGACTGCCGAACCAGTCGCCGCTCTGGATCGACTTCGCCGACGGCTCGGTGCCTTACTGGCCGATGTTCGCGCGGCCGGGGGTCATTGCGGCCGCGGCCAACTTCATCTTCCCACCGCAGTTGCGCGCCCTCGGCGCAAAGACGGTCTACTGGGATATGTACCTCCGGCAACGAATCGGGACGCCGAGCAACCCGAAGGATCCTGCGGAGGTCAGGGACTGGGCCGACCGGGTCTTCTATCGAGCCGTGGCCTCGTCCGCCTGCGCCACGCCGTGGATCGCGCTGAACGAAATGTGGGGCTCGAACCTGGCCACGCCGTGGTCGCCGACGAATGCGCAGTACCGCCAGAACGTGATCCTGTTCGTCCAGCGCCTGACGGAGCTCGGGGCGCATCCCTTCCTGCTTCTGTCGACGCGGCCGTTCACGGACGGCGAGGCCGGAGACTGGTGGCGGGAGGTCGCGCTCTACACGGATTTCGTCCGGGAGGTCTATTTCGCAGCGCCCCAGATCTACCGCCAGGGACCGATCCGCGGCTCGCGCAACCTGCGCAACGCGTTCCGACAAGGCGTCACCGACCTGACTTCGATCGGGATCCCAGCCTCGAAGATCGGGATCTTCCTCGGCTTCCATACGAACCCGGGGCAGGGTGGCCGCGAGGGCCTGAAACCCGCGAGCGCGTGGTTCGACACGATCAAGCTCCAGGTGCTCGCGATGAAGCAGGTGAGCCGGGAGATCCCGTTGGCGACGATTTGGTCCTGGGGCTGGGGCGAGTGGGCGCAGTCGGACCGCGATCCGGACAAGCCTGCCGCCGCGTGCGTGTATCTCTGGACCCGTGATCACAGCCTCTGCGGAGGTCCCGGGATGGCGGGGCCTGGATTCGACCGCTCGCTCACGGCCGGCCAGCTCATCCTCCCGAGCGGAGTGCAGTGCAACACCCCGTGGGGCAGGGTCCGAAACGCGCAGCTCTCGAGCCTGACCGGCGTCACCGGCGACCGCGAGGTCGCCTACACGTCGCTCTTCGCCAGGCTCGTGCTCAAGGGTTATGTGTTGGTCAAGCCCG
This sequence comes from Gaiellaceae bacterium, assembly GCA_041476065.1. Taxonomy (GTDB): domain Bacteria; phylum Actinomycetota; class Thermoleophilia; order Gaiellales; family Gaiellaceae; genus VAXT01. The sequence continues at coordinate 1,848 of JBGOSR010000215.1, forward strand.
CGGATCTGAAGGCAGCCGAGCGTGCGATCGTCGCCTCCCGCTTCGGCGGCAGCGGGTTCGCGTACCGGCGGGCGCTCGCGCGCGCCGGAGCGACAAGGGCGATCGCGCGCGGCGTCATCGCCGACGAGCTTCGTCAGGCTCGAATCGAGCGCAACTTCCGGGTGGCGCCGCCTTCACACGCGGAGATCGCCGAGTACCACAGCACCTATTCGGATACCCCAGCACGGTTCGTCGAGGCAATTCCGGGGCCGCCCTGGCTCGGGCACCGAGCGCGTGGCGTGGCGATCACCGGCATGGCGCCGGCGATCGTGTTCCGGATTCCGGCGGGCCGCTCGGTCACGCTCCACCAGGGCAAGAAGACGGTTCGAGTACGAGCGCTCGGCCCGACCGCTCCCCTCGGCGCGTTCGCACTCTCGGAGGCAAGCCCTTCGGTCCGCGCAGTCCTCGTCCGGAACTCGCAGGAGCAGGTCTTCGACAATTGGCTCATGCGCCGCGAATCGAGCGCGCTCAACTCGACGACCTGCCGGCGGGACTGGCTCCCGGCGCTGGGCACGCTCGAGTTGACGAGCGCGCTTCCCTTCCTCGAGCTCGCCGGCTGACCCGACCCCCAGGGCTTTCTGAAGACGCCTCTCGAGAGTCTGAGCGACCTAGTCGGCCGGCTGTGGAAGGTCGCGACCGCGTACCCGCCGAAGCTCTGTGATCACCGCGAGGATCCCGCCGACGACGAGCAGCACCGGCACGATCACCTGGTACCCAGGCACCTCGAGGAGCCTGACGCCGCTCGCCGTGAGGACTGCGCCGAGACCGACGCGGAGCGCCCCGTCCGGGAGCCGCACCGTCAGCTTGCTCCCGAGCAAGACGCCCGGAATCGAGCCGAGCAGCAACCACCCCATGACCCTGAGATCGACGTTCCCGTGCAGCAGGTGGCTGATGCCGGCGACCCAGAGGAGGGC
>JBGOSR010000216.1:0-2769 GCA_041476065.1 Gaiellaceae bacterium
CGAGGCCGGCGTCGACCTTCTTGCCAATCGTGACCCGTGCAAGTGGATCACCCATGCGTACTCGAACGCCGAGCAGGCGACCAAGCTCTTCGTCGAGCCCAGGCAGCTGGGCAGTGCCGCCGGTCAGGACGACCTCGCCGATGCCGAGAGATCCCGGCTGTCCCTGGTAGAACTGCAGCGAGGAGACGAGCTCGCGTGCGAACAGCTGGAGCTCTTCGTGGACTGCGGTGCGAACCTTGGCCGCATGCTCCGGATCGACGCCCTGCATCGCCTCGGCGGGCTCGAGGAGCGACAGGGACAGCTTCACGGGCTCCGCCTCGGGAGGCGTCACGTCCATGGCCCGCGCGATCACGACGTTCAGATTCTGTCCACCCCATTCGATGATGCGGGTGAACTCGCAGAACTCGCCGTTGGACACCGCGAGCGTCGAGCGTTCGGAGCCGACAGACACGACGACGATCGCGGCGTTGCCTGCGTCAGCTGGACGGTCACCGAGGGCGCGCAGAAGCGCGAACGCCTCGAGATCGATGCCCACGAGCTTGATGCCTGCCTTCTTGCAGGCCGCCACATAGCGGTCGACCAGGTCTCTGTACGCGACCACGAGGAGCACGCGATGGGTGATCACACCCTCCTCGTCCACGGTGTCGCCGAGGATCTGATAGTCGAGGACGGCTTCTTCGAGAGGAATCGGCAGCGTCTCCTGGGCGCGAAACCGAATCGCGTTTTCGAGCTGCTTCGGGTCGGTGATGTCGCCGATATCAAAGGTTCGGACGCCGATGCGGTTGCTCGCGATGCCCAGCCGCACGGCCTGCTTCGGAAGCTTGTTGGCCTTGAAGAACTCCTTCAGCGCCTCGACGAGCGCCTCGGGCTCGCGAAGCTCACCGGCGACGATGACTCCCGGGTCGAGGCGGTGCCGAGCGACCTGGACGAGCTCGGATGAGCCGTTGTTCACGATGCGGGCGGCCGCGAGCTGGGAGGCGCCGACCTTGAGACCGACGAGCCGCTTGTGCCGGGCCGACGTTTTCGCTCCCGCCGGCTTCTTCGCTTTCTTCGGCTTCTGCAGCTTCTGCTTCTTCTGCTTCTTCTGCTTCTTCTCGCCGTTCTCCTCAGCGTGCTCGCCGGGGGCTTTGGGCTTGCGGGCAAACGAGAAGGCTCGCTTCGCCTTGGCCGGCTTCTCCTCGGGCGCCGGGGTCGGCGAGTCGGCCGAATCCTTCTGGCCGCGCTTCGGCAGCAGGTCCCTGAGCTTGATCTCTTTCTTCAGGTCCACGATCTACGCCTCCGCAATCCTCAGTGGGGTGGCCTCTCCGCCTTCGCCGCTGGCTCGGCCGAGGAGACCGAGCAGCATCTCGCTGCGGCTCGAGCGCGCAAGCGCAACCTCCTGCGTGATGATCCCGCGAAGAACGAGCTCGGCGAGGGCTTGCTCCATCGTCTGCATGCCCTTCTTGCCGCCGGTCTGCATGATCGAATAGACCTGCTCGATCTTGGCCTGCCGAATCAGGTTTCGCACGGCATCGTCGGGCGCGAGCACCTCGATCGCCGCGACGCGGCCCTGGCCGTCAGCCGTCGGAAGCAGCGTCTGCGCGATGACGCCCTCGAGCGTCCCGGCGAGCTGCGTCCGGATCTGTCCCTGCTGGCTGGCCGGGAACACGTCGATCACGCGATCGACCGTGGAGGCGGCGTCCTGAGTGTGGAGCGTTGCGAACACGAGGTGGCCGGTCTCGGCGGCGGTCAGCGCCGTCGAGATCGTCTCGAGGTCGCGCATCTCGCCGAGCAGAATCACGTCGGGGTCCTGGCGGAGCGCGCCGCGAAGCGCCTCGGCAAAGGTGGTTGCGTCCGGGCCGAGCTCGCGCTGGTTGACGATGCAGCGCTTGTGGCGGTGGAGGAACTCGATCGGGTCTTCGATCGTGATGATGTGCTCGGCGCGCGTCCGGTTGATCTCGTCGATCAGCGCTGCGAGCGTCGTCGACTTGCCGGAGCCGGTCGGCCCCGTGACGAGGACGAGCCCGCGCGGCTTGTGGCACACCTCGTAGAGAGAGGTCGGCAGGCCCAGCTCTTCGAGGCTCTTCAGCTCGGCGGGGATCATGCGGAACGCGCCGGCGAGGCTCTCGCGCTGAGAGTAGATGTTGACACGAAAGCGGGCGAGGCCCGGGATCGAATACGAGAGATCGAGCTGACGGTCGATCTCGAGCCGCTTCTGCTGCTCGCTCGAGATGATCCGATAGAGGAGCTGCCGTGTGACGTCGGCGGAAAGCTCCGGGAACGCCTCCAGACGCGCCAGCTCGCCGCGCACGCGAAGCGCCGGTCGTGAGCCCACCGTGATGTGCAGATCGGACGCGTTGTGCGCGACCATCTGCTCGAGCAGCGTGTCGATGGAAAATGTGTTTTCAGGCATGGCAGTCCCTCGAACGAGCTATCGGCAGCCCGGGGCGGCTCCTTGAATCACTCATTTCGCTCCATTCGCGACGTATGAGATCGACGGAATCCGGAGCGAGACGAAGCGCGAGTTCGGCGTTCCGCCGCCGATGTAGTCGGCCCGATCCGTGACGATGCGAAGCGGCGGCACGGGGAAACCTCGGGCGGGGATTCGGACGCTTCTTCGCTCGCCGGGCTGCAGCCAGACGCTGAAACCTGCCGCGCCGTCCAGCTCGAACGTCACCTGTCTCGCGGCCAGGCCGCGAGGGAGCCCGAGGACGATTCGGTAGTGGCCCCGCCCTGAATGGTTCCGCGGCCAGACCTCGGCTCGGACGGACGAGTCCGCCCAGCGGTCGA
>JBGOSR010000217.1:0-2767 GCA_041476065.1 Gaiellaceae bacterium
CCACCTGAAACCGAGACGGTGCACTAGGAGCTCGCGGGAGACGAGCGTCCCATCGCGGTCAACACCAGGTCAACAACCGAAACAGCAAGACCGAAGAGGCGTCCGTGCGCGCGCTACTGCCCGTCGGGCGGTGAGCTGACCAGGAGGCCGACGCGAGATTGAGCCTACGGCGCTCATGCGCCACCACACCGTACGGCAAGGATACGCCCGAGGCGGAAGGCGAAACAGCTAGCGTGAAGAAATGACGACGCGGACGGTGCAGGCTTGCGCCTGAACGGAATCGAAAGCCGCGTCGCACTCGTCACCGGGGCGGGACGGGGCATCGGTCGTTGCATCGCGGAGACGCTGCGCGACCTGGGCGCGAACACGGCGGCAGGAGACCTCGAACCGCCCGCCTTTCGCGGCGTGCTCGGCGTGGCTCTGGACGTCTCCGACGAGCAGTCGGTCGAGCAGGCCTTCGGTGAGATCGAGCGCGAGCTGGGCGCGGTCGAGTTGCTCGTCCTGAATGCGGGGATCATGGTCTCGCAACCATTCCCCGACGTCACGGTCGAGGTGTGGAGTCGTCAGCTCGAGGTCAACTTGACTGGAGCATTCCTTTGCGCGCGACGTGCCCTTCCCGCGATGGTCGATGCCGGCTCTGGCTCGATCGTCGCGGTCGGTTCCAGCGCCGGCAAGACGGGCGGTGGCGTTGCTGCAGCTGCGTACGCCGCGTCGAAGGCAGGCTTGATGACGCTGTCGAAGTCGATCGCCAAGGAATATGCGCGGAACGGCATTCGGAGCAACGCAGTTGCCCCTGCATTGATCGACACCGACATGATCAAGGACATCCCCGACCTCCGCGGGCTCGTGCCGCTCGGCCGGTACGGAACGGCCCAGGAGGTCGCGGACGTCGTCGCCTTTCTCTGCTCCGACCACTCGAGCTTCATGACCGGTGAGGTGGTCGACGTGAACGGCGGGTTCGTGATCGACTGATCACTCCTTCGCGGCGCCCGCGACGAGGCCGCGGACGAAGAAGCGCTGGCCGAAGAGGTACAACGTAACGATCGGTAGGGTCGCCAGCGTCAGGCCCGCCATGATCGCCGGCACGTCGAGGTTGTAACGGCTCTGGAAGCCGGTGATGCCGACCATGAGCGTCTTCTTCGAGTCGTCCTGGAGGAAGACGAGGGCGATCAGCAGCTCGTTCCAGACCCAGAGGAGGTTGATCACCGCGAGCGTCGCGAGCGGCGCGCCCGACAGCGGCAGCACGATGAGCCGGAAGACGGTGAAGGAGGACGCTCCGTCAACCGTCGCGGCCTCGATCATGCTCGGCGGGATCGTCCGGAAGAAGCTCGTGAGCATGTACACGGAGAAGGGCAGCATCAGTCCGACGTAGATCAGGATCACGAGCCGGAAGGTCGAGATCCAGCCCAGCTTCGCGCCGAACACGAAGAGCGGGACGAGCAGCACGACGGGCGGCACGACCATCAGCGAGACGAGCAGGGAGAGCAGCGCGTCGCGTCCGCGGAAGTTCCAGCGCGAGAAGCCCCAGGCGGCGAGCGCCGCGAGCGTAAGCGTCGCCGCCACCGCCGCACCCGTGACCATGGCGCTGTTCAGCAACCAACGCGGGAACTGGTCGTTCAACGCTGTCCGAAAGCCGTTCAGCGTCGGGTGCGCCAGCGGCGAGAAGGGATCGTTGAGGAAGCCGCCCTGGGACTTGAAGGCGGCCGTCACCATCACGTAGACCGGGAAGAGCGCGACCAACGACGCCAGGACGAGAACGGCGTGCTTCGGGAGGTGGCCGAGACGCCTAGTCACCGGCGGCGATGAACCCGGCGCGGCGCTGCACCCGGAAGAAGAGGACGATGAGGACGAGGGTCGCCCCGAACAGCATCACGGCGGCGGCCGCGGCGAGGTCAGGCGCCGAGTACTGGAAGGCCGACTGGTAGATGTAGAGCTCGGCCACCTGGGTCGCGTCACCCGGTCCGCCGGTGCCGTTCGAGATCACGTAGACGTAGTTGAAGACCCACGAGACCATCGTGATCGCCTCGACCACGACGTAGAACGCGATCACGCCCGCGAGCTGCGGCACCGTCACGTAGCGGTGCAGCCGGAAGAAGCGGGCGCCGTCGACGCGCGCCGCCTCGAACGTCTCGGCCGGCAGCGAGAGCAGCCGTGCGAGGAAGAGGATGACGCCGAAGCCGAGCTCCTTCCAGACAATCACGCCGGTCATCGTCCAGAGCGCCCAGCCCGGTTGGCCGAGCCAGTCGTAGGCGATCGACCCGAGGCCGACCCCGCGCAGGGCCTTGTTGACGAGCCCGTCCAGCTGCAGCATCTGCCCGAAGATCACCGCCACGACCGGGATCGGCAGGACGTACGGAAGAAACACTGTCACCCGGTGGAAGCGCCAGCCGCGCAGCGCCTCAAACAGCAGGACCGATAGGAGCAGCGCGATGATTACGAGGACCGGCACCGCCAGGAGCAGCCGTGCGTTGTGCTCGAGCGCTGCCTGGAACGTCGGGTCGGTGACCGTCAGCCTGAAGTTGTCGAGGCCGACCCAGTGGCCGTGGTGCTCGAGCGATTGGCGCACGAGCTCGACCATCGAGTACCCGAAGACGAACGCGACGACTGCGAAGGCGGGTGCGATCCAGACGAGTGGCTCGGCGCGGCCGAGGCGCAGGCGTCGCCGGCGGCGGCGCGGCCCGATCGAATTCGCGACGAGCGCTCCGGGGGCGCTCAAGCGAGCGCCCCCGCGAGCAAGTTTCCTACTTGTACGACTTCGACCACGTCG
>JBGOSR010000218.1:0-2745 GCA_041476065.1 Gaiellaceae bacterium
CGTCAGTACCGCCGTAGGTCGACGGGGCGAGCCAATGCAGCGACGAGAAGCTCGCCGAGCCGGCCTGACCCCCTGCGTACGACCGACCGCAAGAAGCCAGGATCTGCGCGGCGTGCGCGTTCATCTGCTTCTCGAGGCCGAGCCTTTCGATTGATGCGCAGGCCGATTGCTGGTTCTTACCCGCGTGTGCCCCCGTCGCGAGCGCGCCTGTCAGCACGATCACGAGGGACAGAAACGCGGCCAGCCAGGGCCAGCGCGCATGCTGTCGCTGTTGCACTGAGAAACCTCCCCTACCCTTGGTTTGTTCGCCCTCCCACTGCGGAGCTTAGGAGGGTTCTACTACTTTGCGAGTCGTTTTTCAACGAGGCGCGAGTCGTTTTCAACGAGGCATTGCCTCGCCGAACAGCCCGTGCCGCTAGTCGCGCTTGCGGATGAGCGTCATCCCGTCGCGGACGGTCAGCATCACCGAGACGACCCTCGAGTCGTTCCGAACGTGCTCGTTGAAGTCCTTGATCGCGAGGGTCGACTCGTCGCCGCCGTCCTCGACCACGCGTCCGGACCAGAGGACGTTGTCGGCAATGACGAGGCCGTTCTCGGCCAGTAGCGGCAGGACCGCTTCGTAGTACGCCTTGTAGTTCGGCTTGTCGGCGTCGATGAAGACGAGCTCGAACGGGCCCTCCAGCGTCGCGATCGTCTCGAGCGCCGGCCCGAGGCGGATCTCGATCTTGTCCCCATAGCCGCTCTCGTCCATGTAGCGGCGCGCGATCCCCGTCGCGTCCGGATCGACGTCGCACGTGATGATCCGGCCGTCTGGCGGAAGCGCCGAGGCCATAGAGATCGACGAATAGCCGGTGAACGTGCCGAGCTCGAGGATTCGCCGCGCCCCGCGCAGGCGCACCAGCGTTGCGAGGAACCGGCCTTCGATCCGGCCGACCATCATCTGCGGGGCGCTCATCTTCGCGCGCGTCTCCTCGGCGAGCCGGTCGAAGAGCTCGCCGACGGGCGAGGTGTGCTCCTCCGCGTACTCCTCGATCTTGGGGTCGACAATGAAGCTCATAGGCGCTCGCTTGCGACGCCGACTAAGAGGCCGGGCTGGCTTTGCCAGCGCGGCCGTTATGGCACGCGCCCGAACAGTACGCATCCGTTGTGGCCACCGAGGCCCATGGCGTTCGAGAGTGCGACGTCCACCTTCGCCTCGCGGGCCTCGTTCGGGACGTAGTCGAGGTCGCAGGCGGGGTCCGGGTGCTCGTAGTTGATCGTCGGGGGGATGACCCCTTCGTGGATCGCGAGCACGCACATCATCGCCTCGATCGCTCCGGCAGCACCGAAGCAGTGACCCATCATTGATTTCGTCGAGGAAACGGCGAGCTTGTACGCGTGGTCGCCGAAGACGTCCTTGAGCGCGTTCGTCTCGGCGAGATCGCCGAGGGGCGTCGAGGTTCCGTGCGCGTTAACGTAGTCCACGTCGACGTTGTTCACGCGCGCGCGCGCGAGGGCGGCATGCATCATCTCGGCGACTCCGACCGCCTCGGGATCGGGCGCGGCCATGTGGTACGCGTCGTTCGAGGCGCCGTAGCCGAGCACCTCGGCGTAGATCTTGGCGCCACGTTTCCTGGCCGCCTCGAGCTCCTCGAGGAGGAGTACGCACGCCCCTTCGCCCATCACGAAGCCGGCCCTCGTCGCGTCGAACGGGCGCGAAGCGCGGGGCGGGTGCTCGTCCTCGACGGCGAGGCCGCGCATGGCACAGAACCCGGCGAGGATAAGCGGGTGCATGCAGGCCTCGGTGCCGCCGGCGAACACCGCGTCTGCGTCGCCTCGACGGATGAGCTCCGCGCCCTCTCCGACGGCGTGCGAGCCCGTCGCGCAGGCCGAGACCGGGGCGTAGTTCGGGCCGCGAATACCGAGCGAGATCGCGATCTGGCCACTCGCCGAGTCGACGAGGACGCTCGGGATGAAGTACGGCGAGACGCGGTCGGCACCGCGCTCGTCGAAGATCGCGCTCTGTTCCATGACCCCGATGAAGCCGCCGATCGCGGAGCCGAGAACGACCCCGACGCGCGCGGGATCGAAGCCGTCGAGACCGGCGTCGTCCTTCGCCTCGACCGCCGCGGCCAGGGCGAGCAGCACATTGCGGTCGAGCCGCCGTGCCTCCTTCGCGTTGACCAGCCCGCCCGGATCGAAGCCCTTGACCTCGGCCGCCACACGCACGGGAAATTCGCTCGCGTCGAACGACTTGATGAAGTCGATCCCGCTCTCGCCCGCGACCGCGGCGCGCCAGGTGGACGGCGCATCGTTGCCGAGGGGCGTGACGGCTCCGAGACCCGTGACGGCGACTCTCGTCATTCCGGCAAGCTTAGTGGCCGATGCCCGGCCCGAAAGTCCCATTTCCACCGATGGAGGCCGAGCTCGTCGACGAGCTCCCCGTCGGCGACTGGCAGTACGAGCCGAAGTGGGACGGGTTCCGCGGCGTGCTCGAGAACGACGGGGGCGAGCTCGCGCTCTGGAGCCGGAACGGGCGACCGCTGCTGCGCTATTTCCCGGAGCTCGAGCCGCTCGGGAAGCTGCTCCCGCCCCACTCCGCGCTCGACGGCGAGATCGTCATCTCCAAGAAGGGGCACCTCGACTTCGACTCGATGCAGCTGCGGCTGCACCCGGCCGAGTCGAGGATCCGCAAGCTCTCGGCGGAGATCCCGGCGCAGTTCATCGCGTTCGACATCCTGCTCTGGAAGGGCGTGCCGATTCACG
>JBGOSR010000219.1:0-2676 GCA_041476065.1 Gaiellaceae bacterium
CGCTCGGCCCTCGCTCGCACTGATCGGCGATACTTCGGCGCGCAACGAGCGCGCTGGCCGAGTACACGGGAACACTGCATCCGGGGCAGGTCGAGATCCTCCGCTGGATCGCGGACCGATGCCCGGCAGGCGTGATGGAAGGGTTCACGCATCGGATCTCCGCGGCGGCCCTTCAGTCACGTCGCCTCGTCCGGATCACCGGACACGGACCGACCTGGCGAGCCGAGATCACCCCGTCCGGCACCGCCTTCCTCGAGCGTCTCGCGGCCGGCGGCGCTGACCAGCGATCCTCCGACACGACCGCCAACCGGAACGACCCTGCCATTCGTGCTCGCCTGAACGGCAACGCGAAGCAGCCGGCGCCAGCCGCGAGACAGGCGAAGCCGCGTTCGCTCTCGCCGACCGATCAACTGATCGCCGACCTGATCGCCGCTGGCGGCGTCCTCCGAGTTCCGTATTGGCGCAAAGAGGGCGAACCCGATTACCGGCAACGTGTGATCGCGGCGCAGCGCTTCGGCAAGGTGCCGCCGGGCAAGCGCCTCGTCACAGACCACGTGCAGGGTGGCGAGCTGGAGATACGCCTGGAAGATGCGTTACCGGGCACGGACATCGTCCCGCAAGCCGTGCCCGTGCCGGCTCGCCTCACCCGTCCTCACTCCGTTGCCGCACGCTATCGCGAGGACACCGATAGCCATCAGGTCTCGCGCGCCGCGCTGCCGCGAAGTGTGCGGATCGTTCACGCAGTCGTGACCGAGGCCGAACGCCGCGGCCACAAGGTCGCCAACCCGCGCTCGCCGGTTCGCGATCGATCGGCGCGGGACTCGGCGAAGGAGTTGGTTCCGCATGTCGTCATCACCGTCGGCAATCACGCCTACTCGTTGAACATCTCCGAGGAGAAGGTGTTGCTGCGGGGCGTCTGGGAGGAGCGGAAGCGTCAGGAGGAGCGCTACCGGCTTCAGTTCCCTTATGGGATCCACGAGCGCCTGAAACCGTACGACTCCGAAGCAACAGGATCGCTGTCGATCTCGCTCCTCGCCCCGGGCGCCCATCGCGAGGGCCGTGTAGCGACATGGAGCGACCGCAAGTCGTGGAAACTCGATAACAAGCTCGGCGAACTACTGCAAGAGCTGGAGTTGCGCTCGGTCGAAGACGACCATCGCGAAGCCGAAGAGAGACGCAAGGCTGAGGAGCGCCACCGCGAATGGGAGCTCGGAATGGAGCGCGCCCGTGAGCGTTTCGCACAGTCCTACCGCGCGAAGATCCTGCGCGCTCAGGGCGAAGCCTGGCGGGAAGCGAACGCCCTCCGGACGTACCTGGCTGCGCTCGAGGTGACCTACGGCGAGACCGAGGAGCCGTCCGAGTGGATCGAGTGGGTATCGGCCTACATCGAGCGGCTCGACCCGCTTCGGTCGCCGCCGGTCATGCCGGATACATCGGAACCCTCTGCAGAGGACCTGAAGCCGTTCCTAGGCGGACTGAGCCCGTACGGGCCCTCCCGCTGGTAACACCGTCTGAGAGCCCCTCGACTGCTGCTCTTGCCTTAGATGCGCGATCGCGCATATGACGGCACAAGACCGGACGCAGCCGGCTCGATATGCACGATCGTGCAAAACGGCCTTGCCCAGACAGACCATGGCGGCTAATATGCACGATCATGCATCCAACATCGCCTCTCTCTGCTCGGATCGCCGCCGAGGTACGGCGCGCCCGCTCCGAGCAGCAGCTGCGTCAGGACGAGCTCGCCCTCGCGGCGGGTGTCAGCGTGCGCGCGATTCACCAGATCGAGGCGGGCAAGCCGACGACGCGACTCGACGTCCTCGAGCGGGTGCTGGACGCGCTCGGCCTCTCGGTCGAGCTGACGCCGCGGCGCCGCGACAAGACCCGCCTCGGCCAGGCATAGGAGGACGTGTGCCGCCCCCGACTCTTCGCGCGCTCGACGTCTACCTCGCCGGGGCGCACGTCGGAAAGCTCTACCGACCCAGGTCGGGCCGACTCGCGTTCGAGTACGACGCCGCCGTCGCCGATCAGGCTGCCGGCGACCTGCTCCTGTCTGCCTCGCTGCCTGTTCAGGCCGAGCGATTCCCGAATGGCCAGACCCGCCCGTTCTTCGAGGGGCTGCTGCCGGAGGGCGCGGTCCGCGAGCAGGTCGCGCGCGAGCGCGGTGTCAGCACCGAGAACGCCTTCGGGCTGCTCGCGGAGATCGGCGCCGAGTGCGCCGGTGCCGTCGTGGTCGTCCCCGAGGGTGAGCAACCGGCGTCGACCGAGACCTCTTCGGTGCGCTGGCTTTCCGAGCAGGAGTTGGCGGACGCGCTCGCCAACCTGCCGACCCATCCGCTCGGCGGCGGCACCGACGTCCGCGTCAGCCTCGGCGGTGTCCAGCAAAAGCTGGTTGTGACTCGCGCTCCGAACGGCCGTTTCGGCCAGCCGCTCGGTGGCGCGCCGAGCACTCACATCATCAAGCCGAGCATCGCCGGCTGGACCGACATCGCCGCCAACGAGGCGTTCTGCCTCCGGGTCGCACAGTGCTGCGGTCTGTCGACGGCGACGTCGGCGACGGCGGAGATCGGGACGACGATCTGTCTCGTCGTCGAGCGCTTCGACCGCACGCTCACCGACGACATGCGCATCGTTCGCATCCACCAAGAGGACTTTTGCCAAGCGCTCCGCATCCTGCCC
>JBGOSR010000220.1:0-2668 GCA_041476065.1 Gaiellaceae bacterium
AAGAACGTCGCTGCGGCTTGCTCCGTCGAGCAGCACGACGCCGACCAGCTCCATGCGCCCTTCGGTGACGGTCCCGGTCTTGTCGAGCACGATCGTGTCGATTCGGCGCGTCTGCTCGAGGACCTCCGGCCCTTTGATCAGGACGCCCATCTGCGCGCCTCTCCCGGTGCCGACCATGAGCGCCGTCGGAGTCGCCAGCCCCAGCGCACAGGGGCAGGCGATGATCAGCACCGCAACGGCCGCGGTGAACGCCGTAGCCGCCGAGGAGCCGAATGCGAGCCAGCCCGCGAGAGTGAGCAGTGAGAGGACGATCACGACCGGCACGAAGATCGCCGAGACGCGATCGGCGAGCCGCTGCACCGGGGCCTTCCCGGACTGCGCCGCTTCGACGAGCCGCGCGATCTGCGCAAGCGCGGTGTCCGCCCCGACGCGGGTCGCGCGGACGACGAGCCGACCGTACGTGTTGATCGCCGCACCGGCGACCTCGGACCCGATCCCGACCTCGACCGGCACCGACTCGCCCGTCAAGAGCGACTGGTCGAGCGCCGATTCGCCCTCGACGACGACGCCGTCCGTCGCAATCTTCTCGCCGGGGCGCACCGCGAAGACCTCATCCACCTGGAGCTCCGACACCGGGATCAGGACCTCCTCCCCGCCCCGCAGAACGCGAGCCTCCTTTGCGCCCAGCTCGAGCAGCTTCCGAATTGCCTCGGAGGAGCGGCCCTTCGCGCGCGCCTCGAGGTACCGGCCGAGCACGATCAGGGTCGTGACGACTGCGGCGACCTCGAAGTAGACGTCCGAGTCGAGCCCGCCGACGAGCACGACCGCCGACCAGAGCCAGGCCGCGAGTGTCCCGAGCGAGATGAGGGTGTCCATCGACGCCGCGAAGTGGCGCGCGTTCCGGAGCGCCACGCGGTGAAAGCCGTAGCCCGAGACGAAGACGACCGGCGCCGAAAGAGCGAGCGCGACCCACTCCCAGCCGGCGAACTGCAGCGGCGACACCATCGCGAGCAGCGCGACCGGCACTGTCAGAACGACTGCGAGCACAAGGCGTCTGGTGAGCGCCACGAGCGGCTCGTCGTGCTGATGGGCCTCATGCGCAGGTGCGGCCGGGCGAGCGCCGTAGCCTGCCGACTCGACTGCCCCGACGAGCGCGTCCAGGGAGACGGCGCCGGAGTGAACCGTGGCCTGCTCCGTCGCGAAGTTGACCGTCGCCTCGACGCCCTCGAGTTGGTTCAGCTTCTTCTCGATGCGCGCGGCGCAGGAGGCACAGGTCATCCCCTCGAGGTCAAGACGGACTTCCGCCGTTCCGGGCACGACTCCATCATACCACCAGGGGGTATCGACGATTAGTCCACTTCGGCCGCCGCGAGGGCGCCGGTGCCCTCTAGAGCGTCTTCGCCGGCGTCGGTTGCCCGTCCGGGGGAAGGAGCAGGAGGTGGCTCTCGACAACGGCCATGGCGACATCGCTGAGCTTGCTGCCGTTGTGCTGTGAGTGGTCGCGGAGCCGCTCGAAAGCACTGTCGGCGTTGATCGAGTGGCGCGCCATCAAGATGCCCTTCGCCTGCTCGATCAAGGCGCGGCGCCCGAATGCTCCCTGGAGGCTCTGGTACTCGCTGAAGCGCTGAAGCGTGATGTCGATCGAGCTCTGCAGCTCCTCGGGTGTGCCTTCGATGATGTAGGCGAAGACGCCGCGCTTCGCGGCCTCGTGGACGTAGGCAGGGTCGTCTGCGTGGAGGATCGCGATCACCGGGCAGGAGGCCTCGCGGACGATCTCGGAGATCAGCTCGAGAGCGTGCTCCGAGCTCGACCCGAGCCCAACCAGGGCAACGTCGGGATGCTCCCGGGCTGTGGCCACGCCGACTTCCTTGACGTAGATCTCGCGCGCGATCACGTCGTGTCCGAGCCCGATGACGACCTGAGCGAGCAACTCGAGCCGGTCGCGCCTCTCATTCGCGATCAGGACCCTGAGGTGTTGTAGCTCGTTCTCCTCCATCGCGGGGTCTGCTCTCATTTCACCTGAAATCGCCGTCTCGTCCGATACCGATTTGAGCGTCACCGATACTACCTCCGTCTGAATTCGCTGTGTAGCACCCATCTTGACGTCGGGCAGGCGACGACAGGCGTCATAGACGGTTCGCGCTGAACAGCCCCCAAAGGGGTGACGGATCGAGAGGAGAAGAGTGCTAGCGTTTCCGTTGGCGATGCCGTAGACACCGGCATCGCGGAGCGCGAGCCGGGCCTCAGCCAAGTGGCCCGGGAAACGTCCTCCCACATTCGTTGCGGGCTGGAGCAGGCTCGAACCGACCTCACGCAAGCTGGTCGGCGATCTTCCCCCCGACGACCGGAGGAGACATGACTTCAGCACCATCGTTGCCGTTCCTTAGGCGCAGGAGGAAACGCCAGCCTGCCGCCAGCGAGGCACCGAGCCCACCGAACTGGACCGCGGAGACGCCGCGACCGGTGGAGATCGTTGCTCCGGACCGGGTCAGCGGCGCGCTGCTCCTCGAGTACGTCGCTCCCGCGTTTCCCGCCGAGATCGTCTCCGCCGAGAACGTCTCCGGCTCCGCGTGGATCGTCACGCTGCAGCCGCCGCCGGCCGGAGGACGGTGGGTGCTCGAGCTGCACTCTCTCGTCGAGCGCTGGCTCGAGTCGACCGGGTTTCCCT
>JBGOSR010000221.1:0-2624 GCA_041476065.1 Gaiellaceae bacterium
CGATCGACCGTGGCAAGGGCGAGCCCGTCGCGGCGTCGTGCCTTGGCGAGGCGTGCCCTTAGTCGCGGAAAGTGCGAAGCACTTTGCGCGAGTCCCGGGCCCGTGGCCCGGGACCACTCCTACCTTGCGGTGCTCAGGTGCGGCGGTTCTTCCGGCGGCAGCGGCGCGATCGTCGGCGGGATGTTCGAGGGCGGCTGTGGGCGGATCAGGCTCGCCGCCACGACCTGGCTCTTGCCGCGCTCCTTGGCGCCGTACAGCGCGTGGTCGGACCGCTGGAAGAACGCGATCGCGTCGTCGTCCGCCTGCAGTTCGGCGACTCCCGCCGAGATCGTGAGCGGTCCGGCCTGTCCGACAGGGCGGGTCGCCACGGCCTTCTGCAACCGGGCGTAGAGCTGGTCGGCGTCGGCGAGCTTCGACTCCGGGAGGATGACCGCGAACTCATCGCCGCCGACGCGGCAAGCGATGTCGGCCGAGCGGACGACCTCGCGGACGCGCTCGGCCGCCTCGGCCAGGACGCCGTCACCAGAGAGATGCCCGATCCGGTCGTTGATCGCCTTGAAGTCGTCGAGGTCGAAGATGATGAGCGCGAGGTCTCGGTTGTAGCGATGCGCGCGCGCAACCTCCCGGGCAAGCGTCTCGTGGAAGTAACGCCTGTTGTGGAGGCCCGTGAGCGCGTCCAGGTCCGCGAGCTGGCGGGCTTCCCGGAAGCGGTGTGCATTCTCGATCGCCGGCCCGGCCCGCGTCGCGAGCTCCTCGAGCTCCTGCACCTGCTCCTCGCTGAAGGTCTGATCGGGGGCGCGGGTGAAGATCGTAACTAGCCCCAGGGGCCCCGTTTCGCCCGGGAGGGGCACCGCGACTCCGGCTCGAATCGCATCGCCTTCGGCGGCGACCTGTTCGGCGCTGTAGTCGTACGACATCGAGATCGCGCGGGCCTCGCGCCCGTCCGGCGGTCCCGTCACCGACTGGCGCTCGGCTTCTTCTGCCGAGAGGCCGAGCGTAGCCACGATCGGCTGCGCTCCGGGTGACGGAGTCAGCGAGACGAGTGCGGCGTCTACGCCGTCGATCGAGCCGGCGGCCTCGAGGACGCGCGTGAGCACCTCGTCGAGGTCGATCGACCCCGCGAGCTCCCCGAGCATCCGCGTGCGCTTGCCTTCGACCTGGGACTGCTCGAGGGCGCCGGTGAGCTCTCGCATCATCACGTCCATGCGGGACTCGAGCTCGCGCACGACGAGGGTGAGCTGCTCGTCGGACTGCGGCGAGCGCCGGACGATCCACTGGAAGAGCAGCGTCACGACAAGCGTGCCCAACGCCGCGCCGACCGCCGCGAGGGCGATAGTCATCGCCGCTCCCTCACGCTGTTACTCCTCTCCATGGGGTCTCCCCGTTGCCGCAGGTCCCGGGGCGGCCGGGCCAGGCTCTCACTGTAATCGCCTTTCTCGCGCTTGGCTATAGGGAAAATGCTCGAAATACCAGGTAGGTGCGCCGTTTGCGGCAGCAAGCCGGTTTTCGCTACCATTCCTCGCTCGGTTGGCAGGCGCCGCCTGCCGACCTTTGTTGTGTCAGAACCTAACTCCGGGAGCACATGCCCACCGTTAACCAACTGGTTCGAAAAGGACGCCGCGCGCCGAAGAGCAAGACCAAGCGCCCGGCCCTCGCAGGCGCCCCGCAGAAGCGGGGGGTTTGCACACGCGTGTTCACGCATACGCCGAAGAAGCCGAACTCGGCTCTGCGCAAGGTCGCTCGCGTCCGGTTGACGAACGGCTTCGAAGTCACCACCTACATCCCCGGCGAGGGGCACAACCTCCAGGAGCACTCGGTCGTCCTCATCCGAGGCGGCCGCGTCCGCGACCTGCCGGGTGTCCGCTACAAGGTGATTCGCGCCGCCCTCGACACCGCAGGCGTCCCCGATCGCAAGCAGGGTCGTTCCAAGTACGGAGCCAAGAAGAGCTAGTCATGCCGAGGCGCGCAGAAATCCAGGTCCGCGAAGCTGTTCCGGACCCTGTCTACAACTCGCAGCTCGTCACGCAAGTGATCAACAAGGTGATGACGCGCGGGAAGCGCTCGACCGCCGAGCACATCGTCTACGGCGCGCTCGACCGCGTGAGCTCGAAGACCGGCAAGCCGCCGGTCGAGGTGCTCGAGCAGGCCGTGAAGACGGTGACGCCAGTGCTCGAGGTTCGTCCTCGACGCGTCGGCGGCGCTCAGTACCAGGTCCCCGTCGAGGTGCCGATGCGGCGCGCCCGCACGCTGGCCGTGCGCTGGCTCGTCACGTTCGCCCGCCAGCGGCGCGAGAAGCACATGGACGAGAAGCTCGCCGGCGAGATTCTCGACGCGCTCGACCAGCAGGGCGGGGCCTTCAAGCGCAAGGACGACCTCTACCGAATGGCGCAGGCCAACAAGGCCTTCGCTCACTACCGCTGGTAATGGCTGCCGAAGCGACAAAAGCACCGCCGGCGCTCGAGAACGTCCGGAACATCGGGATCATGGCCCACATCGACGCGGGCAAGACCACGACGACCGAGCGGATCCTCTATTACACGGGCAAGACCTACAAGATAGGCGAAGTGCACGACGGCGCCGCGACCATGGATTTCATGGAGCAGGAGCAGGAACGCGGCATCACC
>JBGOSR010000222.1:0-2548 GCA_041476065.1 Gaiellaceae bacterium
CCGGGAGTGGCTGAAGCTCAAGACCGAGCAGAGCCAGGAGTTCGTGATCGCCGGCTACACGCGCGGCCACGGCCGCCGCGAGGGCTCGTTCGGCGCGCTCGTGCTCGGCGTCCACCGCGGCGGCGAGCTCGTCTACGTCGGGAACGTCGGCACCGGCTTCAACCAACAGGAGATCGAGCGGCTCCTCGGGAAGCTCAAGCCGCTCGAGCGCGGCAGGCCCCCGTTCGAGAGCGTCCCCAAGATGCCGCGGGTGCGCAAAGGCGAGGTGATCTGGGCCGAGCCGAAGCTCGTCGCCGAGGTCGAGTTCGTCGAGTGGACGCACGATGGCCGATTGCGGGCGCCCTCCTACAAGGGCCTCCGAGAGGACAAGGCGGCGGCTGACGTGCACCGCGAGGACCCGGAGCCGATGCCGAGCGAGATCCGCAAGGGGAAGCGCGTTCTCAAGCTCTCGAATCTCGACAAGCCGTTCTGGCCCGAGGAGGGGATCGCGAAGGGCGACCTCCTTTCGTACTACCGGTGCGTGGCGCCCGTCCTCGTGCCGCACCTCAAGAACCGGCCCTTCACGATGAAGCGCTATCCCGACGGCTGGCAGGGCAAGTTCTTCTTCCAGAAGGATGCGCCGAAAGGGATGCCGGACTGGATCCCGACCGCGTCGATCGTCGTCTCGACGCGCGACAAGCCTCGGCAGAGGCGGCGGATCGAAGCGCCCCTCGTCAACGACGAACTGGCGCTGCTCTGGATGGTGAACATGGGCTGCATCGACCTGAACACCTGGTACTCGCAGGTCGACAAGCCCGACCGGCCCGACTGGGTGCTCTTCGACCTCGACCCGTCGGCCGACGTGGGGTTTCCGGAGACCGTCGAGGTCGCGCTGCTCGTCAAGCAGGCGCTCGACGCGCTCGAGCTCGAGAGCGTCGTCAAGACGAGCGGCGCGGACGGGATCCACATCCTCGCCCCGATCGCTCGCCGCTACACGTATGCGGACACGCGCGAGTTCTCGGCGATCATCGCCGGCGCGCTGGCCCGGACCCACCAGGGGCTCGTGACGACGGAGTGGTCGAAGGCGAAGCGGCGGGGCGTGCTCATCGACTCGAACCAGAACGGGGAAGGCAAGACGATCGCGTCCGTCTACTCGGTGCGCCCGAAGGAAGGGGCTCCGGTCTCGACGCCCCTCCGCTGGAACGAGGTGAACGAGAACCTCGACCCGGCCGCGTTCACGATGGAGTCCGTTCTCGGCAGAGTCGAGAAGCACGGCGACCTTTTCGCGGGCGTGCTGAAGAACAAGCAGTCGCTTTCTGCCGCGCTCAAAGCGCTGCGCTGAGCCGTTACAGAGCGGTTACATCGGTTCGGGAGAATCCCCGTGTGCGATCGGTGTTCCCACTCCTGTTGGTGGCGATACTCGTTGCGAGTTGCGGCGGTACTCCCACAGGATCGAAGCCCGCGAGCGCTGAGCGGACCAGAGGCTGCTTGGTCGGCCCTCCCGGCTTTCGCCGGTGCGGTGTTCCCACGTCCGCCGAGGACGGTGGCTTGCCCGCCCGCGCATCGATCGAGCGCCTGCGGAGTGACGGCACGTGGCAGGAGGTTGCGGGCCCGGTCGGCTATCAGCCGCCCGGATCGTGGGTCGGTTACTGGGCGTCGACCACGCTCTCTCCCGATGGAAGGACGCTTCTCGCCAGGTGGTCGGGCGAGTGCGAAACGTCGTTGGCGTTCTTCGTTCCCGCGGACGGTGGCGTGCCACGCCTCGTCACCGGTGAGCAAGATCTCTCGAATGCTCCTGAGTCGAGCCCCATCGGCTGGGCGAAGGACGGCCGGGCTCGCGTGCGGCTCTTCGGGTCCGGGTGCGGACGGGGCATGAAGAAGCCCGGTGTCTATCTCATCGATCCTCACACCGGCGGCACGATGCTCGTCCGCGTGGCTCATGTCCAGCCGCTTCGCGGGAAGTCCGGCGACTGCACCCTCAAGGGCTGGTACCGCTTCTGCCTGAACTTTCGAGATCATCGGTTCCGCTCCACGATCGAACGTCAGCTGTTGAACGGTCGGTGGCGCCGAATCGCTGAGCCTCCGCTTCCGAGTCAAGGGCCCGGGCAGGACGGGCAGTGGTTCGTCGCTCTTGACTCGCCTGACGGAAAGACGGTGCTGGCGGAGTGGGATCACCCTTGCGACTCGGCGCACGCCTTCTTCATCCCGTTCGCGGGCGGACGGCCTCGCGTCGTCACAGGCGAGCGCGATTGGCGCACGGCTCCCGTGAGCTACGTCGTCGGGTGGTCAAAGGCTGGCCGTGCGCGGGTCAGGGTCCTTCCGGGCGGTGACTGCGCGGGTGGAGTCTTCAATCGACCCGGGATCTATCTCATCGATCCCAAGACCGGCCACGCGATGTTTGAGCACCCACTCAGTTCGCCGGGCGGATGAACTCGTACACGCAGGCGATCTCGTCGAAGCCGAGCTTCCGGTAGAGCTCCTTCGGCCAGTCGTCCCTCTCTGCGAGCAGGAAGGTCAGGTCGTGGCCGGCTTCGCGTGAAGCCGCCAGTGCGCCCAGGACCGTCGCTCG
>JBGOSR010000223.1:0-2511 GCA_041476065.1 Gaiellaceae bacterium
CGGCGCCCTTTTGACGGTTTGGGCTCGCCGGGGATCGTGGTGTGTCGCGGCGCGCTGAGGCTCTGATCTGCTCGCTTCTTGTGCGCGCGCGGGCCGACGCCGGTCGGGAGCGCCCATAGATGATGAACGTCTCGACAGAACGGCTCAACCATACGGGTTGGGCCGTTCTTTCTACCGGAAGTTTCTACCGCGGCCGTGGCCCGACGGACTGCAAAGGCTTCTCGGGCGTCCAGCCGTTCGCCTTGGCGAACGTCGCCTTGCAGCAGATGCCCGCGCTCGCGCCAGACTCCTCGGATCTGCTTATCGAAATTCCCCAGGGTCTGGGTTCGCCGTCCTGTTTCGTTGCTGAGTCGTAGGCGAAGCGGAGAGGAGCTGCGATCCACTGGCCGTCGTGGTGCGGCAGCAAGACGAACCGGCTGACCCGAAGGCCGCCCTCGTGGTCGCCGTAGAGCAGGTCGACGGTCGCCGGCTCCCGCGACGCGATCCTCGTTCTCGCAGCGACGAGGGGTAAAGCTCGCCGAGGTTTGTGCCGAAAACATCGGTGAACAATTGTCATGCGCCGGAGAGGCGAGACGGTTTGGAGGCAGGTGGCGCCGGGTGGAAGAGCAACTTGCGATCGCACAAGCGTTGAGGTACGCCCAGGAGCTTCGTCACCTCCATGGTGAGGAGCGGGCGCAACGCCGGAGGGCGGAGGAGGCCCTCGCGCAGCTCAACGACTCTTACAACACCACGGTGAGGGCCCTCGCCGCCGCGCTCGAGTTACGCGATGACCAGACTGGCGCGCACGCCGAGCGTGTGGCCGGTTTGGCGATGCGGCTGGCTCGGGAGGTCGCGCCTGGTCTGGCGGCCGACACCGAGCTCGAGTACGGCTTTCTCCTGCACGATCTGGGGAAGATCGGGATCCCCGATGCGATCCTCTTGAAGCCAGGGCCGCTCGACGAGGCGGAGATGGAGACGATGCGGTATCACACCGTTCTCGGCGAGCGCATCGTTGCCGGCATCCCCTTCCTCGGAAGGCTCGGGCGTCAGGTCGTTGCTGCGCACCATGAGCGATGGGACGGAACCGGGTATCCGTATCGTCTGAGCGGTAGCGAGATCCCGCTTCCGGCTCGGATCTTCGCTCTCGCCGACTCGTTTGACGCGATGACGAACGACCGCCCCTACCGGCGCGCGCTCTCCGTCGAGGTTGCTCTGGCTGAGATCGCGAAAGCAGCCGGCTCGCAGTTCGATCCTGCTCTCGCGGAGGCGTTCGCCTTTCTCATACCCGAGCTGCGGATCGCGGCGTGACCGAGGGCGAGGTTTCCGTCCTCCTCGTCGAGGACGACCCGATGGTGCGAAGCTGGGTCCGTCTGGCACTGCAGGGCTCCGAGTTCCGCCTCGCGGGCGAGGCTGCTACTGCTGCGGAGGCCCTGGGGCTGGCGGATCGGCGTGCGACCGATCTTCTGCTCGTCGACTACCGCTTGCCTGACGCGGTTGGTACCGAGCTCGTCCGCGAGCTTCGCCGCCAGGGGGTCGGCACCCCGGCCGTGCTGATGACGGCCAACGTCGAGCGGGGCTTCAACGAGATGGCTCGTGAGGGCGGAGCTCAGGGAACGGTGTTGAAGACCGGGAAGGCGGAGGATCTTCTGGTGGCGCTCCGCACGGCTTACGGGGGCGAGCATGCCTTCGACGGGCGCCACCCGAGGCGACCTCCGGGCCGGGCCGCGTTGAGTCCGAGGGAGCGGGAGGTACTCCGGTTGGTCGCCGCAGGCGCCACCAACGTCGAGATCGCCGCAGCGCTCGACGTCGGAAGCGAAACGGTGAAGACGCTCGTCGCACGGACATTCTCGAAGCTTGGGGTGCGCCGGCGGGCCGAGGCCGTTTCGATCGCACACAGCAACGGTCTTCTGTGAGCGACCTGACGTCGCCCGAGAAGAGACACGCCGCAAGCATGGCGACGGCCGTTCAGCACGAGCTCGAGCACTTCCTCGATCAGCTGATCTCGACCGTTTCGCATGAGCTCAGGACTCCACTGGCCGTGATTGCCGGCTATGCGGAGCTCTTGCGAACTCGTGACAACGAGGAGACGCGGCGGGAGGCGCCCCTGCGCATCCAGGAGGCGGCCGCACGGCTTTCGGCTCTGATCGACGACATCGTCACGGCCTCCGCGATCGAGTCCGGCACAATAGTGCTCGATCACGAGCCGGTCGAGCTCGGGGCGGCGGTCGCAAACGCGATCAGCCTCGTCGAGCCGACGAGCGACGGGCACTGTCTCGTGGCCGAATGCGCGAACGGAGACGGCTGGCCGGTCGTCTCAGCCGATCCCGAGCAGCTGGCCCGGATGCTCACGACCCTCGTCTCCAACGCCGTCATGTGCTCGCCGCAGGGAGGAGCGGTACTCGTCACCGCCCGGTGTGAGGACGGATTCGCTCTCGTCTCCGTGGCGGACGAAGGCCTCGGTATGGCTGAGGCCGAACGCGCGCGCATCTTCGAGCGCGTCTCCCGCAGTGGCTCCTCTGAGCGGCGTGCCGC